>NZ_BAABDQ010000006.1:129348-391917 GCF_039539705.1 Nonomuraea rosea | reverse complement strand
CTTCGGGGCTGACGGTGGTCAGGTCGGTGTCGTCCCAGTGGACGGTGCCGGTGTCGGGTTCGTACAGGCCGGACAGGATTTTGGCGAGGGTGGTCTTGCCGGAGCCGTTCTCGCCGACGAACGCGATGACCTCGCCGTGTTTGATCTCGACGGACACGTCGCGCAGCGCGGGCTCCTCGGCGCCGGGGTAGGTGAAGGAGATGGACCGGGCGGTGATGCGCTCGAAGCCGGCCGGCATCCCGGCGGGTCGCGGGCGGGTCAGGCGGCGTTCGGCGTCGGCGCAGAACTCCAGGAAGTCGGTGAAGTAGAGGCCCTCTTCGTAGAGGCGGTTGGTGGCGTACATCAAGTTGGCCAGCGACGACTGGCCCGATCTGATCGCCAGGACCGCGGTGCCCGCCACGGCCAGCGGGATCGCGGCCGCCGCCAGGAGGATGCCGAGGGCGACGTAGACCAGGGCGGCGCCGAGCCCGCCGAGCGCCTCGCCGACCAGCCTGGCGAAGGTCTGCCGCTTGGCGAGCGAGAGCATGACGTCCTGCTCGGCCTTGGCGACCGCGTCGTACATGCGCAGCAGGAAGCCGCGCATCGTGAACGAGCGGACCTCCGCCGCCGACTCGCGATTGGCCAGCAGCTCGGCGATGATCCATTTGCGGCGGTTCGCGGGGATGAGGGCGTAGAGGGTGGTGTAGCGCATGCGCGCGCTGCGGACCATCGCCCAGGCGTCGGGGACCACCGCCAGCAGCAGGAGCGGGACCAGCACCGGGTGCAGGACGCCGAGCACGCCCGCCACGGCGGCCAGGCCGACGGTGGCCGTGAGCACGTCGATGGCGGCGGTGACCACCGAGTCGGCCATGGCCACACCGCGCAGCCTGGCCCGCTGTAAGGCGTCGTGGAACTCCGGGTCGTCGTAGGAGACCAGGTCGACGCGGCTGGTCAGGCCGTAGAGGCGCTCTTCCGTGAGCCGGCTGACCTGGGGGTCGAGGCGGGCCTGGGCCCAGCCCGCGCCCGCCTGCACCGCGGTGCGCAGCGCCGCCGCCGCGCCGACCAGGGCCAGGCTGGGCAGGGCCGCCATCACGCGGTCGGGGGTCGGGCCCTCACTGAACAGCGCGGTCAGCACGCCGGTGGTCGCGAGCAGCCCGAACGCGGTGAACACGCCGCCGAGCAGGTTGAGCGTGACCGTGGCCGCCGTGTCGCGGGGGCTCGCGCGCCAGGCCATCCGCATCGCCTGCCGCACGAGAGAGGGCAGCCGCCTGGCGATCGTCAGGAAGCCGACCTCGGCCAGCTTGTCCGTGTGGGCATGCCAGTCGGAGAAGGAGATCTCGCCGAGCTCGAGGGGCTCATCGGCCATGTCTTGAGTGTGCCCGCGGGCACCGACAGTTCTCCATCGATTAAGGTCTGGGCGCGCGGCGTAGTTGATGACACACTCACAGTGATGTTGCGATCTGCCGACTTCAGCAACCTGCCGGCCGAGCCGAACACGTTCGTCGGCCGCGAATCCGATGTGGATGAGCTCGTCCACCTGCTGCGCGTCTCCCGCGCCGTGACCCTCTGCGGGGCCGGCGGCATCGGCAAGACCCGGCTGGCCGTGCGCCTCGCGGCCGGGCTCGCCGCCGGCCATCCGGGCGGCGTGTGGCTGATCGAGCTGGCCGACGTGGAGAAGGGCGAGCTCAGGGAGCACGTCGCCGCCGCACTCGGCATCGCGGGCGATCTGGCCGAGACGATCGGCGGCCGGCGCGCGCTGCTCGTGCTCGACAACTGCGAGCCCGTGATCGGCGAGTGCGCCGAGCTGTGCCGCGACCTGCTCAGCGCCTGCCCGGGGCTCACCATCCTGGCCACCAGCCGCGAGCCGCTGCGCGTACCCGGCGAGAGCGTGTGGCGGGTGCCGCCGCTCGGGGTGGACGGGGTGGAGAGCGAGGCCGTGCGGCTGTTCGTGACCAGGGCCGCCGCCGCCAGGCCCGGATTCGAGCTGACCGGGGAGACGGCGCCGCTGGTGGTCGAGCTGTGTCAGGCGCTCGACGGGCTGCCGCTGGCGATCGAGCTGGCCGCCGCCCTGGTCCGGGTCCTGTCCGTCGGGCAGCTCGTGGAGCGGCTCGACGACCGGTTCAGGCTGCTGGCGGGCGGGGCCCGTACGGCTCCGGCCCGGCACCGTACGCTCAGGGCCGCGGTCGACTGGAGCTACCGGCTGCTCACCCAGCAGGAGCGCCTGCTGCTGCGCCGCGCGGCCGCCTTCCGCTCCTCCTGGACGCTGGACCTGGCCGAGTCGGTGTGCTCGGGGCCCGGGCTGCCGGAGGAGGAGGTGCTGCTGCGGCTCTGCGACCTGGTGGACAAGTCGCTGGTCACCCTCGACGGGGAGATCGCCGGCCAGGCGCGCTACCGGCTGCTGGAGACCGTTCGCGAATACGCGCTCGAACAGCTCGCGGAGTCCGGCGAGGAGACCGAGCTGCGGCGCAAACACCTGACGGCGCTGGCCAGGATGGCCACCAGGTTCAAGGAGTCGCTGGCGCCGGGCACGCGCGCGTCGTGGCCGGTGGTCGAGCGCTACGTCAACCTGTTCGACGCGCTGAAGGCCGAGGTCGGCGCGGCCTGCGACTGGTCGATCGCCATCGGGGTGCCGGAGACCGCGCTCGGCCTGCTGACCGACACGCGTTTCCTGTTGATCGGCAGCGGGCGGAAGCTGGACATGGCCGAGCGGCTCGACCGGCTGCTGGCGCTCGACGCCCCGCAGGTACGCCCCGGGCTGCGCGGGCAGGCCACGATCCTGCGCGGCGAGCTGGCGGCGGAGGCGGGCGACCTGGAGCTGGCCAGGCGGTGCGCCCGTACCGGGCTGGGCCTGTGCGTGGGCGCCAAGGACGGCTACGGCGAGGCCATCGGCACGATCCTGCTGGCCAACCTCACCGGCGAGCAGGCCGCCCTGGCCCGCGCGCTGGAGACGGCCAGGCGGTCGGGCGACCGCATCCTGGAGTCGCTGGCCCAGGGCGCCAAGGCGAGCTACGGCCTGCACCGGGGCCGCCTGCACGAGGCGCAGCGGGCGTTCGAGGAGGTTCTGTCGATCAGCAGGGAGCTCGACAACCACGTCGGCCAGTCCTTCAGTCACATCGGCCTGGCCCAGGTGGCCAGGCGCTCCGGGGACGCCGCGACGGCGAAGCGGCACTACGAGTCCGGGCTGCGCCTGCTGCGGCACGTGGACGCCAGGCAGCAGATCGTGAGCTGCCTGGCCGGGCTCGGCAGGGTCGCGCTGGACCAGGGCGACCTGGTGGAGGCCAGGGCCAGGCTCACTGAGGCCCTGGTGCTCAGCCGGGACGCGGGGCTGCGCACCGGCATCGCCAGGCGGCTGGACGCCTGGGCCTGCCTGGTCGCGGCGGAGGGCGACCAGCGGCGGGCGGTCCTGCTGGTCGCCGCCTCGATCGCGCTGCGCGGCCGGCAGCCGGACGCGCGCACCGAGGTCCTCCTGGAGCCCGCGCGGGCCGGGCTGGGCGCGGCCATGGTGGACGTGCTGTGGGCCGAGGGCACGAACATGACCGCCGACCAGGCGGTGGCGTGCGCGCTCGACGGCGCGCTGCCGGAGCCGCCGGTCTCGCCGGTCGTGCCCGCCGGGCAGGAGAGCCGGCTCACGGCGAGGGAACGGGAGATCGCCGATCTGATCGCGCGGGGGCTCAGCAACCGGGCGATCGCGGGGGAGCTGGTCATCAGCCCGGCCACCGCCGCCCGGCATGTGGCCAACATCCTGGCCAAGCTGGGGTTCTCCACGCGTACGCAGATCGCGGCCTGGGTGATCGAGGGCCGCTGACGTCGCCGTACGCAGATCGCGGCGTGGGTGATCGAGGGCCGCTGACGTCGCCGTACGCAGACCGCGGGGTGGGTGATCGAGGGCCGCTGAGCCCGCGTTGCCGTACACAGATCGCGGTGTGGATGACTCAGGGTCGCTGAGGCTGCATGATGCCCTACACATGGCGGGGGCGGTCCGCTTACACCTTCGAATGGCCATGTCAGCGCATGTGCCGGTGCCGGGTGCACGCCTACCGTTTGGGTCGTACGCGGAAGCCTGCTTTCCGGGCGGATCAAGCGCCCCTTCCGCGCATCAGGGGAGTCGCGGGGGGTGTGTCCCCCTCGCGTGATGACGTCGCGTGTCCGCAAGGGGCTGGGCCTCCTCGGAGGGGTGGGGGCCCGGCTCTGGGCACGTGACAGCGGGCTCGAGTCGCGCAGGGCTCGGGCCCGCCCACACAGACCGCGGGCGAGCCGCATTAATGCACATCGGGCTACATACATCGGTGGATGTTGCGGCCCGCCCGGCGGCCGTACGTTGTCGGGCATGAAGCCCACCGCCTCGACCACCGGCACCGTGATCCACGACGTGTTCCGCCGGGCCTATGAGCGCGGCGACCGCCCGGCGCTCGTCGACCTGCGCGGCGGTCACGTCTACGGCTACCGGCGGCTGGTGACCGAGGTGACCAGGGCGGCCTCCGGCCTGGTGCGCAGGGGCGCCAGACGCGACCAGGTGGTGGGCGTGCACGTCTCGACGGCCGGCGCGCAGACGCTGGCCACGCACACCGTGCTGGCCGCGGGCGGGGTGGCGGCGCCGATCGATCCGGCGCTCAAGCCGGAGGAGATGGCCACGTGGCTGCGCGCATGCGAGGCGCGCACCCTGATCACCACGCCCGACCTGGCGGAGACGGCGATCCAGGCGGCCGAGGAGTCGAGGGTGCGCCAGGTCATCTCGCTGGGCGCGGCGCTCGACACCATCGACTTCCGCAGCCTGCTCACGCTGGAGCCCACCGCGCTGCCCGCGCTCGACGCCAAGCGGCAGGACGCCCTCGTGCTGGCCGGCGGCCGCATGTCGCACGCCGGCCTGCTGGGCAGGATGGCGGAGCTGGATCTCCCCGTACGCCTGGCCGAGTCCGACGTGGTGCTGGCCACCTGGCTGCCCGACGGCGGCTGTGACCTGCTGGCCCTGGTCGGGCTGAGCGTGTCGAAAGGGGCGCTGGTGGTCGCCTCCGGCGGCGCCGACCTGCCCGGCACCAGCTACGACTTCAGCGTCACCGTGGTGACGGGACCAGGCGGGACGCTGGAGCGCATTCGGTGAATATGCGGAGCTGTTACCCGCACTCCCTTGACGCACCGCCGCGGAAAGTGGGTTGATAGCCGTTGTTGACAACGTTGTCAAAATCACCTGCTTCGGGGGGATTCGAAGGGATGGTGTGCGATGCGACGGTGGTTAGCGACCGTCTCGATCACGATGGTCAGCGTGCTGGGCCTGGCGGCCTGCGGCGGTGGCGGCAGCGGCGGGCAGGCGTCCCAGGCGCCGGCGTCCAGTGGCGGCGGCAAGCAGCAGGTTGAGGTCTTCTCCTGGTGGACGGGGCCGGGTGAGGCCGACGGCCTGCAGGCGATGCGCAAGATCTTCGAGGAGAAGAACCCGAACTACACCTTCTTCGACGCGGCGGTGGCGGGCGGCTCCGGTGACAAGGCCAAGGCGCTGCTGCAGTCGAAGCTGCAGGCCAGCACCCCGCCGGACACCTTCCAGGGCCACGCGGGCGCCGAGCTGCAGGGCTACATCAAGGCGGGCAACCTGGAGGACCTGACCCCGCTGTACGACGAGCTGAAGCTCAAGGACGTCTTCCCCGCGCAGCTCGTCGAGCAGATCAGCGTCGACAGCAAGATCTACTCGGTGCCGGTCAACATCCACCGGTCGAACGTCCTGTGGTTCAACCCCGGCGTGCTGAAGGAAGCGGGCGTGGCGGCCGCGCCGAAGACGATCGAGGAGTTCATCGCGGCGCTGGAGAAGGTCAAGGCCAAGGGCAAGATCCCGCTGTCCATCGGCTCCGAGTGGACGGTCACCCACCTGATGGAGAGCGTCCTGCTCGGCTCGCTGGGCACCGACGCCTACAACGCGCTGTTCAAGCCGGGCGGCGACTGGAGCAGCCCGCAGGTGACCACGGCGCTGCAGAGCTTCGCCAAGATCATGACGTACGCGGGCGACCCTCAGGACGACTGGCAGCCGGCGGCCAAGCAGGTCGCCGACGGTGACGCCGCGTTCAACATCATGGGCGACTGGGCGTACGGCTACTTCCACAACCCGCCGGAAGGCGGCCTGGGCAAGACGTCGAAGACGGACTTCGACTGGGCGCCGTCCCCTGGGACCGAGGGCACCTACCTGTGGCTGTCCGACAGCTTCACCCTCCCCAAGGGGGCGAAGAACCGTGACGGCGCCATGGCGTGGCTGAAGGTGGCGGCGAGCAAGGAGGGCCAGGACGCCTTCAACCCGAAGAAGGGCTCCATTCCCGCCCGCAAGGACGCCGACCAGTCGCTCTACACCGACTACCTGGCCGACGCGCTCAAGGACTGGTCCAGCAACAAGCTGGCCGGGTCGATCCAGCACGGCGTGTCGGTGAACCAGCCGTGGCTGGCCTCGATCACCGAGGCGGTCGGGCTGTTCATCGGCAGCAAGGACGTCAAGGCCCTGCAGCAGGGTCTGGCCGACGCGGCCAAGTCCAACGCCCAATAGCCGGCAGTCAACCGAGCTCGTGGTGCGGGGCAGGTCGCAACGGCCTGCCCTGCCTATGGGAGGAGATCAATCGTGAGGCGGGCGCGCACGTGGCTGCCCGGACTCCTTCTCGTGGCGCCGTCGATCATCCTGATCGGCGTCTTCGTGTACGGCATGCTCGGCTGGAACTTCCGGCTGGCCATGACGGACAAGCACGATCAGGTGTCCGAGGGTGAGTTCGTGGGGCTGCGGAACTTCATCGACATCTGGGACCAGCCCCGCTGGCACATCTCGGTCAACCACGCGATCGTGTTCACGATCACCTTCGTGGTGGGCGCGCTGGTGCTCGGCTGGCTGCTGGCCTTCCTCATGGAGAAGGGGATCAGGGGCGAGGGGACGTTCCGGGCGATCTACCTGTTCCCGATGGCCATCTCGTTCGTCGCGACCGGGATCGTGTGGCGGTGGCTGATGAACTCGGGGACGGGGGAGCGGGCGGTCGGGCTCAACCGGCTCTTCGACTGGATCGGGCTGCCGCAGTGGCAGTGGTTCAGGGATCCGGATTGGGGGATGGCCGCGATGGCCCTCCCGGCCGTCTGGCAGATGTCCGGATATGTCATGGCTTTGTTCTTGGCGGGGTTCCGCGGCGTGCCCGAGGACCTGCGCGAGGCGGCCAGGGTGGACGGCTGCAACGAGTGGGGCGTCTACCGGTATGTGGTGCTGCCGCTGCTCAGGCCGGTGACCCTGTCCGCGCTGATCATTTTGGGGCACATCTCGCTCAAGGTGTTCGACCTGATCGTCGCGGTGTCCGGCAAGCAGATCATCACCGACGTGCCCGCGGTGTTCATGTGGGTGGCGGTGTTCGACTCCAACGACCCGGCCAAGGGGGCCACGATCGCCTCGTACATCGTGCTCAGCGTGGCGGTCTTCGTGATCCCGTACCTGATCTGGTCGGTGCGTAAGGAGAGGCGATCATGACGGCGGTGGCCGGGCGCAAGGCGGCGGTCTTCACCTGGGCGAGGTTCGGCCTGCTGATCTTCTTCGTGGTCGTCTTCCTCATCCCGATCTACGTCTTGCTGGTCACCAGCTTCAAGCCGCTCACCGAGGCCGACCCGGGCCAGGCCTGGAATCTGCCGCAGACGTGGACGGGCGAGGCGTGGCGGGTGGCCTGGGAGAAGCTGGCCCCCGGGCTGTGGAACAGCGTGCTGCTGGCCGTGCCGGGCTCGCTGCTGTCGTGCGCGCTGGGGTCCATGAACGGCTATGTGCTGTCCAAGTGGCGCTTCCCCGGCGCGGACGTGCTGTTCACGCTGTTCCTGTTCGGCATGTTCATCCCGTACCAGGGGGTGATGATCCCGCTCGTGCAGCTCCTCGTGTGGCTGAACGAGACGACCGGGCTGGACGGCGTCTTCTACGGCGGCATCCCCGGGCTGGTGCTGGCCCACGTGGTGTACGGCATTCCGATCTGCACGCTGATCTTCCGCAACTACTACGTCACGATCCCCGACGAGCTGATCGAGGCGTCCAGGGTGGACGGGGCCGGGATGCTGCGGGCGTACTGGTCGGTGGTGCTGCCGGTGTCGGGGCCCGCGATCGCGGTGGTCGTCATCTGGCAGTTCACCTCGCTGTGGAACGACTTCCTGTTCGCCGTCTTCCTGACCGGGCCGACGAGCTGGCCCACGACCGTGATGCTGAACAACATCGCGGGTGCGCAGGCCACCCCCTACAGCCAGCAGATGGCCGCGGCGATCCTCGCGTCCATCCCGACGATGGTGATCTACGTCCTGCTCGGCCGGTTCTTCATGCGCGGGCTCATGGCCGGCGCGCTCAAGGGCTAGCCAGCGCGGGGTTGGCGCAGTGGGCGAGTGGCTCGCCACGCACGTAGCGGGCCACGTCGGCGGCCACGATCGAGGCCGCCTTCATCGCCGTCTGCTTGCTGGCCCCGGCCAGGTGCGGGGTCATCACCAGGTTGGGGGTGCGCAGCAGGCGCGAGTCCGCCGGGATGGGCTCCTCGGGGAAGACGTCCATCGCGGCGCCGAACAGGTGGCCGGAGTCGAGCGCGTCGCACACGGCGTCGTAGTCGAGCAGCGCGCCGCGGGCGCAGTTGACCAGCACCGAGCCGCGGGGCATGGCGGCGATCTCGGCCGTGCCGATCATGCCGGTGGTCTCGGGGGTGGCACGGGCGTGCAGGGAGACGAAGTGGGCGCGGCTCAGCAGCTCGGGCAGCTCCACCCGGCCGGGGACGTCCACGTACGGGTCGTGGACGAGCACCTCCGCGCCGAAGCCTTCGAGCATGCGGGCCACGCGGCGGCCGATGGCGCCGTAGCCGACCAGGCCGACCGTGTTGCCGTCCAGCTCGGGGCCGACGTTGTCGTACTTGTAGTAGTCGCCCCGCCACACGCCTCCGGCCAGGTCGGCGTGCGTCTGGGGGATCCTGCGGGTGGCGGCGAGCAGCATGGCCAGGGTGTGCTCGGCGGTGGCCACCGCGTTGCGGCCGGGCGCGAACGTCACCGCCACCCCGGCCCGCGTGGCGGCCTCCAGGTTCGCGTTCACGGGCCCGCCCCTGCTCACGCAGAACAGCCGCAGATCGGGGGAGGCGTCCAGGACCCGCTGGGTCAACGGGGCCATCTGGGTCACGCAGACCTCGACGCCGCGCAGGGCCTCGATCAGCGCGTCCTCCACGTCGGAGGCCTCGTCCACCTCGCCCACCCGGCCGAACGGCTCCACCGGCCAGGGCAGCGTCAGCTCGCGGATGTCCACCTCTCCGGGGACCTCGCGCCTGAGCGCGTCGATGAGCAGGCGGTTCTGGACGAAGTGGTCGCCAGCGGCGAGGACTCGGGTGGTCAACGAACGGCTCCAATCGGGGAGTTGTACTGCAGCAACGCGGCCCGCCCCGCACCCGGCTCCGGCAGCCGCAGCTCCGTCAGCGCGCAGTTGTCGAGGCGCGGGAACAGCCGCCGGTACTCGCCGAGCGGCACGCCGATCAGCCGGCACAGGGCCAGCCTGATCGCGGTCGTGTGCGCGACCACCAGCACGCGGCCGCCCTGGTGGGCGGCGGCGATGTCCTGGAGGGCCGCGACGAACCGGGTGGCGGCCTGGTGCGGGTCCTCGCCGCCGGGCAGCGGGTGTCCGGCGGGGTCGGACTCGAAGGCGGCGCGTGCCTCCGGGAAGCGGGCCTGCATCTCCGCCGAGGTCAGGCCGTCGCCCTCGCCGAAGTCCAGCTCACACAGCCGGGCGTCGACGCGTACGGTCAGGCCCGCCTTGCCGGCGCTGGCCTCGGCGGTGATCCTGGCGCGGCTCAGCGTGGAGGCCCAGACGCCCGTCAGGCCCGCCCCCGCCGCCCAGCCGGCGAGCCGGTCGGCCTGTTCGAGGCCGCGCGGGGTCAGGTCGATGTCGCTGAGCCCCGCGTAGCGGTTCTCGGCGTGCCAGACGGTCTCGCCGTGGCGGACGAGCACGAGGTCGGTCATGGGGCGGTCCTCTCCCGGGCGCGTGCGGGTCCGGTCATCGGGCGGTCCTCTCCCGGGTGCGTGCGAGCCCGGTCCTCTCTCGGGGTCCGGTCATCGGGCGGCTCTTTCGCGGGCGTGCGCGGCGGGGGCCGGGTCGAGCCAGCCGCGGCCTTCCAGCTCGGCGACGAAGCGCAGGTACGGCTCGCGCAGATCGACACCGGACGGCTCGACCACGGCCAGGGTCCTGATCAGCCGGCCCGGATCGCCGCCCGCCAGCACGGCCATGCCCAGGGCGGGCTCGGCGTTCTCGCGCAGCGTCACGGGACGGCCCAGGACGTCGGCCCTGAGCTGGGTCCAGTAGGCGCTCTTCGTCGCGCCGCCGGTCAGGATGATCTCGCCGTCCACGGGGGCGCCGAGCAGGTGGAGGTAGTCGAAGCAGAGGCGTTCGACGAAGGCCGCGCCGAGCAGGATCGCCGCGTAGCGCTCGACGTCGTCGGCCGGGTCGCCGAGCGTGAAGCCCTCGGCCCCGGGGGCCGCGAACGGGAAGCGCTCGCCCCGCGACACCAGCGGGTAGGTGACGGCGGGCGGCCCTTCAGGACGGCCGCCGAAAGCGCTGTAACGGGCCGCGGCCTCGGCGCTCAGGGCGTCGAGGTCGCGGCCCGGCAGGTCGCGTGACAGCACTCCCGCGCCCGTGCTGGACGCGCCGCCGGGCAGCCACGAGCCGTCCGGCGCGCGGTGCGAGTACACCACCCCGAGCGGGTCGTGGATCAGCTCCTTCGTCACGCCCTTCAGCACCAGCGTCGTGCCCAGCACCGAGTTCCAGCTCCCCGGCCGCAGGGCGCCCGCGCCGAGCTGGGCCGCGCAGCCGTCCGTGGTCCCGGCGATCACCGGCGTGCCCTCGGGGATGCCGGTCTCCCCGGCCGCCGCCGCGCACACCACGCCCAGGCGGGTGCCCGGCCGCACGACCTCGGGAAGCATCCCGGCGGGCACGCCCAGCTCGTCGAACACCTCCAGCGGCCAGCGCTCCTCGATCAGGTCCACGCCGGTCTTGAGCGCGTTGCTGAGATCGGTGGCCACCTCATGTCCCACCAGGCGGCGGTTGACGAAGTCGCTCTGGTGGGCCAGCCGGGCGTCCGCAGGGGCGTCGCGCAGCAGCCACAGCAGCTTCGGCAGCGCCCAGTTGGGCTGCATGCGCCGGTAGCCGAGCCGCTCCCACACCGCCGCGCCCGCTTCGTTGACCCGTTCCGCGTCCGCGCGCCGGTCGTCGTACATGAGGGCGGGCGTCAGCGCACGGCCCGAGGGGCCGGTGAGGAGGACCGTTCCAGATGTCGCGTCCACGGCCAGGCCCGCGACCTGCGCGGATGGCACGTCCCGCAGGGCCTCGCGGGTCGCCTCGGCCAGCGCGCGCCACCACTGCTCGGGGTCCTGCTCGTGGCGGGGCCCGTCGCGGTGGCTGGTCAGCGCTCGGCTCGCCGAGCCGAGCACGTCACCGCTCTCGTTGACGGCCATGGCCCGGACGCTCTGCGTCCCGAGGTCGACGCCGATCCACACGCTCATGTACGGTCCCAGCTCCGCTCGCGCATCCCGGCCAGCAGCGGCCAGGCTCCCGCGCTGGTCCCGCGCAGGGTCAGGAAGTCGTCGAACAGCTCCGCGTAGCGGCTCCCGCGTACGGGATCGGGCTCGACCGCGTCGCGCAGCCGTACGTGCTCGGAGGCGGCGGCGGCCACGGACGGCGCCGCACCCGTGGCGGCCAGCCCCACCAGGTACGCACCCCGCGCCCCCACCTCGGCGTCGGCCGAGCGGCGCACGGGCAGCCCGGTGATGTCGGCGATCAGGCCGAGCCAGGTGGCGCTGGCCGAGCCGCCGCCGCACACCCGGAGCTCCGTCGGCTCCGCCCCGGTGGCCGCCAGGCAGTCCTTGATGACCATGGTGAGCCCTTCGAGCGCCGCCCGCGCCACGTCCTCGCGGCTGTGCTCGAACGACAGCCCCATCATCGACCCCCTGGCCAGCGGGTCGGAGAAGGGCGCACGCTCACCGGCGGGCGACAGGTACGGCAGGAACGTCAGCCCGCCCGCGCCCGGCGAGCTGCGCACGGCCAGCTCGCCCAGCTCGGCGGGGCCGGACAGTCCCAGCAGCCGGCAGGTCCACTGCACGACCTCCGTGCCCGCGAACGTGGGGAAGGCCCGCAGGTAGCCCCCGGGCAGCGCGATCGTGATGCCGGTCGGGTCGCCGTCCAGACCGGGGGACTCGACGAGCACCTCGGTGCAGAGCGTGGTGCCGAGGATGGCGCACGCCTGTCCGGTCCGCACCGCGCCCGAGCCGAGCGCCGTGGCGGCGATGTCGTAGGGGGCCAGCACGACCGGGATCCCGGCGGGCAGCCCGAGCGCCCCGGCGGCGCCGGAGGTCAGCTCGGCGACGGGGCAGGACTGGATCGGGGGCAGCAGCCGCTCGGCCCACTCCACGCCGAACATGGTGAGCAGCTCGGGCGCGTAGGCCCGCTCGCGCAGGTTCATGAAGGGCGCGGAGGCGTCGGACTCGTCGGCCACGAGCTCGCCGGTCATCTTCGCGAAGATCCAGCCGCCGCAGGTGAGCATGGCGCTCGACCGGTCGAGCCGTTCAGGGTCGTTCGCGCGCAGCCAGGTCAGGATCGCGTGCGGGAGCCCGGACGCGGCGGAGGAGCCGTTCAGCCGGAAGGCCGCCTCGGCCAGGCCGGACCCGGTCCAGGCGGCTACGGAGGCGGCGGCCCTGGCGTCGTTCCAGAGGATCGCGGGCCCGGTCGGGGCGCCGTCAGGGCCGACCAGCCAGCAGCCGTCGCCCTGGGCCGTGAGGGCCACGAACGCGACCTCACCGAGCTCCGCCGCAACCTCGCGCACGGTGGCCGCGACCGCGGCCCAGACCGCGTCCATGTCCTGCTCGGTGTGGCCGGGCGCGGGCCTGGACACCACGGTCTCCCTGCGGGCGACGACCGCCTCCGCGCCGGCGGAGTCGTATCCGACCGCCTTGATGACCGTGGTCCCCGCGTCCACGCAGATGATCGCCATCATGCCCTGCCGTGAGAGGTCCTCGACCGGCGCGACACGGAGTCGACGATCACGGCGAGCAGCAGCACGGCGCCGGTGACCACGAACCTGATCGAGGAGTCCAGGTTGAGCAGGGTCAGGCCGCTGGAGATGGACTGGATGACGATGATGCCGAGCAGCGCGCCGAACGCGGTGCCGCGCCCGCCGAACAGGCTCGTGCCGCCGATCACGGCCGCCGCGATGGCGTTGAGGTTGACGTCGCCCGAGCCGCTGCTCTGGTTGGCCGCCGCGAGCCTGGCCGCGGCCAGGATGCCGCCGACCGCCGCGAACGTCGAGCAGAGCACGAACACGGAGGTGTAGATCGCCTTGACGTTGATGCCCGCCCGGCGCGCGGCCTCCACGTTGCCGCCGACCGCGTAGACGGCCCTGCCCCACTTCGTCCGCGACAGCAGGTAGTGCATGATCAGCACCAGCGCGACGAAGAAGACGAACATCCAGCCCACACCGCGCGTCTGGCCCAGGTACCAGACCACGAAGGCCAGCACCACGAGCAGCGCCACGCTCCTGAGCGCCAGCGTGGACACGCTCTTGGCCGACAGCCCGGCCGCGCGCCGCTGCTGCGCGTGCAGGAACCCGCTGGCGAACAGCCACACGGCCGCGACCACCGCGAACGTGTACGACAACCAGGCCGGTACGAAGTCGAGCTGCGCGAAGTTCACCAGCCCCGAGTCGAACGGCAGGTTGATCGACCCCTTGGTGCCCAGCACGTAGAGCTGGAGCCCGAGGAAGGCCAGCAGCCCGGCCAGCGTGATCACGAAGCTCGGCACCCCGAACCTGTTGAACAGCTGCCCGTAGACCCAGCCGATGACCGCGCCCATGACCACCGAGGCCAGGATCGCCAGCCAGACCGGCAGCCCCTCGCTCACGAACAGCACCGCGAGCACCGCGCCGGACAGCCCGCTGACCGAGCCGACCGACAGGTCGATCTGGCCCACCAGCAGCACGCACACGATGCCGAGCGCGATGATGCCGACGGCGGCGGACTCGAGCGTCAGGTTCACCAGGTTCGCGCTGGACAGGAAGATCGGGTTGAGGATCTGCAGGACCGTCCAGATGACCACGAGCCCGACCACGACCGGGATGACGCCCAGGTCGCCGCCCCTGGCCCGCTCGACCACGTCGGCGAGCGCGCCGCGCAGCCCCTCACGGTCCCGCAGCCGCTCGTCCTGGCGGTCGGTGGCGGCGGCGCCCTCCTTCAGTGCGCTCACAGCTGCCCTCCCTGGGCTGTTTCCGCGGCCTCACCACGTGCGGCCGGCTCGCGGGCGGCCCGCCTGGACACCACGTTGTCGGTGGCGCCGGTGATGGCGGCGATGATGTCCTCGGCGGAGACCTCGTTCACGTCGAAGACTCCGTTGTTGCGGCCGAGCCGCAGCACGGCCACGGTGTCGGCCACGGCCTTCACGTCCGCCATGTTGTGGCTGATCATGATGACGCCCAGGCCGTTCTCGCGCAGCCGCTCGACCAGGTTGAGCACCTCGGCGGTCTGCGCCACGCCCAGCGCGGCGGTCGGCTCGTCGAGGATGATGACCTTCGGGTCGCCGAGCAGCGACCTGGCGATGGCCACCGTCTGCCGCTGGCCGCCGGACAGGGCCGCGACGGGCACCCGTACGCTCGGGATCTTCGCGGAGAGCTGGCGGAGCAGCTCCCACGAGCGGGTCTCCATGGCCACGTCGTTCAGGCGCAGCGGGCGGATCTCCTGGCCGAGGAACAGGTTCTGGATCACGTTGAGGTTCTCGCAGAGCGCCAGGTCCTGGAAGACGGTGGCGATGCCGAGCTTGTGGGCGGCGGCCGGGGTGGGGATCTCGACCGAGCGCCCCTCGAACGTGATCGTGCCCGAGTCGGGCGGGTGGACGCCCGAGAGGATCTTGACCAGCGTCGACTTGCCCGCGCCGTTGTCGCCCACGACGGCGACGACCTGGCCGGGGGCGACGTCGAGCTCGATGTCGGTGAGCGCGGCCACCGCACCGAAGGTCTTGTTGATCCCGCGCAGGGACAGGACGGTCATCGGCGCTCTCCTACTTGATGCCGAGCTCTTCGCAGCCCTTGGCGTACTCGCCGGTGCACACGTCGGCGGCCTTCATGATGCCGCTGTCGAACAGCACCTGCTTGATGTTCTCCCGGGTCACGACCTCCGGGACGAACAGCTCGGACGGCGTGTTGTAGAGGGTGGTCTTGCCCGCGGGCTTCTTGCCCTGGATGAATTCCCACGCCACGTTCGCCGACGCCTCGGCCACGATCTTGATCGGCTTGGAGATCGTGTTGTACTGGTCGCCCGCGATGATGCGCTGCGCGGCGGCCGGCTCGGCGTCGTTGCCGGTGATCGGCGGCACCTTCACGCCGGCGGCCTTGAACGCGGCGATCGAGCCGCCGCCGGTGCCGTCGTTGGCCGCGACCACGCCCACGATCTGGTCCTTGAACTGGGTGATCTGGCCGCTGACCCAGGTCTGCGCCTTCTCCGGCTGCCAGTCGGGGGTGTCGTACTCGGCCAGCAGCTTGAAGCCGCTCGGGTCGACCGCGCTGTGGATGCCCTTCTTGATCAGCCCGGCCGCCGCGTCCGTGGGCGAGCCGTTGACCTGGAGGATCCCGCCCTCGGCGTTCTCCTTCTTCAGGTGGTCGACCAGGGACTGCGCGATCAGCGAGCCGATCTTCTCGTTGTCGAACGAGATGTAGTAGTCGGCGGGCGTGGCCGGGATCGGGCGGTCGTAGGCGATGACCGGGACCTGCTGCGACTGCGCCGTCTTGACGATGGTGGCCGCGGCGGCGGAGTCGACCGGGTCGATCACGATCGCCTTGACGCCCTGGGCGAGCGCGGAGTTCGCCTGCTGCTGCTGCTTGGCGGCGTCGGAGTCGGCGTTCTGGTAGATGACCTCGCAGCTCGGGCAGAGCTGCTTCATCTTGGCCTCGAACAGTGGCTTGTCGGCCAGCTCGTAACGGGTCGAGGCGAGGTCGGGCATGAGGAAGGCGACCTTGGCGTTCTCGGCGCCGCCGGCGCCGGTGCTCCCGCCGGTGGAGCCGGAGCCGGCGCCCGAGCCGCACGCGGTCAGGGCCGCTCCTGCGAGCACTGCCGCTGCGGCGAACGCGGAGGTCCGCATCTGAGCTCTGTTCACGGGTTCATTCCTCACTCGCTACGTCCTCGCGGACGGATTCATAACGCTCGCTGCCCCCGAGACAGGGACATGCCCTCACAGGAGGGCACATCCTGTGGTGCGGCTCACGTTAGCGCGCGCTCAGAACATTTGTCCAGCACATGTGTTCAGAGCTGATGGGCGGCCGCCACCAGGCCCTCTGCCGTCGGGGCATCCGTGACGAGCTGGTTGAAATAGCCGCCCCTGGCGCCGGCGACGATCGAGAGCACCTTCTCCGCGCCGACCGCGACCGCGATCGTGTGCGGGATGCGGCGCAGCTCCTCCAGCTTGGGGGCCACCAGGCGTTCGCTGCCCGGATAGGTGATCGGGGCGCCGTCGCGGTCGTAGACGCGCATGCACACGTCGCCCACGGCCCTGCGCAGGCTGTCGGCGTCGCGCGGCATGAAGGCCGGCACCATCTGCCGCATCAGCGGCGCCGAGCCGACGCCGACGACGGCGCACTTGGCGTGCGCCCACAGGTCCATGACCCGGCGCACGGAGGGCTCGTGCTGGAGCGAGTAGAACAGCTCGGGGCCGGGCAGCGCGGGCGCGTAGAGGTAGGCGGGGACGCCGCCGGCGCGTTCGGCCAGGATGCGGGTGGTCTCGTTGGTCTGGAACCAGGGCTGGGGCTCCTCCTGGCCGCCCACGGCGGGCGCGATCGTGACCCCCGGATACTGCCCGAGACCTTCGCGGGCGCACTCGTAGACGGTGGTGCCCGACGAGACCAGGACGACGTCGCCGGACTCCAGCCCGACCTGCGCCAGCGCGCGGGTCACGCCGGGGGCCAGCCACGGGCCCAGCGCGTGGCCGCTGACTCTCGGCACCAGGTAGACGCGCCGCAGGTCGAGGGCCTGGGCCACCTCGGCGGCCAGCGGGCCGTCCTCCAGCGTGGCCGGCCTGTGCACCTTGATCTCGACGATGCCCTGCCTGCGGGCCTCGGTGAGCAGCCTGCTCACGGTCGCCCTGCTGACGCCCAGCCGCTTGGCGATGTCGCCCTGCGTGGCGTCCTCCATGTAGTACTGCTGGGCCGCCGCGTACATCAGCTCATGGGGGAACCTGGCCTGCGCCTCGGGTGCGACGTCGGCGGCATTCATGCGCGCGCTCCTGGATGCGATCCGTGAACATCTTTTCTGAATCGATGCGCAACGACTATACCTTTGTGCTCTGCGGAAAAGGCTAGCCGTTGATGAGGGCGTCGCCGAGCGCCGTGCGGGCGTACAGGACGCTGCGGCCCGTGCGGGTGCCCGCGATCAGGCCCGTGCCGCGCAGCGCGGCGAGGTGGCCGCCGGTCGTGCCCACGCTCTGCCCGAGCAGGGCGGCGAGCTGCGTGGTGGTGGCGGGCTCGGCCAGCTCGGCGAGGATGCGCGCGCGGCTGCGGCCGATCAGCGCCGGCAGGTCGCGGCTGGTCGCGCTCGGGGCGATGGCCGCGCCTCTGGCGGGATAGATCAGCGCGTACGGCCAGGCCGCGCTCAGGCAGGCGCCGATGCTGGTCATGAACACCGACGGCAGGAAGAGCAGCCCCTTGCCGCCGAGCCGGTGCAGCCGCCCGGGGAAGGACAGCTCGACCTCGATCCGGCCCGGCGGTCGCCAGCGGACGCTGGTACTGAGATCCTCCAGCGCCGCCGCCCAGCCGTAGGCGGCCAGCCGGCCCGCCCGCTGCGCCACGTCCCGCTGCAGGATCGCCCGGAACCGCGGCCACTCGGGCGCGAGGACCTCGCTCCAGAGCGCCTGGTACGCCTGCGCCAGCAGCTCCACCACCCCGGGGCCCAGCAGCAGCTCTCTGACCTGGCCCGTCGCCGGGCGGCGCGCCAGCACCCTGGCGATCTCCGCGTGGGCCTGCGCGGGCGGCCTGGCCCGCAGGGCGGCCAGCTCCGTCTCGAACGGCACGTCCACCGCCTCGGGCGGCGGTGCGATGAAGTCGACGTTCGCGTCGCCTCTGTTGCCGCTGATCACGGTGGCGGCCCGCAGGATGGGGTGCCGCCGCTCCAGGTCCTGGTACGTGCTCCGCCGGCGCGCGACCCACCGGCCGTGCACGCCCGCGTCGAAGCGGCCGGCCAGCACCCAGTGGGCGTGCATGGTCTCGATCATCGGCGAGATCGCGAATCTGCTGGCCACCAGGTCCTGGGGGGTGACCTCGATCGTCACGGGCACCTTTCGGTTATATCCGAAAAAGTCGCCTCTTTGTGGGATGGGCCGGAGCATCGGGGGCGTGAAGGGCGCGACGTTCGGCGAGGTGTTCGCCGTCAAGGAGTTCCGGGTGCTGTTCGGCAGCTTCGCGCTGCTGGTCGGCGGGGACGTGATCAAGATGCTGGCCCTGTCCGTGCTGGTGTACGCGCGGACGGGCTCTCCCGGCCTGTCGGCCGCGGCGTACATGGCCGGTTGGCTCCCGTACATCGTGGGCGGGCTGTTCCTGCTCTCGCTGGCCGACCGGGTGCGGCCGCGGGCGCTGATGGTGGCCGGTGAGCTGGTCAGGGCGGTGACGTGCCTGCTGCTGGCGTTCGCGGGGCTGCCGGTGTGGGCGATGCTGGCGCTCGTCCTGGTCACGGGGCTGCTGTCACCGGTGTTCCTGGCCGCGCGGATGGCGATGCTGCCCGAGGTGCTGCCGGGGGACGCGTTCGTGCTGGGGCGCTCGATGCTCAACATGGCCTCGGCGAGCGCGCAGGTCGTCGGGCTGGCCGCCGGGGGCGCGTTCCTGGCCGTCACCGGGCCGTCCGGCGGGCTGGCCGCCACCGCGGCGCTGTCCCTCGTGGCCGCCGTGGTGCTCAGGACCGGCCTGCCGAACCGGCCGGCCCGCGGCGCGACCGGGGCCGGGGCGGTGCGCGAGACGCTGCGGGTGAACCGGCGGCTGGTGGCCGACAGGCGGGTGCGCGGGCTGCTGCTGGCCCAGTGGCTGCCGTGCGTGTTCCTGGCGGGGGCCGAGGCCATGGTCGTGCCCTACCTGGGTGGTCAGGGGGCGGCCGGGGTCGTGCTCGCGGCGGCCGCGGGCGGGATGGCGGCCGGGCAGTTCGTGGTGGGGCGGTTCGCGGCGCCGCCGCTGCGGGAGCGGCTGTCGTTGCCGCTGGCGGTGCTGCTCGGGGTGCCGTGGCTGGGGTTCGCTCTGTGGCCGGGGATCGTGTGGGCCTCGGTGCTGGCGGCGGTGGCGGCGGCCGGGCTGTCGTACCAGCTGGGATTGCAGCGGCGGTTCGTGGAGGCGGTGCCGGAGGAGGTGCGGGGGCAGGCGTTCGGGCTGCAGTCGTCGGGCCTGATGACCGGGCAGGCGGCCGGTGCGGCGCTGGTGGGGGCGCTGGGGGAGGTGATCGCGCCGGGGTACGCGATCGCGGCGGCGGGCGGTGCGGGGATCGTGGTCGCGCTCGCGCTCGCCAAGGCGCTGCGCCCATCACCCGTCCCTTCGACGGAAGGCCGGAGTTAGTACGGGGCTTCGCGGGAGGCCGGTGTTAGTACGGGGCCTCGCCCGGCAGCTCGCCGGAGCCGCGGGCGATGAGGCGGACGGGCAGCTGGATGTGCTCGGGCGGCCCCGCGTCGCCGCGCAACCGGCGGAACAGCAGCTCGGCCGCCACCCGCCCCATCCACGCCGGGTCCTGCGCCACCACGCTCACCCCCGGGTCGAGCAGGTCGGCCAGCTCGAAGTCGTCGAACCCGACCAGCGCGGGCCGCCGCCCGGCCAGGGCCCGCAGCACGGTCACGGTGTAACGGCCGTTGCCGGTGAACAGCGCCGTCGGAGGATCGTCCGAGTCGAACAGCCGGGCCAGGTCCGCGCGCACCGACTCGGGCGCCGGCGACCGCATCACCACCAGCCGCTCGTCGAACAGCCCGCCGAGCGCCTCCTGGTAACCCTGCAGCCGCTCGGCCGCGGTGAAGATCGCCGGGTCGTCGCCGAGGAAGGCGATCCTGCGGTGCCCGTGGCCCAGGAGGTGGCGGACGGCCTGGGCGGCCCCGCCCACGTTGTCGGCGAGCACGGTGTCCACGTCGAGACCCGCGCCCGGCGGCCGGTCCGCGAAGACCACCGGCGTACCGGTCTCCAGCTCGGGACGCAGGTAGGTGTGGTCGTCGCCGGCGGGCACCATGATCAGCCCGTCCACCCGGCGCGCGCAGAACGTCTCGACCAGCTCCCGCTCCCTGCCGGGCTCCTCGCCGGACGAGCCGCTCAGCAGCAGGCAGCCGTGCTCGATGACGACGTCCTCCACGGCGCGGCTCAGACCCGAGTAGAACGGGTCCGCGACGTCCTCGATGACCAGGCCGATCGTGGCGGTCGTGCCCCTGCGCAGCACCCGCGCGCTCTCGTTGCGGCTGTAGCCCAGCCGGTCGATGGCCGCCCGCACCCGCTCCGCGGTGGCGGGATGCACGCCGGGCTCGCCGTTCACGACGCGCGAGACGGTCTTGAGCGCCACGCCCGCCGCCGAGGCGACGTCCTTCATCGTCGGTCTCACGCCAGGATCATTTCCTACTTGCGGGGGGTAGACAACGTTGTCAAGGGCCTATGCGAGAGTGGTCCCCTATGTCGTTGAGATCCGCCTTGCTCGTGGCCGGATTCGTCCTGGCCGCGCTCAATCTGCGCCCCGCCATCGCGGGTGTCTCCCCCCTACTCGACGAGATCATGAACGACGTCGGCCTCACGGCCGCGGGCGGCGGTGCGATCACCACGGTCATGGTGGTCTGCCTGGGGGTGTTCGGGCCGATCGCGCCGCTGCTCGCCCGCCGCATCGGGCTCGACCGCACGCTGCTGGCCGGCCTGCTCGTCATCGCCGCGGGCGTGGCGCTGCGCGGCCTCGGCGGCGCGCCCGTGCTCTACCTCGGCTCCGCGCTGGCCGCCACCGCCATCGCCGTCATGAACGTGGCCATGCCCGGCATCGTCAAGCAGCACTTCCCCACCCGGGTCAACCTCATGACCGGCGTCTACGTCTCCTCGGTGGTGGCCGGCGCCGCCTCCGTCTCCGCGCTGGTGATCCCGCTCGAACACGCCACGGGGTACGGCTGGCGCGGCGTCTCCGCGTTGCTGGCCGTGCCCGCGCTGCTCGCCGCCCTGCTCTGGCTGCCGCAGGCGCTGGGCAAGCAGGCCGGGCCGCAGAGCGGGCCGAGACCGTTCGGCACCGTGCTGCGCAGCCGGACGACCTGGTACGTCACGGCGCTCATGGGCCTGCAGTCGCTCACCTTCTACGTCATGCTGGCCTGGCTGCCGACGATCTACCTGGAGGCCGGCCTGCCCGCGGACCAGGCGGGCTACCTGCTCAGCCTGACGAACCTGGTCCAGGTGGGGGCCTCGCTCGCGGTCCCGGTGCTGGCCGGGCGGCGGGCGTCGCAGGTGCCGTACGTGGTGGGGGCGGGGGTGCTGACCGTGTTCGGGTATCTGGGCGTGCTGCTGGCTCCGACGGCGCTGCCGTGGCTGTCGATGATCGTGCTCGGGATCGGGCAGGGCGCCTCGTTCTCGCTGGCGCTGCTGATCATCGCGATGCGGCCCGCCGATCCGGCCGCGGTGACCGCGCTGTCGGCGGTGGCCCAGTCCGTTGGCTACGGGGTGGCGGCGGTGGGGCCGCTCGTGTTCGGATTCCTCAGGCAGGCGTCCGGCGGCTGGTCGCTGCCGCTGACGGTGGGGCTGGGCGTGGTCTTCGTGCAGATCGTGGCTGGCTGGTTCGCTGGACGCCCTGCTACTTTAGGTAAGCCTAACCTTTAGCAGGAGGATCCAGCGTGCTGACCGAGACGCTCCAGCGTGTCGCCGACGGGCGCGGCGGGGTGCTCGGGGTGGAGCCCGCTCTTGTCATCGAACCCGACGAGACCTGGACCGCCGTCACCGAGCTGCTGCGGGAGCCGTACACGCTGCTGGACGAGCTGATCACCCAGACGGCCGCGCGCTGGAACGCGCCACACCACGTCGGGGCGGCGCTGTTCTGGAAGACGTTCGGCTACTGGCACACCCTGCCCATGGCGCTCGGCTGGGCGCTGGACGGGCGAGTGCCGGTCATGCGGCTGGCGGACACGTACTTCAAGGTGTCGGACGCCGGGGTGACGATCGCGGCCACCCGCGTGAGCTGGACCTCCGGCGCCAGGGCCATCGGCGACGCGCTGGCCGAAGCGCAGTCGCCGCTGATCCGGGCCATCAACTCCATGGCCAAGGTCGGCGAGCGGACGCTGTGGGGGTCCACGGCGGAGGCGTTCGCGCACCCGCTGACCACGATCGCGCCCGGCGACTACATGACATTGCTGCGGGAGATCGGCAAGCCGGTCGACGGGCTGGTCGAGCCCGTCGACGGCGGCTACTTCCGCAGGACGTGCTGCCTGTGGATCACTCTGCCCGACGTCGAGGCCTGCGGAAGCTGCTGCGTGCTCCGGCCGAAGAACCTTTGAGGGCCGTTGAAACTCAGGCCACCACGGCGTCGTCCATGGGCCTGAGCTCGTCGGCGTAGCTCACCGAGACGCGGCGCATGACGCCCGTGCCGTCGATCGAGTACTGGCCGAGCCGCCACAGCGGTGGCGAGTAGGCGTGGATCGAGACGCTGTTGTCCGCCGCGCCGTTGAGCCGGTGGATGTGGTCGGGCCCGAACGAGAACGACTGGCCCTCCGTCACCAGGGTCTCCAGGTGCTCGCCGCCGATGCGCGGGTTGCACTCCGCGAGCGCGCCCTGCACCACGTGTACGGCCCCGGAGGAGATGTCGTGGTCGTGCCAGCCCGTGTCGTCCTCGGGGCGCCAGCACAGCAGCCAGACGTCCACGTACGCGTCCCGGTAGAGCGAGGCGTAGTGCCGTCCGCCGTCCGCGGGGAACTCCACCTGCTCACGCCATTCCTGTGGGTTGGCGGCCAGGTCGTTGACCAGCGTGCGCAGCTCACGCCGGTCGAGAGTGCGCTCGGGAAGCCGGGCACAGGTGCCCCCGTCCTGGATCTGGTTCGTGCTCACGTACGAGTCTCCCTTCTGCATTTGATGGCCTCCACTCCGTGGAGGCAGGCTCGGTCGCCTCACGCCGCCGTCTTCCCCCGCTGTGTCTACTGGCCTCTCTCCGTTCGGCTGGGCTCGGTCGCCCTACGCCGCCGCCTTCCCCCGCTCTGGTCGCTGCGCTCCCGCCACTCCTCCAGACGACGGCACTCCCTCGCAAAACCCTCATGCTGCTGCCTTCCTGGTCAGGAGGCGGCGGGGGTTGGCGACTTGGATGGCGTGGGCGGCGGCGGTGCCCATTCCGGGGTCTGGGGCGGTGGCGTAAGGGGCGTCTGAGCCGTTGACGACGACGTCGATGCCCAGCTCCCTGACGATCGCGTCGATCGCCCGGGGGCCGTAGGAGGAGGTCTCCACGAAGAAGCTCTGGTCGACCTGGCCGCGGTTGGTGCCGCCGCGGGCGATCAGGCGTTCGGAGTGCAGCGGGGCCAGGCCGGCCAGAAGCGCGAAGCAGACGCGCAGCCTGGGGTGCCTGGGCCTGACGACGGCGTGGAAGTAGTGCCAAGAAGCGTGCATCTGCTGCACGTACGGGACCAGCGCGGGCCACCACGCCTTGGCGGGCGCGGCCGCACCCGAGTGCGCGAACAGATTCGCGGGAGCCGCCGGCCCCGGGTGCACGAACAGCGGCAGGTCGCGCTCGGTCAGCACGTCGAGCAGGCGGTCGTCAGGCTCGGCCGTCGCCGGGATCTGCAGCCCCGCGCACCCCCGGTCGAGGTCCCTGGCCAGCCGGTCCGGGTCGGGCTCGCTGTGGCAGGTGGCCGCCCAGACCCCGAAGGGCTCGCCGAGCGCCAGTGCGCCGTCGTGGTAGGCGTCCAGCAGCGGCCAGGACTCCTCCGGCGGCAGGAACTCGATGCCCAGCGGGCTCGACAGCGACACGAGCGCCAGCTCCAGCCCGGTGGTGTCGCGGTCGGCGTGGTCCTGGGGATCGACCGGGTAGGGCGGCTCGCCGTCGAGGATCAGCGTCCAGCCGTCGAGGTAGGGCGGGGACGTGCGGCCGCGCAAGGCGTCGACGAACGAACCGGTCCACAAATGCTGATGAACGTCGATGGTCACGACCACTACCTCCCCTCATTTCCTACTTACATTACAGGTAAACCCGTTACGCTGCGACGTGAGGCTAGTGAAACGCTTCAGTGATACGGTTCAGTGAACCGCTTCACCTCCTAATTTGTCAACGGCGCTCTTGGCGGTTGGGCCGGGCTTCTGTCGTCGCGACGCAATAAGCTGGCGAGATGCCTCGCAAGAGAGCCACGATCCGTGAGGTGGCCCAGGCCACGGGCCTCTCCCCGGCGGCCGTCTCCTATGCCCTGCGCGGGTTGCAGGTCTCAGAGGAGACGATGGAGCGCGTACGCGCTGCTGCGGCCGAGCTCGGCTACGAGGCCGATCCCATCGCCAGAGCCTTGGCCAGCGGCCGCACCGGCATGATCGGGCTGCTCTGCGGCTCGCTCGAAGACCTGTGGCAACAGTCCCTGGCCGTCGGCATCTCCCGTGGACTGCGGGAGAAGGATCGCTATGCCCTGATCCTCGACGCGGTCGGCGACCCCAGCCGCGAACGGGCCCTGGCCCAGCAGCTCCGCGACCAGCGGGTTGACGGCATGATCGTTCAGCCGGTCGATCCGGCGGCCGGGTTCTGGCCCGAGCTGTGCGAGTCGCTGCCGGTGGTCGCGATCGGCGACTCGCTCGCGGGGACGGCCGGAGAGGTCGTCTTCGACAACCGGCGCGGGGTGACGCTGGCGCTGGAGCACCTGCGGTCCATGGGCCATCGCAGCATCGCCGTCCTCACGCCGACCACGGCCAGCACGCCCGATCGTCCCGCCGACGTCCTTGTCACGGCCGAGGCCGATCGGCTCGGGCTGGACATCGAGGTCGTCACCGCGCCGCACGGGCTGATCGCCGCCACCGGGGCCGCGCACGACATCCTGACCAGGAAGAAGCCGAGCGCCGTCTTCTGCTTCGCCGACTCGATCGCGTACGGGGTGTACGCGGCGGCTCAGGAGCTCGGGCTGTCCGTCCCCGGCGATGTGTCGATCATGGGCTACGACGATCACCCCATGTCGGGGCTGCTCACGCCGGGGCTGACGACGGTCGACTGGGACATCGACGGGATCGTGCGGGCGGCCGTGCGGCTGATCTCGGCGGCGGCCGACGGCGGCACCCGCCGCCGCCGGGTCGTCCAGACCCCCACGCTCAGGGAACGCGGGTCGGTCGCGCGGGTGTCGTGACGGGCTGTCGTGACGGGCTTTCAGGCCGGTCGCGCAGGTGTCGTGACGGGCTGTCGTGACGGGCTTCAGGTCGGGCGGTGGAGCGAGAGGGCCGCACGGGAGGCGTTCAGGTCGTCGGTGAGCGGGCGGTCGGCGGGTGGCGGGCGAAGCGCCCGGGTGGCGGCGGTGTGCTCGCAGGCCAGGACGATCTCCAGCGGCTCCAGGCAGCGCAGGGCGTGGCGGGCCGCCTGGGTGGCGAAGCTCGCGTGGTCCTCGGAGCCCCGGGAGATCACCGCCGTGCCCGTCGTCACGGGGGTCGCGAGGTGGCGGAGCTCGGCGAGGGCGTCCTGGGCCACGTACTCGATGATCAGGGCTCCGGAGGCGCCGGGGCGGTCGGCGAGGAACGAGTGGCGGCCCGTGTAGGCCGGATCCATGAGGGTGGCCAGGCGAGCCGTGCTGAGCTGAGCCGTCTGTACGAGCGCGGCCCGCACGTGATCCAGGGCCAGCGCCACGGGGGCGGCGTGGAAGTTCCCGTTGTGCCAGGCGAGGGTGCCGGAGATGAGCGGGTTCTCCATCGCGGCGTTGAGGTCGGTCTCGACCGTGGCCGTCGCCCGGTCCAGCGCCTCCATGGCGGCGCCGTGCACCTGGGCGAAGGCGCGGAAGCCGTACGGGTCCTGGACCCGGACGGCCTGTCCCCGGGTGAGCAGGCCGCGCAGGCGGGCGGCCACGGCGGCCTGACCGGGGTGCGGGCGGGCCTCCTGCACGGCGGCGGCCAGCGGTTCCGCCGAGGCGTCCACGGCGGTGAACGAGATCGCGGCGACGTCGATGGCGGCGTCGAGGAGCAGGCGCAGGCGGTGGCAGGCGATCGCGGCGTCGGCGAGGGTGGCGGCCCCCGAGCTGATGAAGGGCAGCGCGTCGTCCGAGGCCAGGAGGAAGGTGGGTGCGTGGTGCCGGGGGTCGGTGGCTTCCGGGTGTCCGGGGGATGGGTGGAGTTCGGTGTGGGGCCGCGAGGGGTGTCCGGGGCGGGGGTCGTGGTGCCAGGGGAGTTCGCCCAGCAGGCACAGGGCGGTGGTGGCCAGGGCCGCGAGGTCGCCGGTGCCGATGGCGCCGTACGTCTGGATCGGCGGGGTGAAGCCGCCGTTGATCGCGTCGGCCAGCACGGGCAGGACGGCCGGGTCGATGCCGGAGCCGCCGGCGACGAGCTGGTTGAGGCGTACGACCAGCATCGCCCGGGCGCGGGCGGGCTCGATCGGCGGGCCCGCACCGCACACGTGGCTGCGCAGCAGGTCGAGGCCGGGGGCTTTGACGACGATGTCCCTGTTGGCGCCGACCCCCGTGCTGCGCCCGTACACGAGGCCCGTGAGCCCTTGGGCGGTCGCCCACGAAGCCCGGGCCCGATCCGGCGAACCGATCGTGACCCGGGCCCCGTCGTACGCGGCCTCGTAGACCTGCGCGCAGGTCAGGCCGGCGCCGTCAAGCTCCATTCGGCGGTCAGTCGTTGTCGGGGATGAACAGACCCAGCAGCCAGCTCACCACGCTGATGATGATCGCGCCCCAGAACGCGGCCGGGTAGAAGTTGGCGACGTGGAACGGGATGTCGAGCTGACCGGCGATCCAGCTCGTCAGCAGCAGCATGGCCGCGTTGATCACGAGCAGGAACAGTCCGAGGGTCAACACGATGATCGCGCACCCCAGCGCCTTCACGATGGGCTTGACGATCGCGTTGATGACACCGAAGATCAGCGCCACGATCAGCAGGACGCCCCAGTATTTCGCCGTGTTCGACTGGCCCCCGACTTCGATGCCGGGAACGATCTGGATGGCGACCCACAAGGCCACTGCCGCCGCAAGGGTTCTGATGATGAATCTCACGCTGGTTGATCCTCCCACTTCAGCTCGGCAAAGCGATAGAGGCGCGGTCACTGTGATGACCGTCGCTCACTGTAGGTAGCCGCCGGTTATCGTCGGCCCGCGTGGGGAAGGGGCGTGCAAGGGAGGGAGCGAGATGGACGCCAACGGGCTCGAAGCGATGCCGGCCGACGAGTTGCACGATCGGGCGGTGCGTTACGCCGTACGTCATGGGGACCTGGGGTTTCTGTGGGACCTGCTGAAGGTGATCCCGGCCGCCGAGGCCGCCAGCGGTCACAAGGATGAGACCGCCAACGACCTCAGCAGGGTCTCCGCGCTGCTCAGCGATGCCATCGCGGCGGGTGAGGGCCAGCTGGGCGAGGCGCTGCGCCCGATCTACATCGAATATCTGCGCAAGCACCCCGACGCCTAGCCGATCACCCCCAGAAAATCCGGCCGCGATCCCGGGCTGGGCGTCCGGCCGGAGATCCGGTCGGACGTTCAGCCGAAATCCGGTCGGGAATCCGGCTGGGCGTCCGGCTGTGTCCGCTGCGGGCCGGGTGGTGTGCTCAGCCTGCGAGGCGGGCCTCCGCGCCGCTGTAGTCGATGAAGCCGGGGGTGCTGACCTCCTGGCCGTCCCGGCTGATGATCATGGTCTGGTACGGCCCCGACGCGGCCAGCTCGGCGGCGAAGCGCCTGGCCAGTAGCGGGCCCATGGCGTAGATGGCGGTGGCGTAGGCGTCGGCCACCCCGAGGTCGGGGCCGATCACGCTGACCGAGCCGAGCGCGTTCTGCACCTCGCCGGTGTGCGGGTTGACGATGGTCGAGCCGCCCGAGGTGGCGATGCCCAGGTCGTTGGCGAAGACGACCTTGCGGATCACGTTCGTGCGCGGGTCGCGGATGCCGATGCGCCAGCGTTTGCCGGGGGCGGCCGAGCCGCGCACCCTGATGTCCTCGCCGGCGGTGATGCGGTGGTCGCCCGCGCCCGCGTTGGACAGGGCCCGGGACAGCCGCTCCAGCGCCCATCCCTTGATGTAGCCGGACGGGTCGATCACGCCGTTGATGCGGGCCTCGAACCAGCCGTCGGTGGCCCGGCTGAGCTCGTCGCAGCGGTGCAGGACCTCGATGAGCTCGGGGATCTGCCTGATCGTCTGGCTGCGGTTGAGCCGGCCGATCTGGCTGTCCTCCTTGGCCGGGTTGAAGGTGTCGTCCACCCACCTCAGCCAGGCGAACGCGTCATCGAGCAGGGGGGCCAGCTCACGTGCGGGGAGAGCGGTGCGGATGTCCACGCTGACCGGTATGCCCATGACCATCTCGACCCGGGTGCTCCCGGGGAAGGTCATCGCGGACCCGGCGATATGAGAGGTCATCGCGGACCCGGCGATATTAGACGTTGCGGACCCGGCGATATCAGAAGTCGTCAACCTTGCCTCCTTGTCCGTGACCCACGGTTGCAGACGGCGCGTAATGTGAGGCTAAACCTTTTGCCCCGATTTGAAATGAATCTGTGACCTCGGGATGGCTAGGCGTGACAGCGCGCCGGCGACGTACCGCTTGAACTGGCGCGGACCGGCCACCACCACCTCGCGGTCGGCGATGTCGGGAATCTCACGACTCAGCCCGGAAGCGCTCAGCCGCTCCTTGATCCGCGGATCGTGCTCCCTGCCGACGACGAGGATCAGGCCGTAACGGGCCTCCAGGTCGCGCAGCTCGTCGGTGGCCCGCTCGGTCCGGTAGACGGCGACGGTGTCGGCCCCCGCGCTCGCCGCCGCGGCCAGGCGCGTGCGCAGGTCGCTGGGATCGAGACCGGTCGCGATCAGCACGGTGCCCCGGGTCGTCTCGGGCACGCGATGGCTCCAGACCGCCATCACGGCCGCCATCGCGTAGAGGATCAGCGAGCCCGCGCGGCTGAGCCCGGTCGTAGAGGCCGTGGAGCTGAACTGGTGTGCCACCAGCAGCGCTCCGGCCAGGTAGCCGCCGAGCCGCAGGCGCTGCCTGGCCTCCTCGGTGCGGAGGTAGTCGGCGGCCTTGACGCTGATGAAGCCGAGCGCGACGAGCAGCGCCGCGGCGGCATAGGCAGTCGGACTCCACGGATAGCCGAATCCCGGTTGGATCGCGCCGAACTCAGCTACCGCGACACCGCACCAGAAGAGCACGGGTCCCTGATTCGCATTCGCCTCGCTAGCCATGCCAACCACGATGCTGAACGAACATGAGAGGTTCCTGAGTAGGGTCTGAAACATGGCTAACGTGCGGGTAGAGCGTACCGATGAGGGTGGATTCCGGGCCACGAACGGCCGTGGCGCCGAGGTGCGGATCGGTGGCGGTGACGAGGATGGAGTGTTCAGTCCGGTCGAGTTGTTGCTGGCAGCGGTGGGTGGCTGCAACATCGTGACGGTCGAGCCGCTCACCGCCCAGCGCGGCCACCGGCTGGTCCGGCTGGAGATGACGGTGCAGGCGGAGAAGGTCGAGGCGAACAAGCTCGGCCCCGTGACGCTCACCTACGACGTGGAGTTGCCGTCGGAGGCGGCGGACGAGGTGTTCAGGGCCGTGGCCGGGCGGGTCCATGCGAAGTACTGCACGGTGAGCAGGTCGCTGGAGGAAGGCACAGAGGTCCGGCTGGAACTTCCATAGGTCTTCCGTAGGTGGATTAAACAGATATTCGACCCCGTTATGACGCGACCGTTGCATTCGTCTCGGTAGCGTTGTAGCAGGTCAAGAGTCCTGCGACCTAGCAGACCTTCACCGATGCGGACGCGGAGGGGGACCGCGGTTCGCCAGTGCGGGACCGCCGACGTTTTTGGGGGAAAGCGTCGGCCTGGACCGCCGCCGATCGGGCCGGGCAGCTTTGGGGGAGCTGCCCGGCCCGATCTATGCGTATCCTCCGTTTCCGTGACAAAAGTTCTTATTGACTGTGATCCGGGCATCGATGACGCGCTCGCCCTGGCGCTGGCCGCCGGTTCCCGTGCGCTGGACGTGGTCGGCGTCACCACGGTGGGCGGGAACGTCGATCTCTCGCTGACCACCGCGAACGCGCTGGCGTTGAGAGAGTTCCTGCAGCTCGGAGACGTGCCGGTGACGCCGGGCAGCGCCGGGGCCCTGATGCGGCAGACGGTGCGGGCCGCTCACGTGCACGGGACGACGGGGCTCGGCGACGTGGTCCTGCCCGCGCCTGAGCGCGGGCCGTCGGACGGGCACGCGGTCGACTTCATCGTGGAGACGCTGCGGGCCGCCCCCGGCGAGATCACTCTGGTGGCCGTCGGCCCGTTGACGAACATCGCCCTCGCCGTACGCCGTGAGCCCCGCGTCGTGGAGTGGGCCCGCGACCTGGTCATCATGGGCGGCTCCTACACCCGGGGGAACACGAATCCGGCCGCCGAGTTCAACATGCTGGCCGATCCCGAGGCCGCCGCGATCGTCTTCGACGCCGGCTGGACGGTGACGATGCTGGGGCTGGACGTGACGTTGTCGGCCCTCGTGACCTCGGCCGTCCTGGACCGGATGCGCCCGCTCGGCCGGCTGGCGGACCTGCTGGTGCCCGCCGCGCAGTTCTACGGGGTGGTGACGGCCGACGGCGGGCCGGCCATCCATGACGCGTGCGCGGTGGCGTACGTGCTGGAGCCGTCGCTGTTCACCTGCGTGCCCGCCGTGGTGAACGTGGAGACGACCGGGACCTACACCCGGGGGATGACGGTCACGGACTTCAAGCTCGGCGACCGGCGGCCGAACGCGCTGGTGGCCACGTCGCTGGACGTGAAGGGGTTCTGGGACCTCGTGATGGGGGCGTACGAGAGGCTGGCGGGCCGGCTCGGGTGATGTGCGGGCAGTGCTGGGCGGCTGATACAGTTACATGTGTTGCGCCGCTAGCTCAGTTGGTTAGAGCAGCTGACTCTTAATCAGCGGGTCCGGGGTTCGAGTCCCTGGCGGCGCACCATCACCGAACGGGCACTCTCCCTGCTGTGGAGGGTGCCCGTCGTCATGTCCGGCCTGCTCCCGCCCGGCTGGGCGGGGTTCGGCTGAGCGGCTCAGTCTGGGGCGAAGGCCTCGGGCCAGCGGGCCGCCAGCTCCGACAGGTCGTCGGGCACCTTCACGAAGCAGGTCTCGTCCGCATGCGGCAGGGCGAACAGCATCTCGCCGTACGCGGCCAGCGCTCTCATCAACCAATCGCTCACGCCGATCTCTTTACCCAGTGAGATGATCTCAATCCCCTTCGTCGCGATCGTCCTGCTCTTAGGGGCTTCTCCGGGTCAGGGATCCTGAAGGCGGCGGATCATGGCCTGCTTGGCCGTGGCGAACTCCTCGTCCGTCAGCACCCCCGACCGGTGCAGCTCACCGAGCTCGGCCAGCCGGCGCAGGACCGCGTCGTGCACGTCGTCAGGGACGGGCGGCGGCGGCAGCTCGGCGACGTTGCGCGGCAGCCGGGCCAGCACGGCCGCCGCCACCAGCGCGGTCGCGCCGCCGAAGCGCTGGATGCCCCAGGACACGCATCGCGGGTCCTTCTGCGGCGGCAGCGCCGGCCCTTCGCCCTTGACCCTGAAGCGCAGCGTGCCGTAGCCCATGCCGGACTGCGGTTTCCACTCCACCCCGACCAGGTCCGACAGCGGGAACTCCTGGGAGCCCGCCTTCTCCTTGTCCGAGCTGGCGAACCCGGTCCACTCCAGCCGCACCCGCTCGCCGTCGAAGACCGCCGTGCCGTCGCCCGCCGTCGCCGAGATGGGGACGGACGGCCCGGGCAGGAGGTAGTCGTCGCAGGGGGCGCTCGGCGTCTGATAGACGAGCAGGGTGTCGCGGATCTCGTCGGAGAAGTATTCGGCGGCGCCCACGCGGGCCTTCGGCACGGCCAGCCGGTAGGGGTCGGCGGGCGGGCCCAGCGACCCGGCGACCGCGTCGGAGAGGGAGTCGGCCCCCTTGCGCAGGCGCAGGCGTATGTGGCCGCCCTTGCGCGCCGGCTCGAACGCCACGCTCGCGATCGCTTCGAGCGGAACCGTCACCTCGCCCAGAGTCCTGCGCAGCTCGTGCACGTCCTTGTCGCTGCCGGGCACGATGCGCAGGAATTCGCCGTTGAACCTCCACGAGCCGTCGGGGACGGCGATCTCGGCCATATCCTCAGCCTAGGACACGCTTCGGCGGCCAAGTCGAGAGGAACCGGATGGAGATCTTCACGAGCTGGACCTGCTGGCCCGAGGCGGAAGGCCCGCTGGCCAAAGCGCTCCCGCCGGAGACCGTCGGTGTCCTGCGCGAGGCGGTCGCCTTCGCCGGACGGCGGCACGGGGTCCAGCAGCGGCCGACCGGGCGGCCGTACCTGGAGCATCTGTTCGAGGCGCTGGAGGTGGCCGTGATCGGCGCCGGGACGATGGACAGGGACGTGCTGGTGGCGATCGTGCTGCACGACGTGGTGGAGGACACGCCGTGCACCGAGTCGGAGGTCGCGCGGCGGTTCGGCCCGCGGGTGGCGGCGCTGGTGAGATGGGTGACCAAGCAGCCGGGGGCGGTGAAGGCCGACTATCTCGCCTCCCTCGTCAAGGCGCCGCCCCAGGCCGTGCTCGTGAAGCTCGCCGACCGGGTGAGCAACGTGCAGCAGTTGCAGCGGATGCCGTGGCGGTTCCAGCGGCGCTACTACCTGGAGACCGTCGCGTACATCATGCCGCTCGCGGGCGCGCACCCCTGGTTCGCGCACTGGTACGCGGACTGGCGCGAGCGCTGGCGCCGCGTCGAACGCTGGCCCGCCTGACCCGCGAGCGCCGCCGCCGACGCGCGTGAAGCCGGTGCGCAGCCCGGGGGAGGTCAGCCGCGGATCCGGGCCACGCGGTTGCGTACGCCCAGGAAGTGGGCGTGCACGGCGGCCACGGCGGCGGCCCGGTCGCCCGCGAGCACGGCCGTGTAGATGTCGCGGTGCCGCTTGACGACGTCGCCCGGCGGCTCGTCCGGCGCGCCGAGCCGGTCGCGCAACTGGTAGTAGACGTCCCAGAACGCCCCCAGCAGCTGGCTGACCAGGGGGTTGCCGAGCGGCCGGTAGAGGAGGTCGTGGAAGAGGCGGTCGGTCTCCGGTGAGACCGGGCCGGCCAGCGCCTCGGCCTCCATCCTGGCGATCACGTCGGCGATCGGCGTCAGATCGGCCCCCTCGCCCAGCTCGATCAGGCGCTCGACGAGCCCGCTCTCCAGGATCTCGCGGATCTCCACGAGGTGGCCGAGGTGGTTCTTGCCGTTCTGCAGCGTGATGCGGCTGTGGAAGGCCAGCTCGTCCACCAGCCCCGCCAGCGACATCCGGCCCACGAACATGCCGAACCCGTGGCGGATGTCCACGATGCCGACGGCCTGCAGCGCCTTGAGCGCCTCCCTGATCGAGTTACGGCTGACCTGGAGCTCTTCCATGAGCTCCGACTCGGTGGGCAGCGGATCTCCCGCCACCATCCCACGCCGGACGATCAGGTCCTTGACACCCTCCTGGGCCTCGACGGCACGGCTCGGGCGTGCCGGACGCGGGACAGCGGTCATGAAGAATCCCTCTCTAGTAGGCACTTGCGTAACATTCCGGAAATCTCCTGTTGACCTCAAGCGGGCCCGGCATCTAGCGTCCACCTTACGCACAAGATAGGACATGGGATGTCCCACGTTCTACCCTCAGCCGCACAAAGTGGCAGAGGGCTGGCAGCGCCTCTGCACTTACCCCCAGGAGGAACCCGTGAGCACTGAGTTCAGCCGCCGCGACTTCCTGCGTTACAGCGGAGCGACGGGTGCGGCGGCGGTCATCGCGGCCACCCTCTCCGCTTGTTCCGGCGGTCCGGCCTCGACCGGCTCGGTCGGCGCCGGATCGAACAAGGACCTGATCACCGCCGTCATCGGATACGGCAACGACCAGAGCTGGGACCCGACCCAGACGGCGTCGGCCTTCGCGATGGCCGGCATCAACCACGTCTACGAAGGACTGCTCGACACCGACCCGATCACGCGGGAGCCGTACCCGGCGCTGGCCACCGCGCTGCCCACGGACCTGAACGCGACCTCGTGGAAGTTCACCCTCAGAGAGGGCGCGAAGTGGCACGACGGCCAGCCCGTCACCGCCGACGACGTGGTCTTCACCTTTGAGCGGATCCTGGGCTCCGAGAACGTCCTGACCGGGAACTTCTTCAAGTCCTGGCTCAAGGAGGTGAAGAAGGTCGACGACCGGAACGTGGAGCTGGTCTTCAAGTTCGCCTTCCCCGACGCCGCGCCCAGGCTGACCATCGCGAAGATCATGCCGAAGCACGTGTTCAGCCAGGCGGGGGCCTGGGACCAGGCCAAGGGCGGCAAGGCGGTGGGCTCGGGGCCGTACCGGCAGACCGCGCACAACCCCAAGTCCAACACCGCCTTCGAGGCGTTCGACGGCTACAACGGCCCGCGCCCGGCCACGGTCAAGAAGATGAACTGGCTGACCATCGTGGACGCGGCCGCCCGGGTGGCCAAGATCTCCGGCGGGTCCGCCGAGGCGCAGATCGCCGACAACATCCCGTACGCCAACGTCGAGCAGCTCAAGCAGCAGGGGCTGACGGTCGAGGGCGGCAAGGGCATGAACCACATGTTCCTGATGTTCAACACCGGCACCAAGCCCTTCGACGACGTACGGGTGCGCCAGGCGCTGCACTACGCCATCGACAAGCAGAAGATGATCGACGTGGCGCTCAAGGGCCACGGCACGGCCTCCAGCTCGTTCCTCAACGAGGGTCACCCCGACCACAAGCGCGCCTCCGTCGTCTACGACTACGACCCCGAGAAGGCCAAGGCGCTGCTCAAAGAGGCCGGCGTGAGCAACCTGACGATCAACCTCATGGCCGTCAACGTGAGCTGGATCGCGGACTGCCTGCCGACGATCGCCACCTCCTGGGAGGCCATCGGCGTCAAGACCACGCTGGAGCCGCAGGACACGGCGGCGCTCTTCACCAAGATGGACCAGTTCCAGGACTACCAGGCGGTGGCCGCGGCCTCGAACCCCAACCAGTTCGGCATGGACGCCGACCTCATCCTGCACTACAACTACGTGCCCGGCGGCCTGTGGATGAAGTACAGCCACTGGGACGGCAGCAAGGACGCCGAGAAGCTGTTCTCGATGATGGACGAGGCCAGCAAGGAGACGGACAAGGCCAAGAAGACCGAACTTATCCACAAATATCTGGATCTGGTCGCTGAGCAGGCCATTCTCTACCCGGTCGTCCACAACGAGCTGATGACCGCCTTCGACCCGAAGAAGCTGTCCGGCATCCGCGCCCAGCCCTACCCGGGCATCAACCTGCTGCAGGCCAAGCGCACATGACGCTCGTCGCCAGGATGCTGCTCCGGCGGCTCCTCATCCTGATCCCGCTGTTGCTCGGCGTGGTCGCGTTCGTGTTCATCGTGATGCGCTTCTCCGGCAGCAAGCCGGAGTACGCCTACTTCCAGGGCGCGAACCCGACCCCCGAGCAGATCCACCAGTTCCAGCTGGAGAACGGCCTGCTGGACCCGCTACCGCTGCGTTATGTCCGCTTCGTCGTGGATCTGGCTCAGGGGGACCTGGGCACCAGCGTGCTCACGAAGAAGCCGGTCATCGAGTCGGTGATGACCGCGCTGCCGCTGACGCTCCAGCTCACGCTGCTCGGCCTGGCCGTGGCGGTGGTGGTCGCGCTGCTGCTCGGCGTGACCGCCGCGCTGTTCCGCGACCGCTGGCCCGACCAGGCGATCCGGATGGTGTCGCTGATCGGCGTGGCGGCGCCGGCGTTCTGGCTGGCGCTGCTGATGATCCAATGGCTGGCGGTCGGCCAGGGGCTGTTCCCGACCGGGGGCTACATCAACCCGGCCGACTCGGTCACGGGCTGGCTGCAGTCGATGACGCTGCCCGCCCTGTCGCTGTCGCTGCCGATCGCCGCCCAGCTCACCCGCATCATCCGTACCTCGATGGTGGAGGAGCTGGACAGGGACTACGTGCGCACCGCGATCGGCAGCGGCCTGCCGTCGATCGTGGTCGTCGGGCGGAACGTGCTGCGCAACGCCCTCATCAACCCGCTGACCGTGCTCGGCCTGCGCATCGGCTACCTGATCGGCGGCACCGTGGTCATCGAGACGATCTACGGCCTGCCCGGCATGGGCCAGCTCATGATCAACGCGGTGCGCGACGGAGACCCGGCCGTCGTCCAGGGTGTGGTGCTCACGATCGCGGTCGGCTTCATGGTCGTCAACCTGGTCGTGGACGTCCTCTACCTGCTGGTCAACCCCCGGCTCAGGAGTGCCGCATGAGACGTGGACTGACAGAGCGCCTGTCGCGGCCCGGCATGGCCTTCCGCGGGCTGAAGCCCCTCTCGTGGGTCTCGGTCGGCATCATCGCGGTGGTCGTGCTGGCCGCGCTGCTCGCGCCGTGGATCGCGCCGCACTCGCCGTACTTCCAGGAGGCCGCCGGCGGCGGCCCGTCGGCCGCGCACTGGATGGGCCTCGACAGCGCCAACCGCGACATCCTGTCCAGGCTCCTGTACGGCGCCCGCTGGTCGCTGATCATCGGCCTCGGCGCGACCGGGCTGGCCCTGCTGACCGGGGCGATCATCGGCGCGGTCGCGGCCACCGCGCGCAAGGCCGTGGACGAGACCCTGATGCGCGTCCTCGACGTGATCATGGCCTTCCCCGGCATCGCGCTGGCCGCAGTGCTGGTGGCGGTGTTCGGCGGCAGCATCCCGGTCCTGGTCATGGCCATGGCCTTCCTCTACATGCCGTCCGTGGCCAGGGTCGTGCGGGCCAACGTGATCGCCCAGTACGGCGAGGACTACGTCGACGCCGAGCGCATCATCGGCGCCCGCACGCCGCACATCATCATCAGGCACGTCGCGATCAACTGCGCGGCCCCCGTGCTGGTGTTCTGCACGGTGATGGTGGCCGACGCGATCGTGTTCGAGGCGTCGCTGTCGTTCATCGGCGCCGGCGTACGCCCCCCGAACCCCTCCTGGGGCAGCGTCATCGCCGACGGCAAGAACCTGGTCCTGCTCGGCGGCTGGTGGGCCACGGTCTTCCCCGGGCTGCTGATCCTGATCACCGTGCTCGCCCTGAACATCCTGTCCGAAGGCATCTCCGACACCTGGGCCGCTCCGGCCGCGGGCAAGCCGGCGCCGAAGAAGGACGACGCCTTCGAGCAGGCCCGTCCCGGCACCGGCGAGATCGTCGAGCTGCCCGGCCTGGCCGAGGCCGCGCAACGGCTGGCGGAACGCGCCCGGCCGCTCCCGCAGGGCCCGCCGATCCTGTCGGTCGAGCGGCTGCGGATCGGGTTTCCCAGAGGGGTGGACATCGTCGCGGACTCGGCGACAGCAGACATCGTGGACGGCATCGGCTTCGAGGTACGCCCCGGAGAGGTGCTCGGCCTGGTGGGCGAGTCGGGCTGCGGCAAGTCGCTGACCGCGCTGACCATCATGGGCCTGCAGCCACGCGGCGCCCGTGTCAGCGGCCACGTGCGCTTCGACCAGCGGGAGCTGCTGGCGGAGTCGCGCGGCGCCCGCCGCCGGCTGCTGGGTCACGAGATGGCGATGATCTACCAGGACGCGCTTTCCTCGCTGAACCCGGCCATGACCATCAAGGCCCAGCTCAAGCAGCTCACCCGGCGCGGCGGCCGGCGTACCCCCGCCGAGCTGCTCGAACTCGTCGGCCTCGACGCCCGCCGCACCCTGACCTCCTACCCGCACGAGCTGTCGGGCGGGCAGCGGCAGCGGGTGCTGATCGCGATGGCGCTGTCGCGGGAGCCCAAGCTGATCGTCGCCGACGAGCCCACCACGGCGCTCGACGTGACGGTCCAGGCGCAGGTCATCGAGCTGCTGCTGCGGCTGCGCGAGGAGCTCGGGTTCGCGCTGATCCTCGTCTCGCACGACCTCGCGCTGGTGGCCGACGTCACCGACCGCGTCGTCGTCATGTACGGCGGCCAGATCGTCGAGACCGGGGTCACGGCGGCGCTGGTCGGCGCGCCGGCCCACCACTACGCCCGGGGGCTGCTCGGCTCGGTCCTGTCGCTGGAGTCGGGGGCCGAGCGGCTCACGCAGATCCCCGGCGTGGTGCCCGCGCCCGCGGACTTCCCCGACGGATGCCGGTTCGCCGACCGGTGCCCGATGGCCACGGACGTGTGCCGTGCCGAGACTCCGGTGCTGGCAGGGGACGCCACCCACGCGGTGGCCTGCCACCATCCCGCGGTGGAACTGGTGAGGAGTGAGCAGCGTGCTTGAGCTGAAGGACGTGCACGTGGTGCACAAGGCCCGCTCGGGCGGCGTGTTCTCGCGCGACCGCGTCTACGCGCTGACCGGGGCGGACCTCACGGTCGCGGCCGGTGAGACGGTCGGGATCGTGGGGGAGTCGGGGTGCGGCAAGTCCACGCTGGCCAAGGTGCTGGTGGGACTGCAGCGGCCGACCGCGGGCACGGTGACGTTCCGCGGCAAGGACCTGTGGGGGCTGCGGGAGTCCGAGCGGCGCGCGCTGATCGGGTCGAGCGTCGGAATGATCTTCCAGGATCCGTCCACGGCGCTCAACCGGCGGCTGCCCGTCAGGCAGGTGCTGCGCGACCCGCTCAACGTGCACAAGCGCGGCACCCCCGCCCAGCGCGACGCCCGCGTACGCGAGCTGCTCGACCTGGTCGGCCTGCCCGCCAGCGCCGCCGACGCGCTGCCCAGCCGGCTCTCCGGCGGCCAGCGCCAGCGTGTGGCCGTGGCCAGGGCGCTGGCGCTCGAACCCGAGCTGATCGTCGCCGACGAGCCGACCAGCGCGCTCGACGTGTCGGTCCGCGCCCAGATACTCAACCTGCTGCTCGACCTGAAGGAACGGCTCGGGATCGCGCTGGTGTTCGTCTCGCACGACATCCAGACTGTGCGCAGGATGAGCGACCGCGTGGTCACCATGTACCTGGGCAGGATCGTCGAGCAGACGCCGGCCCAGGCGGTGCCGCTGGGCGCGCGGCATCCGTACACGCGGGCGCTGTTCTCGGCGACGCCCGGGCTGATCTCGCCGATCAACCCGATCCCGCTGGTGGGCGCCGTGCCCTCGGCCACCGCGCCGCCGAGCGGGTGCCCGTTCCGCACGCGGTGCTGGCGGGCGGACGACCTGTGCGCCGCGGACTGGCCCGGCGCGCGGAGCGACGACGACCACCTGTTCCACTGCCACCATCCGGTGGCGGCGGGAGCGACCGACCTCGAACTGATCCAGGAGCGCGCATGAGGCTTAAGGGCGTTATCCCCCCTGTCTGCACCCCTTTGACGCCTGACTACGAGGTGGACACCGCCTCGCTCGTCCGGTTGATCGACCATCTGGTCGAGGGCGGGGTGGACGCGTTGTTCGTGCTGGGGTCGTCGTCGGAGGTGGCGTACCTGACGAACGCGCAGCGGCGGGTGGTGCTGGACACCGTGGTCGGCCATGTGGGCGGGCAGGTGCCGGTGCTCGCCGGGGTGATCGACATGACGACGCCGCGGGTGCTCGACCACGTGCGCGTCGCGGTGGCGGCGGGGGTGTCCGCGCTGGTGGCGACGGCGCCGTTCTACACGCGTACGCATCCGGAGGAGATCCGTACCCACTTCAGGACTGTGGCCGCCCGCGGCGGCCTGCCGGTCTACGCCTATGACCTGCCGGTCTCCGTGCACACCAAGCTGAGCGCGGAGCTGCTGCTCGGCCTCGCGGCCGAGGGCGCGCTGGCCGGGGTGAAGGACTCCAGCGGCGACGACGGCGGCCTGCGCGAGGTGATACTCGGGCGCGAGGCGCCGTTCAGCGTGCTCACCGGGTCCGAGGTGACCGTGGACTCGGCGCTGTGGATGGGCGCCGACGGCGTGGTGCCCGGTCTGGGCAACGTGGACCCGCAGGGGTACGTCGAGCTGTACCGCAGCGCGTCCCGCGGCGACTGGGAGGCGGCGCGGAGCGAGCAGGAGCGCCTGGTCAGGCTGTTCGAGATCGTCAAGGTGGGCGGGGCCAGGATGGGCGGCAGCTCGTCCGGCCTCGGGGCGTTCAAGGCCGCGCTGCACCTGCGCGGCGTCATCGACTGCCCCGTGACCGCGCTGCCGCAGATCCCGCTGAACGACGAGGAGACCGGCCGGATCGGCAAACTGCTGGCGACCGCCGGTCTCCTCTGAACCGTGAGATCAGGTCAGGCCGGGCTCAGCGCTCGGCGTGCGCGGCCCGTTCGTTGGGCACGCAGTGGGTCATCTTCAGCCCCTCCACGTCGCGCGGGCCGTTCCTGCCGAGCTTGGCCAGCCGGGTGCGGTCGTCCTCGGTGAGGTCCTGGCTCTTCAGCGGCTCCAGCGCGGTCACGTCGTCCGGCGTGATGCCCAGGCCCTCGCCGACGCGCAGCCCGAGCTCGTCCTCGGCGAGCAGGAAGTGCCACACCATCCGCTCCTGGATGCGCCGGTCGCACTGCTTGAGCGCGGTGACGAGGTTGAGCACCAGGTCGTCGCGCTCCCACTGCTCCATCAGCAGATAGCGCTGACCGGCCTGGACGTAGTCGTTGGTGCGCGGGATGCGCTTGCGGGTGAGCCGGCCGGAGACCTCCGGACCGACCTCGTCGCTGTGCGGGTACCCGGCCTCCCGCAGGCCGCCGCGCAGTGAGGGCTCGTAGTTGATGTGCGGGTCCTCGCCGGCGGTGTCGACGAAGTACGTCATCTGGCCGTCGCGCTGGTTGGTGCGGATGGCGGCGTTCTTGGCCTGGTTGACGGGCAGCTGGAGATAGTTGGCCCCGACGCGGTGGCGCTGCGTGTCGCTGTAGGAGAACGTCCGGCCGACCAGCATCTTGTCGTCGGAGAAGTCGAGCCCGTCCACGAGCACGCCGGTGCCGAACGCGGCCTGCTCGTTCTCGGCGAACTGGTTCGCCACGTTCCTGTCGAGCACCAGGCGGCCGACCGGCCGGGCCGGGAACTCGTTCTCCGGCCACACCTTGGTGTCGTCCAGCGGGTCGAAGTCCAGCTCGGGGTGCTCGCCGTCGCTCATGAGCTGGACCAGCAGCTCCCACTCGGGGTAGTCGCCGCGCTCGATGGCGTCGTGCAGGTCCTTGGTGGCGTGCCCGAGGTCGTGCGCCTGTACGGCCGCCGCGTCCGCCTCGGTCATGCTCTTCACGCCCTGCTTCGGCATCCAGTGATATTTCACCAAGAACGTCTGGCCCTGCTGGTTGACCCACTTGTAGGTGTTCACGCCGAACCCCTGCATGTGCCGATAGTCGGCGGGGATGCCACGGGGGCTGAACAGGTTGACGAGCATGTGGATGCACTCGGGCGTCTGCGACATGAAGTCGAAGATCCGGTTCGGGTCCTGCCGGAACGTCACGGGATCGGGCTTGAGCGAGTGGATGACGTCGGGGAACTTGATGGCGTCCCTGATGAAGAAGACGGCCAGGTTGTTGCCGACGAGGTCCCAGTTGCCGTCCTCGGTGTAGAACTTGATCGCGACGCCGCGCGGGTCGCGGGCGGTCTCCGCGGAGTCGCGCCCGCCGATCACCGTGGAGAAGCGCAGGGCGACGTCCGTGCGCTTGCCGGCCTCCTGGAAGAGCTTGGCCCTGGTGAACTGGCTGATCGGCTCGTCGCCGAGCTTGCCGTACGCCTCGAAGAAGCCGTAGCTGGTCGTGCCTCGTGCGTGCACGACGCGCTCGGGTATGCGCTCCCGGTCGAAGTGACTGATCTTCTCCAGGAACTGGTAGTTCTCCAGCGTCGCGGGGCCGCGCGGGCCGACCGTGCGCTGGTTCTGGTTGTCGTGAACCGGGTGTCCCTGCCGATTGGTCAGCACCTCGCGCTGGTCGTTCGGCTCAGCACCCATGCCGGAAACGTCTGTCATCACACCGCTCCTTCCCCCGGACGAGTTTTCCCCGCCTGCCCTCAAGTCCTGAGCGGAAACGGGCAAAGATCCGTCTACGCGCCGCGGCCCTTCGGGGGGAAGACCTGAAGGGCCGCCTCCAGGGCGGTGGCCTCCTCGGGAGTCAGGCGCTCCAGGAAATGGACCAGGGTGGCGGCCTGGTTGCCGCTGGCGGCCAGCGCGTGCCGCATCAGCTCGGCGGTGTAGGCCTCCTTGGAGGAGATCGGCTCGTAGACGTAGGCGCGGCCGACCGGCTCCCGCTTGAGCAGGCCCTTCGTGTGGAGCTTGTCCATCACGGTCATGACGGTGGTGTAGGCGATCTCGCGTTCCTTGCGGAGGTCTTCGAGCACGTCACGGACGGAGGCGGGCCGGCGGTAGGACCACATCCTGTCCATGATCGTGGACTCGAGCTCTCCCAGGGCGCGCTTCATGAGCACATGCTACGGGTTGCAGTGAGACACAACCGGTCCGCGTGATCAGCGGCTCACGCCGTCGGCGGGCTGCCGCAGCAGGCTCAGGTCGGCCCGCCGCGGCAGGCTCTCCCAGTCGCCCTGGGAGGTCACCGCGAACGCGCCCGCCGCGCACGCCGTGCTGAGCCGCTGCTCCGGCTCCGCGCCGGCCAGCCAGTCCGCCAGCCAGCCGGCCGCGAACGCGTCACCGGCGCCGACGGAGTCCACCTCGGTCACGTCGTACGGCTCCGCCCGCCGTACGACGCCGTCGGTCAGCTCCATGGCCCCCTTGGCGCCGAACTTGACCAGCACGTGCCGCGGGCCCAGCGCCGCCAGGGCCTTGGCCAGCTCGACGGCGTCGTCCGCGCCGGCGATCAGCCGTCCCTCAGCCTCGGTCGCGAACAGCACGTCCACGTCGCCGACCGTCTCCCGCAGCCACGCTCCCGCCGCGGCGGGCGTCCAGAGCGCCTTGCGGTAGTTGACGTCCAGCGAGACCAGCACCCCGGCGGCCCGCGCCGCGGCGATCGCGTGCCGTACGGCGTCGCGCGCCGAGGCGGACAGCGCGGGGGTGATCGCGGAGACGTGCAGCACGCGCGCGGACCTGATGAGCGCCGGATCGAGGTCGGCCGCGCAGAGCCGCGAGCCGGCGCTGTCCTTGCGGTAGTAGCGCACGTCGATGAGGTCCGCCGTGCGCCTGCCCTTGATCATCAAGCCGGTGGGCGCCTCGGGGTCCTGGACGGCCCGCACGTCCACGCCCTCGCCCGCGAGGGTCGAGCGGATCAGGTCGCCGAACTCGTCGGCCCCGACCCGGCCGGCCCACGTCGCGCCGTGCCCCAGGCGGGTCACGCCGATCGCGACGTTGGACTCGGCGCCGCCCAGGCCCAGGTCGAAGTCGCGGGCGAAACGCAGCGGCCCCGTGCGTCGGGCGCCGAACAGCGCCATGGTCTCACCAAAGGTCACCAGATCGGTCATCGGCTCGGGCTACCCATCTTTCTCGAGATCCGCGCCGCCGCCCCCGCCACCAGCGGCCCCAGCTCGCGCACGCGTGCGGCGGTGATCCGCGAGGTGAGCCCGGAGACGGAGATGGCGGCGGTGACGGCGTCGTTGTGGTTGAAGATCGGCGCGGCCACGCAGCGCACCTCGGGCTCGTTCTCCCGGTCGTCCACCGCGTAGCCGCGGCGCCTGATGTTCCGCAGCTCGGCGCGCAGCCGTTCGTGGTCGATGATCGTGTGCTTGGTCCTGGGCTCCAGCGTCAGCTCGGCCACGCTCTGCTCGGGCTGCCAGGCCAGGATGGCCTTGCCGACGGCGGTGGAGTGGACGGGGCCGCGGCTGCCGATGCGGGAGGCCATGCGGACGTTCGCCTCGTTCTCCACCTTGTCGATGTAGACGACGTGCGGCGGGTCGTACACGACCAGGTGGACGGTCTCGCGGACCTCGCTCATCAGCCGGTGCGACTCCTCGGCCGCCACCGCGCGCAGGTCCAGCGTGGCCAGGTACGCCTGCCCGAGCTGCACCGTCCCGTGGCCGAGCCGGTAGGCGCCGCTCTTCCTGTCGCGTTCGAGCAGCCGGGACTCGATGAGCGGCGCGGTCAGCCGCAGCACGGTGCTCTTGGACAGGCCCACGGCGTCGGCGAGCTGGGTGAGCGACAGGCCGGAGTGCTCGCGAACGTGGTCCAGCACGGTCAGGGCACGCCTGAGCGAGGCGGACTGGTTGCGTTCGGACACGATGCCCAAAATATGCCATTCGCGGATGTTCTCTGCAACACCGCGTTGTGCACTGCACAACAACTCCTGACAGCCCTTCCCGACTCCTGGACGGATTCCTAGTGTCTGCGCTCAGGAGGTAATAGTGAAGTTTCTTTACTTAGCCGCCGGGACGGCGGCCCTGCTCGCGCTGGCCGCCTGCGCCCCGTCGACCGCCCCCGCCTCGGGCGGCGGCGACGAGAAGACGGGAACGCTGCGCGTCTGGCTCTACGACGAGCCGAACCGCGCCCCCAAGGAGAAGGTCGTCAACGAGGCGATCAAGCAGTTCACCGCCGCCCACGCCGGCGTCCAGGTCGAGGTCATCTACATCCCGACCACGCCGGCCAGGCACGAGAAGTTCAAGGGCGCCTTCAACGACCCGGCCAGCTCGCCGGACGTCGCCGAGTACGGCAACACCGACCTCGCCGAGTACGCCGCCGCCGGCGGGTTCGCCGACCTCACGGCCGAGCTCCAGGGCCAGGACATGACGCCCGACCTGCTCAAGTCGGCCGCCGTGGACGGCAAGCAGTACGGCCTGCCGTGGTTCGTCGGCATCCGCGCCCTGTACTACCGCACCGACGTCTTCGGCGAGCTCGGCCTCAAGCCGCCGGCGTCGATCGCCGAGCTGACGGAGACCGCCCGCGCCATCCGGGCGAAGAAGCCCGATCTGTACGGCATCGCCGTCGGCGGCGAGTACACCTTCGGCGCCCTCCCCTTCGTCTGGGACGCCGGCGGCGACATCACCACGCTGGACTCGGCCGCGTCGCGCAAGGGCGTCAAGGCGTACACGGACCTGCTGTCGGACGACATCTGCCCGCCGCAGGCGTGCGTGTCGCTCACCGGCGGCAAGACGGTCGAGCTGTTCGCCGGGGGCAAGGCCGCGATGGGCATCCTCGGCAACTTCAGCCGCTCGGCCGTGGACGCGGGCGCGGCGGCCGGCAAGTACGCCGTGGTGCCGCTGCCCGGCTCGGCCAAGGGCTCGATCGCGCCGGCCTTCGCCGGGGGCAACAACCTGGGCGTGCTCAAGAACGCCCGGCGTCGGACGCTGGCCGTGGACTTCGTCAAGCTGCTGGGCGGCAAGGCGTACCAGGGCAAGATGTACGAGGCCATGGGCAACCTGCCGACGCTGACCGCGGCGCGCGACGAGCTGGCGGCCAAGGACCCGTTCCTGAAGCCGTTCCTCGACACGGTGGCCAAGGGGACGAGGTTCGTGCCGATCGACCCCGCCTGGGTGAAGATCGACAACGGCAAGGTCATCCCCACGATGCTGCAGAAGGTCGCCACGAAGCAGGCCACCGTGGACGCCGCCACCACGGAGGCCGCGGCGGCCGTGAAGACGGCCTTCGGGCGCTCGTGACGGCGGTGGCGCTTGCCAGGTCCCCATCCAGGTGCGGGTTCCGGGCCCGGCCGTGGCTGTACCTGCTCCCCGCCGCGGCCGTGCTCGTGCCCATGTTCGGCTACCCGCTCTACACGCTGGGCCTGCTGTCGGTCTTCGACTACCGGCAGGCCCAGGTCAGCGGCGGCCGGCCGAGCACGTTCGTGGGGTTCGCGAACTACGCGACGCTGTTCGGCGACGCCCGGTTCTGGGAGGTGCTGCTCCAGACGGTCGGATTCGCCGCGGCGCTCGTGGTCGCGACCCTGGCCGTGGGCGCGGCGCTGGCCGTGCTGCTGACCAGGACCGGCCCCGTGCCCAGGACGGCGCTGTCGCTGGCGGCGCTGGGCGCGTGGGCGGCCCCCGCGATGACCGGATCGACCGTGTGGATGTTCCTGTTCGACGCCGAGCTCGGGCTGGTCAACCAGGTGCTCGGGCTCGACGGGTTCAACTGGTTCTACGACCGGTGGGTGAGCTTCGGGGTGGTCGGCGCGACCATCGTGTGGCACTCGTTCCCGCTGGTCATGCTCACGCTCTACGCGGGCATCCAGGCGATCCCGGCCTCGGTGCTGGAGGCGGCGGCGCTCGACGGGGCCTCGGCCTGGCAGTCGTTCTGGAAGGTGATGACGCCGATGCTGCGGCCGCTGGTCGCCATCGTCGTCATCCAGTCGGTGATCTGGGACTTCAAGGTGTTCACGCAGATCTACGTGATGACCAACGGCGGCGGCGTCGCCGGGCAGAACACCGTGCTCAACGTCTACGCCTACCAGACGGCCTTCGGCTCCTCCGAGTACGGGCTCGGCTCGGCCATCGCCGTCGTCATGACGCTCATCCTGCTCGCGGTCACACTGCTCTACATCCGCGCGCTGCATCGCGGGGGTGAGCGGTTGTGAGGAGACGGCTCCTGCCCAACGTCGTGGCGCTGGTCGTCGCGTTCCTCACGGCGTTCCCGCTCTACTGGATGGTGCTGTCGGCGCTCAAGCCGGACGGCGAGATCCAGTCGCTCGACGTCCGGCCGTGGACCGCGCACCCGACCCTGGACAACTTCGTCAGGGTGCTGACCGGGGAGGGCTTCGCCCGTTACCTGCTCAACAGCGCGGGCGTGGCGCTGGCCGTGGTGGTGCTGTCGGCCGCGATCGCCTTCCTGGCCGCGGTGGCGGTGACACGGCTCAGGTTCAGGTTCCGGACGACCGTGCTGATCATGTTCCTGATCGCGCAGATGGTGCCCGTGGAGGCGCTGACCATCCCGTTGTTCTTCGTGGTCCGTGACCTGGGGCTGCTCAACACGCTGGCCTCGCTGGTGGTGGTGCAGCTCGCGTTCACGCTGCCGTTCGCGATCTGGATGATGCGCGGGTTCGTCGCGGCCGTCCCCGAGGCGCTGGAGGAGGCGGCGATGATCGACGGGGCCGGGCGGGCGACCGTGCTGTGGCGGATCCTGTTCCCGCTGGTCGCCCCCGGACTCGTGGCGACCAGCGTGTTCTCCTTCATCACGACCTGGAACGACTTCGTCTTCGCCAGGACCTTCATCATCTCCGCCAAGGACAATCAGACCCTGCCCGCGGCGCTGCTCGTCTTCTTCAAGCCGGACGAGAACGACTGGGGCGGGATCATGGCGGCCTCGACGTTGATGACGATCCCGGTGCTGATCTTCTTCGTGGCGGTGCAGCGGCGGCTGGTGTCAGGACTGGGAGGGGCGATCAAAGACTGAAATTTCGTGCTTGTCGCCTGGGGCCAGGAACTCCAGCAGCAGCCGCCCCTCCGCCTCGACCTCCTCCAGCACGGGGATCGGCGCCCACTGGTGGATGTTCAGGGTCGAGGTGCCCTTGGCCCGGGTGACCGTCCAGTCGCCGGAGGTGAAGCCGTCCACGAGGATGGCGCGCGGCATCACGTTCGTGCCCATGAAGCCCTGCATCGCGGCCGCGCCCGCGTCGCTGATGACCCTGGACCGGTCGGCGTGCGACAGGAACAGGTTGTCGAAGTCGTACATCAGCCGCACCGGCGCCGGGGCGTCCTCGGGCGGGCGTACGGCGTCCGGCAGGTCGTACAGCGTCCGGCCCGACTCGTCCCTGAAGCGTACGAGGTCCATGGGCTCCACCACCTCGCCCAGCCGCGTCAGCCCCGACCACGTCTGCACGTCCATCACCGACGCGGGCCCGAACGCCGCGAGGTAGCGGCGTACCAGCTCGGCGGCCGTCATCGGCGGCGTGTCGAAGCCCAGCCAGGACTCCGCGCTCGTGTGCGCGACCGGCCCGCTCCTGCCCCACACCCCGCGCGGCGGCACCTGCACCAGGGTGACGAGCCAGCGCACCCCCTGGCCCAGCGCGTGCGGGTCGTGCTGCGGCCACCGCTCGGCCAGCGCCCGCCCCAGGTCGGCGAACGTCATCGGCCGCTCCTTCAGCAGCTCCCGCCCGGCCGCCGCCAGCTCGTCCAGGTCCACGCCCGCCAGCCGCTTGCCGAAGGCGCTCTTGGTGCCGCGCTCGGCGACGATCTGCAGCAGCGGCCGCATGGCCAGGCAGTCGCGGGCGGTGACGAGGTGGATGGTGGAGCGCTGGAGCGCGACGCGTACGAGGTCGCGGGAGAGCAGCAGGTCGGCGGCGTCGGCCGGCTTGAAGCCCTCGATGCGGGTCCACAGGCCGGTGTACCAGGTGTGCGGGGTCTGCGCCTGCAGCCCGCCGAGATGCTCCACGACGTCGATCACGGACCGGCCGGCGCGGCGCAGCAGGAGCTGCCTGTCCAGCGTGGCCCGGTTGAGCGCCCTGCGGCTGATGAGGGGATCCATGCGTCCAAAGGTAGGGGCTATTGCGGCCGGTCCCGGGCCGCAATAGCCCCAGCGGCGCCGGCGGATCGCCGGCGTGTGGCCTCCTAACGCCTGATGGTACGCGCGTTTCCGTACTCTCTGAGGAACTCATCCCACGCCGTGTGCGCGGCGAGCTGGAGGTCGCCGTAGTAGCGCGAGATGGTGCGCTCCATCGGGAAGTACGCGCTGAGCCCGCCGCACCCCTCGACCTTGTCGCCCTGGTGTCCCTCCTGGATCACGAAGCCGCCCGGCGCCTGGATGGCCAGCAGCTTGTCGGCCACCGAGGCCAGCGTCGGATCGGTCCGCGAGTCGGCGACCAGCGCCAGGCAGAGCGTGCGCAGGTCCACCAGCGACCGGTCGAAGTGGAAGCGGGTGGCGACCGACTGGATGCTGTCCACGACGGACCTGTTGACCTCCACCTGCCGGCGCAGGCCGTCGGCGAGCGTCTCGAACTCGCGCATGAACTCCTCGATCCGCGTCGCGTCGACCGCGCACTGCGTGACGGTCTGGTTCGTGCCGCGGTAGGACCTGAGGTACTCCTCCACGATGATCCGCCCGAGCTCCCGGGCGTCCATGCGGGGGTTGGCGGCCATGGCGGAAAGGATCTCGGTGTACGGCCAGCCCTCGTTGGGTTCGAGCTCCTCCGAGCCCACCACGGTGCCGACGTGCTCGCGCAGCTCGTAGCAGACCTCGAGGTTGCTCATGAGACAGGCGTCCATGCCCAGCAGGTCGATCGGCCTGCCGAGCTCCTCGTGCACGCGCCGCATGACGTTGCACAGCTCGATGGTGTCCAGCGAGTGCAGCGTGCCGTCGTCGCCGGCGATCGCCCGCTCGTGGCCGGTGGGCAGCTTGAGCACCTCGGCCAGCGACGTGCTGAACACGGCCTTGGTGACCTCCGGGGTCTCCGTCAGCCTGGCCAGCTCGGAGTAGACGGGCTCTCCGTCGGCCGCCATGCGCGGTGAGCGCCGTACGTATCCCGACTCGATGTCACGCCTGGCCGCGCGGCCGCGGACCTGCGTGTAGAGCTGGTCGAGGTCGTCGGGGGTCCAGCCGCCGCCGTGGTTCCAGATCACCAGCGCGTACCGCCTGGCGGGGGCACGCCTGGTGGCCCAGCGGACGAAGTCCAGGACCGTCTGAGGACTGCCGGAGTCGATCGGCGCCCGCAGCTCCTCGATCATGTCGGGGGCGCCACCGGGGCTGATCTCCATGTGCTGGGCGCGGCCGGCGGTGTTCTGCCGCTTGACGAAGGCGGTGACCCGCACCCCGTTGTACGACTGGACGGCGCGCAGCTCCTCCAGGTCGCGCCCGGCGGCGTCGGACAGGTTGTTGTTGCCCGCCATGTAGACCATGACGTTCCACTCGGCCGGCTCGCCCGGCGTCGTTGCCGGCGGCCGTGCGGTCATGGCCTCCTGAGCCTGGCCGAGTGCCTGCCACGTGCTGGGGCCGGCCACGCCGTCGGCCGGGATCCCCTCGCGTTGCTGCAGGTTGAGGACGGCTCCGTAGGTGGCGCCGCCGAAGTACCCGTCGTTCTGCACGCGGTAGCCGCGGGCGCGCAGCAGCTCCTGGAGCCGCCTGACCTCTTGACCTCTGCTGCCGAGTCGCAGCGTGGGCCCGGCCATCAGTCCGCGGCCCAGTGGAAGTTGAAGCACTTGGCGTCCGGCGACAGGTCGCCGGTCGGGATGACGTACATCGGGGTGTGGACGCCGAACATCTTGGCCTTCCACAGCACGATGGTGCCGCCGGTCTGCACGGACCTGGAGTCGAAGCTGGCGTACATCTCGCTCTCGGTCTCGACGAAGCAGATCTGCCGGTCGCTGTCGTCGGTGACCTGGATGCCCTTCCACCACAGGCCGTGCGGGGCCATGCTGATCCGGATCTCGGTGGTGCCCGGAGGGGCGGGGGTCTCGGTCAGGTAGACCACGTCTCCGTCGCGCAGCCGGTGGGCGTTGACGAGGTCGTTCCTGCTGATCCTCATGAGCTGGATGAGGCCGCGTCCCGGCATCCGCTCGAAGCGGACGGGCGCGCGCTGGTCGCCGTGCACGATGGCGAGCAGCTCGGGCAGCTGCGCGACGATCGCGGGCAGCGCCGCCTGCAGGATCGGGCCGAAGTAGCGCTGGTTGAGCTCCCGGTCGGTGATCCGTACGGGGTGCTGGGCGCGGGCGCCGTGCATGGTCTGCAGCAGACCCGGTAGCACCTGCATGATGATCGGCGTGACGGTGCCGATGAGCTGCGGCACGAACTGCAGGAAGCGGTCCTCCTCGTTCTGGTCGGTGTCCGACTTGGGCGGGCCGAACGAGAGGAGCTGTTCCACCAGGGGCGGGATGATGGCCTGCACGACCGGCATGAGGACGGCCGCGACGTCCATGAAGGACCGGTCGGCGGTGAGCTGACTGTAGGCCTCAGGCATGGAGTGACGCTGCTGCTGCGGCTGGTACTCCATGGGCCGGTGCTCCATCCGCGGGCCCATCGGCAGCTGTTGCGCTTGTTGCGGGCGTGCGCCGAACTGCTCGGCTGCCTGGTGGGTCAGCTGGAGGCCCTGAAGGATCGTGGGGAAGAGCACGTTGAGAATCCGTGCTTCCGTGCCCCGCTGCTCCTCTGCGATGTAGGACGGCATGATGTTCTCCCGGCGTTTGGGGGCATTCGTCCACGCTGGACGCTATGAAGGGGCTTTGCCGGGAGCATCAGGGAACGCCCTGGGGATTACCCCGGGGTGATGCCCTAATGACGGGATGAGCTGACTCGGGTCAATCGGACACTGGACGGTCGCCGGACCAAGGCACAGGATGAACGTTGGCCAGGGGGGTGAGTCCGATGGCAGACCGCGCCTTCCGTAACGGACCCGAGCGCTCCCGCGACGAACAGTTCGTCGGTCGAAGCCGTGAACTGGCGGTGCTCCACGCCCAGCTGGGCCGCGTCTGCGAGGGCCGGTCCAGCCTGGTGGTGCTGGAGGGCCCCGCCGGGATCGGCAAGACCGCGCTGACGGGTGAGTTCCTGTCCGCCATCGAGAACGCGATCGTGCTCGACGTGAGCGGGGAGGAGGGCGAGGCGGAGCTGCCCTACGGCGTACTGGGGCAGCTCGGGTCGCAGGCGCAACCCGTACCCGAGGCTTTGGCGTGCCTGCCCGCGCCCGGCGCGCCCGCCAGGCGCGACCCCCTGGTGGTCGGCGCGGCCGTGCTCGAACTGCTCGCTCAGCTGCAGCAGGCCGCGCCGGTCGTGATCGCGATCGACGGGGCGGGCTGGGCGGACCTGCCGTCGCTGCACGCGCTGACGTTCGCGCTGCGCAGGCTGCGCGCGGACCGGGTGCTCGCCATCGTGATCGTCAGGGAGAGCGACCACCCCAGGCTGCCCGACGGCCTGCGCCGGCTGCTGCGCAGCAGCGCGGCGCTCCGGCTGCCGCTGAGCGGGCTCAGCGCGCGCGACCTCCAGGCCCTGAGCGCCCGGCTCGGTCCCGTACGGCTGACGCCCCAGGCGGCGGACCGCCTGCACCGGCACACCAAGGGCGTGCCCCTGCACGCCCGCGCCCTGCTCCAGCAGGTACGCGCCGAGACCCTGGCCGACGTGGACGCCCCGCTGCCCGCGCCGCGCGCCTACACCACCCAGGTGCTCGACCGGCTCGGCCGGTGCGAGCCGCCGGCGCAGCGGCTGGTGACGGCCGCCGCCGTGCTCGGCACGTCCGCGCCCCTGCACCTGGTGGCGCGGATGGCGGAGCTGACCGAGCCGCTGCCCGCGCTGGAGCAGGCCACGGGCGAGCAGCTGCTGGTGGAGTGGCGCACGGGCGCCGGTGTGTCGCTCGGCTTCCCGAACCCGCTGGTCAGGGCCGCCATCTACCACGATCTCGGCCCGGCCACGCGGCGCGGGCTGCACCTCGTCGCGGCGGATCTGGTGGACGACGCGGCGCACCGGCTGCACCACCGGCTGGCCGCCGCCGACCAGGTGGACGCGGACCTGGTGCGCGAGGTGGCCAGGGTGGGGCGGCGCCAGACCGCCGCCGGCCGCTGGTCGAGCGCGTGCGGCTGCCTGACGCGGGCCGTACAGCTCACCGAGGAGGGCCCTGAGCGGGACCGGCTCGTCGCGGAGGCCGTGGAGGCCCTGCTGGAGGCGGGCCGGCCGGACGACGCCGGCACGCTGGCCGCCCAGGTGGCCCCGGCGGCCGACCCGGCGGTGCGCGACTACGCGCTGGGCTCGGTGGCGCTGGTGGCGGGGCGGCTGGACGAGGCGGTCAGGCAGCTCGACAGCGCGTGGTCGCACGCGGGGGGCCACCCGCTGCTCGCCGCCGGGATCGCCGCGCGCCAGGCCATGGCGGCCCTGCTGCGGGGCCATGGGGCCAACGCCGCGGGCTGGGCGGAACGCGCGCTGAACGGTGAGCTCCCCGCCCCGGGGAAGCTCGCCGCGCCTGGCCGACGCGCTGCGGCGGTCAAGGCCGTCCCTGGTGGCGGGCTGGCGCCTGGCGGTGGGACCGTCTCCGGTGGCGGGCTCGCGCGGTCGGCGCAGCTGATGGGGCTGGGGCTGGCCGGGCAGATCGAAGCGGGGCTGGCGCTGAGCGGTGAGCTGCCGGTGCCCGCGCAGGCGACGGCGGGCGAGCTGGACGCGCTGCTGGGCCGGGGCCTGCTGCGCCTGTGGGCGGACGACCTGGGCGGCGCGCACGACGACCTGCTCGGGCTGCTCACCGTGAGCGCCGGCGGCTCGGCCCCGTTCCAGCTCCTGGTGGCGACCGCGCTGGCCCAGACCGAGTACCGGCTCGGCCGCTGGGACGAGGCGGCCGCGCACGCCGAGCTCGGGGCCTCGACCGCCGACGACCTCGGCCAGGTCTGGCTGGCGAGCTACGCCCACGCCGTGGCCGCCCTGGTGCCCGCCGCCCGCGGCGAGTGGGAGCGGGCCGGCACCCACGTGCGCGCCGCCCGCGCCGCGTGCGGTCAGGACAACACCTCAGCCCACCTCAGTACGGCCGGCGCCGAGGCCCTGCTGGCCACCGCCAAAGGCGACCATGAGGCGGCCATCACCGCGCTCATGCCGCTGACCAGGACGAACCTCCCCGACGAGCCGGCCGTCGTGCTCTGGCGCACGATCCTGGCCGACGCCCTGGTCAACGCGGGCCTGCTGGAGGAGGCCGAGGCGGTCCTGGTGCCGTGCGAGCTGCTGGCGCTGGACAGGGAGCGCCGCGGGGTCCTGGCCGCCGCCGCCAGTGCCCGGGCGGGGCTGCACGCGGCCAGGCACGAGCCGGTCGAGGCGGAGTCCGCGTACCGGGTCGCGCTGGAGCATTCGGCCAAGATCGACACGCCGTTCGAGGAGGCGCGGATCCGGCTCGCGCTCGGAACGTTCCTGCGCCGCAGGGGCCGCAGGTCCGCCGCCGCCGAGCAGCTCGAAGCCGCCCAGCTCACGTTGTCCAGGTTGGGGGCGCTGCCGTACCTGGAGAAGTGCGACCTGGAGCTGGCCGCGAGCGGGCGGGCGGTGCTGCGCCCGCAGGACACCGCCAGGCTGGGGCTGACGCCGCAGGAGCACACGGTGGCGGTGCTGATCAGCCGGGGGCTGACCAACCGGCAGGCGGCGCGCAAGCTGGTGCTGAGCGTCAAGACGGTCGAATACCACCTGAGCCACATCTACACCAAGCTCGGCATCACCTCACGAACGGCGCTCATCGGCCGGCTGAGCGACCTGGGGGAGTGACCCGCCAGGGCCGCCGCTCGGCGTCGTCAGGGCCTGGGGAGTGACGCCGGCGGGGGGTGTGCTGCCGTACCGTGGCAGCATCGTGCTGACCTTTCGCGTGCTCGGGCCGCTCGCCGCGCATCTCGACGGCGAGCCGGTCGCGCTGGGCCGGCCGCGTCAGCGCTCGGTGCTCGCCCGGCTGCTGGCCGCCGGGGGACAGGCCGTTCCGGTGGACCGGCTCATCGACGACCTGTACGCGGGTGAGGCGCCGCCCAAGGCGCTCGCGGCCGTCCAGTCCTACGTCTCCAACCTGCGCCGCGCCCTGGAGCCCGGCAGGTCGCCGCGCGCCCCGGCCGGCGTGCTCGTCACCCAGGCTCCCGGCTACGCGCTGCGGCTGGAGGCGGGAGCGGTGGACGCGTGGCGGTTCGAGAGCCTGGTGAGCGATCCGGCGGCCGGGCACGAGCGGCTGGCCGAGGCGCTGAGGCTCTGGCGCGGACCGGCCTACCAGGAGTTCGCCGGGGCCCACTGGGCCGATGCGGAGGTGGCGCGGCTGGAGGAGCTGCGGCTGTCCGCGATCGAGCGCCATGCCGACGCGGTCATCAGGCTGGGCGGGGCGGCGGGGGCCGTACCGGAGCTGGAGCGGCTGGTGGGCGAGCATCCGCTGCGCGAGGGGGCGTGGGCGCTGCTGGCCAGGGCGCTCTACCGGGGCGGCAGGCAGGGCGAGGCGCTCGGCGCGCTGCGCAGGGCCCGCACCCACCTGGCCGAAGAACTGGGCGTCGATCCGGGGCCCGAGCTGCGGCGGCTGGAGGCGGACATCCTCGCCCAGGCCACCCACCTGAGCGCCTCCGCCCCTACGCCCGCCCCCGCCACCCACCTCACGCGCACCCCGGCCGACGAGTCCGGGGCGGGCCGGCAGCCGTACGTCGGCAGGCGGGCCGAGCTGGCCGGTGTGGCCGCGCTGGACGGCGGCGCCGTGCTGGTCAGCGGCGAGCCGGGCGCGGGCAAGACGGCCTTCATCGAGCAGGTACGCGGCACGTTCGAGGACCGAGGCTGGGCCACCGGATGGGGCCGCTGCCCCGAGCACGAGGGCGCGCCGGCCGGCTGGGCCTGGGCCGAGCTGCTCAGGGAGCTGGCCGCCCGCTTCCCGCCCGGCGACGCCCGCCAGGAAGCGCTCGCGCCGCTGCTGTCCGACGCCCCCGTGCGCGGCGACGTGCCCGGAGCCAGGTTCCGGCTGCACCGGGCGGTCAGCGCGTTCGTGACGTCGATCGGGCGGCCCCTGCTCCTGGTGCTCGACGACCTGCACCGCGCCGACGCCGAGACCCTGGCCATCCTCACGCACGTCATCGGCGAGTGCGCCGGCCTGCCGGTCCTGGTCGTGGGCAGCTACCGGCACACCGAGCCGAACGACCACCTCGCCGACGCCCTGGCCGCGATAGCCGCCCGCGAGCCGTCGCGGGTGGAGCTCGGCGGGCTGCCCGCGCCCGAGGTGGCCGAGCTGATCAGCGTCACCTGCGGCCGGCCCGCCGCGCCTGAGACGGTCGCCGCGATCGCCGAGCGGACCGGCGGCAACCCGTTCTTCGTCAGGGAGACCGCGCGGCTGCTCGACTCGGAGGGCGCGACCAGAGACGGTCCGGCCGTTCCCGCGGGCGTGCGCGACGTGCTGCGCCGCCGCGTGGCCAGGCTGCCCGCGCAGGCGCAGACGATCCTGCGGCACGGCGCGGTCATCGGCCGCGAGAGCGACGTGGACGTGCTGACCGCCGTGAGCGGCGCCGACGAGGAGACCGTGCTGGCCGCCATCGAGTCCGGCCTGGTCACCGGGCTGCTCACGGAGCCGGAGGCGGGGCGGCTGAGGTTCGCGCACGTACTGATCCGGGACACTCTTTACGATGATCTGTCCCGGATCCGCCGGGCCCGCCTGCACCTGCGCGTGGCCAGGGCCATCGAGGAGCACGACCCGGGCGACGTCGCCGCGCTGGCCCACCACTACTCCGCCGCGGGCGCCGAACCGGGCAAGGCGGTGCGTTACGCCAGGCTCGCCGCCGAGCAGGCCGAGCGCCGTTTCGCCCACCACGAGGCGGCGGCGCTCTGGCAGCAGGCGCTCGACTCCTTCGCCGGCGACCCGCGCGAGCGCCTGGAGCTGACGCTGTCGCTGGTGTCCGCCCTGGCCAACACCGGACAGCTCGTCAAGGCCCGCACCCACAGGGAACGCGCCGTCCGCGACGCGCTCCCCCTCGGCGATCCCGACCTGCTCGCCCGGGTGAGCGTGTCGTTCGAGGTGCCGACGTTCTGGAGCAGCAGGGAGTACGGCACGCTCGACGCCGGCCTGATCGAGGCCGTCGAGGAGACGCTGACCCGCCTCCCGCCGGGCGACGGGACGACCCGCTGCCGGCTGCTGACGACGCTCGCGTTCGAGCTGGAGGGCGAGCCGACCGAACGCGGCTACCTCGCCTCCCAGGAGGCCGTCGCCATGGCCCGCCGGCTGGGCGACCGCCACCTGCTCGTGCTCGCGCTCAACGGCCGCTTCCACCAGAGCTTCCGGTACGGCGGCCAGGCCGAACGCGTCTCCCTGGGCCACGAGCTGCTGAGCCTGTCCGGCTCCGACGTGACGGTCGAGGTGCTCGGCCACCTCATGCTCATGCAGGCCGCCATCAACGCCGCGGACCTGGCCGCCGCCGACCGGCACGCCGACCGGGCCAGGCACCTGGCCGACCTGTACGACCTGCCGCTCACCCTGGCCGTGACCGGCTTCTACGACGGCCTGCGCGCCGTGCTCGCGGGCGACCACGAGGCGGCCGAGCTCCGCTACCGCGCGGGCGCGGAGCTGGCGGGCCGGCTCGGCATGTGGCAGCACGAGGTGGGCCTGCTCCTCCTCGCCCGGTACGGCATGCACCTCATGCGCGGCGACACCGCCCCGCTCCTGCCCGACCTGGCGCCGTTCGCCGCCGAGGGGCCGTGGCGCGAGCAGACCCTTGAGCTGTACGCGCTGGCGCTCTGCCACGCGGGCCGCCCGGCGGAGGCGCACGCCCTGGTGGCCGCCGGGACGCCGCCGATCAGGCGCGACTACTTCTGGCACATCCTGACGGCGGTTCGCGGCCTGCTCGGCATCGCGCTCGACGACGCCGGGCGGGCGGAGGCCGCGTACGAGGCGCTGCTGCCGTTGTCGGCCGAGCCCGTGGGGAGCACCGGGTACCTGGCGGTGTGGCCGACGGCGCAGGTGCTGGGGGAGCTGGCGGCGTACCTGGGGCGGCCCGCGGAGGGACACTTCCGGGACGCGCTGGCGGTCGCCGAGCGCGCGGGGGTCCGGCCGTGGATCGACGCGGCCATGGAGCGAATTGATCGAATGGCTGAAGAGCGCTCATAGCGAATGGCTAGGATCGAGGCCCCTTTTCCCTGAGGAGCCGCTGGCCGGCCCCCCGTCATACGCGGCCCCACGTTGATCGGTCCTTCATTTACGATCACATTGACCGTATTGGGGTTCGGGGGGAACGAAATGATCGCAGCGCGGCCGAAGACCTTGCTGGCCATGGGACACCAGGTGGCCGATCGGCTCATCACGAGCCGGGTGCGCGACCGCCTGGCCGCGATCGCCGACGTGAATCCGGACCTGGTGGCCGCCGACTTCGCCGACCCGGCCGTGGCGGGGGAGCTGGCGTCGGCGGAGGTGCTCTACACGAGCTGGTGGTGCCCGCCCATCACCGAGGACGTGCTGGCCAGGGCCCCCAGGCTGCGGGCGATCGTGCACGCGGCCGGCACCGTCAAGCACCACGTCACCGAGGCGTGCTGGCAGCGCGGCATCCTCGTCTCGTCCGCTGCGGCGGCCAATGCCGAGCCCGTCGCCGAGTACACGCTGGCCTCGATCCTGTTCGCCAACAAGCGCGTGCTGGACCTCGCCAGGCTCTACCGCGAGCGGCGTGCGGGGATCGACCTGGAGGGCAGCTTCCCCGGGATCGGCAACTACCGGCGTACGGTCGGCATCGTGGGCGCCTCCAGAATCGGCCGGCGGGTGATCGAGCTGCTTAGGCCGTTCGAGCTCGACGTGCTGGTGGCGGACCCGTACCTGCGTGAAGACCTCGGCGTGCCGCACGTCGAGCTGGACGAGCTGTTCGAGCGGTGCGACGTGATCAGCGTGCACGCGCCCGCGCTGCCGGAGACCAGGCACCTCATCGACGCCGCCCGCCTCGCGCGCATGCGCGACGGCGCGACGCTGATCAACACGGCCCGCGGCGCGCTCGTCGATCAGGACGCGCTCATCGCCGAGCTGGCCGCCGGCCGCCTGTACGCGGTGATCGACGTGACCGAGCCCGACGTGCTGCCCGCCGACTCGCCCCTGTACGACCTGCCGAACGTGCTGCTCACCCCGCACATCGCGGGATCGCTCGGCGGCGAGCTGGCGCGGCTGACCGAGCTGGCGCTGGACGAGCTCGAAAGGTACGCCCATGGGCAGCCCTTCGCGTACGGGATAGAAGCGGAGGCACTGGCCACGAGTGCGTGATGACGGGAGGATCGGGTCGGCCCTACGCTGCTCTGCATGCACAAACGGGTGATCGACGACCGCTTCGAACTGGTGGAGCGGCTCGGCGGCGGCGGCATGGGCCTGGTGTGGCGGGCCTGGGACGTGGCGCTGCACCGCGAGGTCGCGCTCAAGGAAGTGCGGCCTCCTGACCCGTCGATGGACGAGCAGGACCCCGCGGGCGCTCGCGAGCTGCGGGCCAGGGTGCTGCGCGAGGCGCGGGCGCTGGCCCGGCTGAACCATCCGAACGTGGCCACCATCCACCACATCGTCGATCCCGGCGAGCAGGGCTATCCCTGGATCGTCATGGAGCTGGTCCCCGGAGGCTCGTTACAGGACCGCATCCAGCGCGGTCCCATGCCGCCGCTGGACGTGGCGCGGCTCGGCCGCGAGGTCCTGTCCGCGCTGCGGGCGGCACACTCCGTCGGCATCCAGCACCGTGACGTCAAGCCCGCCAACGTGCTGCTGCGCGAGGACGGCCGGTCGGTGCTGACCGATTTCGGCATCGCGGCGGTGCGGGAGTCCACGAGCCTGACGGCCACGGGGTCGTTCATCGGCTCGCCCGAGTACATGGCGCCCGAGCGCATCAACGGGGTCGAGGGCGATCCGGCCTCGGATCTGTGGTCGCTGGGCATGCTGCTGTACGTGGCGGTGGAGGGGCGGCATCCGCTGCGCAGGAGCACCACGCTCGCGACGCTGGCCGCCGTGCTCAACCAGGAAGTGCCGCCGGCCGAGCGCGCCGGGCCGCTCGGTCCCGTACTGAACGCCCTGCTCAACCGTGATCCGGCGGCCAGGCCCGACGCCGGCACCCTGGACCGCATGCTGGCCGCGGCGGCCGACCCCGCCGCCGCCCCCTTCCCGTGGGCACCGCCCGCGCCCTGGCACACGACGCCCGGCCACGGCCAGGCGGGGCCGCCCCCGCCCCAGCACACCGTGCCTCCCGGCTACGGCCAGGGAGGCCCGGTCGGCTCCCAGCACACCGTGCCCCCGGGCCATGGTCAGGGAGGGCCGGTCGGCTCCCAGCACACGGTGCCCCCGGGCCTCGGTCAGGGGGCGCCGCCCGCGTCCCAGCACACGGTGCCGCCTGGTTACGGCCAGGGGGTTCCGCCCGGTTACGGCCAGGGGATGCCGCCCGCGTCTCAGCACCCGCTCCCCCCTGGTTACGACCAAGGGGGAGCGGCCCCATGGGGTTCGGCGCCGATCCGGCGGGCGGGCACCGCGCACTCGCGCCGCGCCCGTCGCGGCCCTCGCAACGCGGCGATCGCGGCGTCCGCCGCGGCCGTCGTGATCGCCGGAGTGGTGGTGTGGCGGGTGCTCCCGCCCCCTGCCACCGGGCTCCCCGAGCGGACGGCCCAGGAGATGACGGAGGAGCCGACGCCGGCCACCGTCACCCCGGCGGCGAGCCGCTCACCCGAGGAGACCGAGGAGACCGAGGAGACCGAGGAGAGCGCCCCCGCCAACCTGCACACGCCCGCCGGCATGCGGGCCATGATCGCCAAGGTCAAGGCGGCCGTCGGCGGTTCGAAGGTCGTCAGGATGACGGTGTACCCGACCTACGCCTCCGTCGAAGCACCGATCAAGGGCGACCCGGAGCTCTACGACAGGTACGACTACCGCGACGGCGAGGTCACCCGCTCCGGCATCGGCGGCAAGGTGGACAAGCCCACGGTGGACCTGGACAGGTACAACTGGAACGCCCTGCCCGCCCTGCTCAAGACGGCGACCAAGGAGCTGGGCGTCCCCAAGCCCACCTCGCGCTACGTGATCGTGGACCCCGACTACTCCTTCGCCAGCCCTCGCCAGGTGCTGCTGGTGCACGTGTCGGACGGCTACCGCTCCGGCTACCTGGTCGCCAATCTCGCGGGCAAGGTTGTCCGGAAATATCCGGACGACTAGCCGCATCGCGGAGGCCGCCCGCGACCGTGCGCTCAGCGGCCGAAGATCGCGCGCTCGCGACGGGCGTACCACGGGCTGGTGAGGGCGACGAGGATGCGCAACGGCCGGCCGGCCCCCGCGAGCAGCCGGTCCGCCTCGTCCTCGGTCGCGTACCGGATCAGCCACGGCGCGGTGAACGTGAGCTGCGCGATCCCCGCCCGCTTGGCCACCTGCTTCTCCACCCACGCATAGGCGTCGTAGGGGACGAACCTGGAAATGATCGGAAACAGGTGGGACTCCTCCTCGGCGATGTGCTCGTCGAGGAAGGCGAGCAGCTCGGCCAGCGCCCGGCCGAGCTCGCGCCGGCCGCCGTCCAGCGCGGCCCGGCACCGGTCCATCACGGGGCCGAGCGCCTGGTGGTCGTCGGTGTACGGGCCGAGGTCCACGGCCTGCCCGGCCGTCTGCGCGATCACCGGCCACAACAGGTCGTCCTCGTTGGCGTGGTGATGGTGCACCTCGGTCAGGATCGAGGCCGAGTACGCCCGCGCCGCCGCCAGCCGGCCGCCGCTCATCGGGGTGGCCGCGTCGAGCAGCCCGCTGAGCCTGCGCAGGTCGGCGAGCATGGCGCGGTGGATGACGTACATGGAGGTGAGGTCCGGCTCAGGCTCCCCGCCCTTACGGGCGACGACGGCCGGGATCTGTACGGTGCTCATGGACCCAGCATGAGCACGGCCTCTTTTCGTCCTCTGGTCGCCGACTTGCCGCCTACCGGCCGAGCCGTTCAGAAGCTGTTACCGCGCCCTCACTGCGCCCTCACTGCAGCCTCACTGCGCCCTCGCTGCGGCCTCACCGCGGCCACGGCAGCCGGGCCGCCAGCTTGAACCCGCCGTCCGCCGTCTCCCCGCACTCCACCCGGCCACCGGCCAGCGCCGCCCGCTCCGCCAGCCCGGCCAGCCCCGCCCCCGCCCCGGTGGCCGCGAGGGCGGCCGGGCCGCCGTGCGGCGGGTTGCGCACCTCGACCACCAGCTCGGCCCCTTTCGTGCCCGACACGAGCACGGTGACGGGCTGACCGGGCGCGTGCTTGCGCGCGTTCGTGAGCCCCTCCTGGACGATCCGGTACGCGGCGCGGCCGACCGCATCCGGCACCTCGGACAGGCACACCTCCTGATCGCGCAGCTCGACCCGCATCCCGGCCCGCCGCGACTCCTCCACCAGCGCCCCGAGATCCGACGGTGATCCGGCCGGTGGCGGCGTGGGATCACGAAGGACCGAGATGACGGTCCGCAGCTCCTCCAGCGCCAGCCGGGCGCTCGACCGGATCACCCCGGCCGTCTGCGCGACCTCGCCCGCCGTCGCGTCCACGAGTTTCGCGTGACTCCAGCTGGGATCACCACAGTGCGGAGGACGGAGCGCAAGCTCAGCAGACGTCCTGGTAGCCGCTCTCCGGGATCAGGCGCGTCCACTCGGCCTGGCTCAGCGCCCCGCCCGCCTTGACGCACACCTCCTGCGCCGTCAGGGCCGGATCGACCGGGCTCTCGCGTACGCTGCCGTCCAGCGCCACCCCGCGCAGCCGCTTGCCGTCCTGGCTGAAGGCGGGACCCGCCGCCCATGAGCCGAGCTGGCCCACCTCGCGCAGCGCCTTCGTGTCCCAGAGCGAGGTGCGGGCGGCGTCGATCGTCAGCAGGTCACCGTCCGGGGAGAAGCGCAGCTCGTCCACCGGGGCCGTGCCCGTCGTGATCGCGCCGAGCCGCCGCCCCTTGCGCACGTCCCACAGCAGCACCTGTCCGCCCTCCAGGCCGAACGCCAGCGTGCGCCCGTCGGGGGAGAAGGCCAGCGCGGTCGGTGCGGGCGTCTCCCCACCGGTGAGTCCGCTCGTGGCGGCTGCGAGGGAGAGAGGGCTCACCTTGCCGGTGGCGAGATTGAGCAGGTTGGGGCCGGCGGCCAGCGTCGAGCCGTCCGGGCTGAAGGCCAGGGCCAGGTCGCCCGCGCCCTCGTACACCTTCATGCGCCGCCCCTGGCGCACGTCCCACGTCTCCAGGGTCCGCCCGCGCGCGGTGGCCAGTACGTCGCCCTTGGGGGAGAGCGCCACGGCGGGCACGTCGCCGCCCGCGTCGATGCCGGCCACCTGCCTGCCGCTCGCCACCTGCCACACGGTCACCGGGTCGCCGGCGACGGCGAGCAGCTCGCCGCCCGCGTCGAAGGCCAGGTCTCCGGCGGCGGCGATGCGGCCGAGCTTCTTGTGCTCGACGGTGTCGGTGAGCTCGATCGTGTTGCCGACCTCCTTGGCCGCCACCCGCCCGTCGCCGGAGAAGGCGGCGACCCGGCCGTCGCCGGTCGGGATGGGCAGGCCCGAGACGTCGAGCGAGACGACCGAGCCGGTGCCGCCCAGGTAGCGCAGCGAACGCCCGTCGGCGGAGAACGCCAGGCCGTGCACCGGCTCCTTGAGCGGGTAGACGCCCGCGAGGCGGCGCTCGGCCACGTTCCAGACCCGGACCTCGGCGGTGCCGGGGAGGGCGAGCAGGAGGCCGTCGGGGCTGAAGACGGGTGGCCCGGCGAAGGCGTCATGGCCCGCCGCCAGGCCCTCCCCGGAGTCCGCGCCGCGCGCGCCCGCCGTCTCCAGATCGTCGCGCACACTCAGCCGCTCGGTGACCGCGGGCGCGTCGGTCGCCTCGGTCGCGGGCGCCTCAGCGTGAGCGGGCGTCTTGCCGGCGGTGGGCGAAGTGGCGGTGGGCGACGTGGTGGCGGGCGCAGCGGTAGCGGAGGCAGCGGCGGCGGGGGCTTCGGCGGCGGTGCGCGTGTCGGCGGTGGACGGTGGCTCGGTCGCGGTGGGCGTGTCACCGGTGGGCGCGCCGGTGGTGGGCGTGTCGGTGGTGGACAGTGCGGGGGCGTCCGCCGCCAGCGTCTCCGCACGGTCCGTACGGGCGGCCCGCTCCTGCGCCCCCACGAGCGTGATCCCATCGCGTCCGGTCACCGCCAGCATGGCTCCGTCGGGGCTGAAGGCCAGATCCGGAGCCGCCGCGTCCGCCCCGGTGAGCGGCTGCACCTCGACGATCCGCGTCCTGGCCCGCCCGGCCGCCACGTCCCACAGCTCGACCCGCCCGCCCAGGCTGGAGAAGGCCGCCCGCGCGCCGTCAGGGGAGATCGCCACCTTGCGGTCGGCGACGTCGAACAGGACCTCACCGCCCCGGTACACCTTGGTCCTGTTGCCGCTGCTGATCGCGTACGTGCCCCCGATCGGCGCCCGCCCGGTGGCCACGTCGAACGGCCTGCCGTCGGAGCCCTCCGCGTACCGGCCGTCGTCGCTCAACGCGGTGCTCCCCATGGGCAGCGTGTACGAGGCCACCCGCCGCCCCGCGCGCACGTCCCAGACGGTGATGCCACCGGTGCCCCATCTGACCAGCTCGTCCCCGCGCAGCACGTAGCGGGCCAGCTGGTCGGGAGCCGGATCGGTGAACACCCCCAGCTCCGGCTGCACGAGCGAGGCCTGGAGCGCCGCCCGCGCCTCGAAGACCGGCGACAGCCGCCAGGCGGCCACGCTCAGCCGCATCGCCGTACGCGGATCGGAGGCCCGCAGCGCCTCCGCCCTGGCGGCCACGGCCCGCGCGTCGGCCTCGATGAGCCGGCCGCGCAGGTCGTTCTGGCCGTGCACGGAGACGACGGACATCGTCACCGCGACGGCCAGCACCGCGGTCACCCCGGCCAGAGCGGGGGCGAGCAGCTTCCTGCGCTGCTTGGACAGGGTCACGCTGTCGTTGATGAAGTCGCGTTCGAGCTGGTTGAGCCGCAGGTGCCGGCGCTTGGTCGCGGCCCAGCCGAGCGCCGTGTCGAGCGCCTGGCCGCGGAAGAGGTGGCTCCTGCCGCGCCGGTGCTCGGACCAGCGCCTGGCCGCCTCGCGGATCTCCCGGTGCGCCTCCAGGCCGTCGCGCTCGTCGGCGACCCAGCCGCGCAGCCGGGGCCAGGCGCGGTAGAGCGCGGCGCTGGCCGGGGCCACCCGGTTGTCGCTGATCGCGACGAGCTTGCCGATGGAGGTCTCGGCCGGCGGCACGCGGACGCTGCGGCGTACGAGGAGACCGGCGTCCATGAGCGGGCCGAGCACGTCGCCCTCGTCGTGCGGGCTGTCGCCGTCGAGCAGGCGCAGCAGCAGCCCCGGCACCTCTTCCTGCTGGCGGGGCGTGAGCGACTGGTAGACCTCCTCGGCCACCTCGCCCAGCGGCCGCGGCCCGGCGTACCCGTCCGGGGGACGTACTCCGACGGCCCCGGACAAATCCGTGCGCAGGTCGTCGGCCGCGGGACGACCGGCGGGGTCCTTGGCCAGCGCCTGCCCGACCGGCCCGCGCAGGGCGTCCGGCAGCACGCTCAGATCAGGGTCGACGGTCAGCAGCCGGTGCATGACCCCGCCCAGGCTCTCCCCGCAGAACGGATCGGCGCCCGTCGCCGCGAACAGCACCACCGCGCCCCAGGCGAACACGTCCGCCGCCGCCCCCGGCTCCTGCCCGGTGACCACTTCGGGAGCGAGATAGGTGTACGTCCCGCTCATCGCCGCGCCGGACGGCAGCCCCAGCTCGATCACCTTGGGCCCGTCGGCGGACAGCAGCACGCTCTCGGGGTTGAGCCCGCGATGGGTCAGCCCGGCCTCGTGCAACGCGGCCAGCGCGCCGGCCAGGGCGTCCGCCAGCGCGACCAGCTCGCCGTCCGCGTAGGCGCCATGCAGCTCGACCGCGCGGCGCAGGTCGGGCCCGGCCACGTATTCGCTCACGACGTACGGGATGCCCTTGTCGGAGCCGACGGCGACCACCTCGGCCAGATGGCGGCAGGACACCCGCTCGAACCGCCGCCCGACCTCGCCCCGCGGCACCGTGACCGCGAACCGGCGGCCGTCGTCGTCGTAGGCGTCGTAGACCACGCCGCGCCCGCCCGCGCCGAGCCGGGCCGACAGCCAGCAGCTGCCGAGCCTCTCGGGATCACCGGGCACCAAGCGCATCGTCACTGATGCTTAGATGCACGGCACCGCCCATTGGTTGTCGGAAACGACGCCACAGGTCCCCCGCGCGCCTCGGGGGACCCATGCGTCATGATCATTATGCCAGGCTTCCAGATCTTGCCGGCCATTCCGTGCGCAACACCGACATGAGCACGGAGTCGTGCCACTCGCCGTCCCACAGGAGGGCGTCGCGTTCCACGCCCTCCTCGACGAAGCCGATCTTCTTGTAGACGTGCCGCGCCCGCTCGTTGAAGGTGTAGACGCCGAGCCTGATCCGGTGCAGCGGCGTCGTGGCGAAGGCGTGGTCGAGGACCAGCTCGATCGCCTCGCTGCCGTACCCCTTCCCGAAGGCCCGCGGCCCGATGAGGGCGATGCGCAGATTGCAGGCGAGGTTGTGCTTGTCGAGCTCGTTGAGCACGACCTCGCCCACGTATTCGCCGTCCGCCATGATCGCCAGATCGAGCCGGTCGCCCTGCTCGGCCCTCGTGGCGTACCACTGGCGGGCGGCCTCCCGGTCGATCTCGCCGTGGGAGCCGGTCAGCCGGGTCACCTCCGGGTCGGAGATCAACTCGAAGAGGCCCTCGGTGTGCTCGGGACCGGCCGGGCGCAGCGTCACGCGCTCACCCGTCAGCGTGGGCTTCTCAGCGAACATCCCCTTAGGCATCCTCACTGGCTATCAGGCTTGATCGGGGACGGGCAAACCCATTTTCCGCAGTACGGCGTCCCGCACCTGATCGGGCCGCAACTCGCCGACGTCGGCGATCAGGTCCGCCACCTCACGGAAGTACGGCTCGCGGCGGGCCCGCATCTCGGCCGGACCGAAGTCGGGACGGTGGTCGCTCGACTTCATCCGCTCGGCCAGCACCGCGTCGGGGGCGTCCACCCAGACCACGAACGCGCCACGCAGCGCCTCGCGCACCCGGGGATCCTCAACGGTGCTGGCCGCCGCCGCGATCACCTTGGGCGTCCCGGCCAATTCCTGCAGCACATGCTCGGCCTCGTACCGGTGCAACGCGTCCGCTCCTTCGCGGGCCGCGAGCTGCGCGGCGGTGCCGCCGTACTTCGCTTGGAGGAACGGATCGCTGTCGCTGAACGGCAATTCGAGCGCCGTTCCGATCAACCGTCCGGCCGTCGTCTTGCCCGAGCCCATCAGCCCGATCACCACGACTGGTTTGTTTTTCGACATGTGGATAGAAGTTCCTTCGTGTCAAGGAGGTAAATCTGATGACCATCGCCGGAAGCATCATCCTCATCATGCTCGGTGCGATCCTCACCTGGGCCGTCGAGTTCGACCTCGCCGGCCTCGACATCAACGTAGTCGGTGTCATCCTCATGCTCGGTGGCCTGGCCGGGCTCCTGTTCGGCATCTACCGGATCGCCGTCACACGCAGGGCAGTCGGCCCCATCGACGAACCGGTGCATCGCCACGAGATCTACGAGGAGCCCGAGGCTCGCAGGACCACGGTGTACGAGGAGCGACGCCATTACGACGAACCACCGCTGTAGGAGGTGAATCGACATGCCAGCCGTTAAAGAGCTGCCGTCGACCATCATGCGTTCGCCGAAGAAGGCACAGAACACGTGGATCAAGGCGCACGACTCCGCCGTCAAGGAGTACGGCGAGGGACGGCGCGCGCACATGACCGCGTTCGCCGCGCTCAAGCATTCGTTCGAGAAGATCGGCGACCACTGGGAGTCGAAGCAGGCGAAGGGCCCGTCGGACAAGGGCGCCATGGACCGCTCCGGCAGGACGGCCCAAGGCGTGGACGCCAACGCCAGCAAGGAACACCTGCAGAAGGTCGCCAAGGAGCTCGGCGTGACCGGCCGGTCGAGTATGACCAAGCAGGAGCTGGTGGGCGCCATCAAGAAGGCGAACAAGAAGGCGACGTCGAAGTCCGCGCCGAAGGCCATGGCGAAGTCCTCGTCGAGGCCGTCGACCAAGGCTGCGGCGAAGTCCTCGTCGAGGCCGACGACGAAGTCCACCGTGAAGTCCGCGCCGAAGGCCATGGCGAAGTCCTCGTCCAAGCCGTCGACGAAGGCTGCGGCGAAGACCACGTCCAGGCCCACGACGAAGGCCGCTGCGAAGTCCTCGTCCAGGCCCACGGCGAAGTCCACCGTGAAGTCCGCGCCGAAGGCCATGGCGAAGTCCTCGTCCAAGCCGACGACGAAGGCCGCGGCGAAGACCACGTCCAGGCCCACGACGAAGGCCGCGGCGAAGTCCTCGTCGAGGCCGACGACGAAGGCTGCGGTGAAGTCCTCGTCCAGGCCCACGACCAAGGCCGCGGTGAAGTCCTCGTCCAGGCCCACGCCGAAGGCGATGCCGAAAACCAAGACGAGGGCCACGACGAAGTCACGTTGACGGCTGTGCCGATGGCCGGGCTGACAGCAGGGCCGACGGTAGAACGGCTGACCAGAGGGCCGGCAGGTTCCGGCGGGTGAACTCCCGCCGGAACACGCCGGCCCTCCTCGTACGCCAGGCCCCGTTAGTCAGCGCCGTTCATGAGGGCGCCGTTCATCAGGGCAGCCAGCTCACAACAGCCGCTTGACCGCGTCCGCGATGGCGTGACGGTCGATGCCCGCGTCGGCGAGCTGCTCCTCCGGCGTCGCCGAGCCGGGCAGCCCGGTCACCGCCAGCTTCACCAGCCTGGGCCCGAGCTCGCTGACGGCGTCCGCCACCGCGTCCCCGAGCCCGCCTTCGAGCCGGTGGTCCTCGACCGTGATCAGGTTCCCGGTCGTGGTGGCCGCCTCGGTCAGCACCGCCGTATCGACGGGCTTGACCGAGTACAGGTCGATCACCCCCACCGGGATCCCCGCCGCCGCCAGGTCGTCCGCCGCCGACAGCGCCTCGTGCACGGTCACGCCGGCCGCCACGATCGTGGCCCGGTCGCCGGGCGAGCGCCGTAGCACCCGAGAGCCGCCCACGGGGAAGCGCTCGCCCGGCGGGTAGATCACCGGCGTGTCACCCCGCGTGGTCCGCAGGTAGGACACGCCTTCGAGGTCGGCCATCGCCGCGGTCAGCGCCACCGCCTGGTTCGCGTCGCACGGGTAGAGCACGGTGCTGCCGTACACGGGCCGCAGCATGGCCAGGTCCTCCAGCCCCATCTGGGACGGTCCGTCCTCGCCGATCGCCACTCCCGCGTGCGACCCGACGAGCCGGATGGCGGCCCGGCTCACGCCGGCCATCCTGATGAAGTCGTGCGCCCTGGTCAGGAACGCCGCGAACGTGGCCGCGTACGGCCGCCACCCGCGCACCTGAAGCCCGACGGCGGCGGCCACGAGCTGCTGCTCGGCGATGTACATCTCGAAGAACCGCTCGGGGAACTCCTTCTCGAACGCCGCCGCCTTGGTGGAGTCGGCCACCTCGCCGTCCAGCACCACGATGTCGCCGCGGGCCCCGCCGAGCGCCGCCAGCGTGTCCCCGAACGCCGTCCGCGTCGCGACCTGCTCGCCCACCTCGTACGAGGGCAGGTTCACCGGCTTCTCGGAGAACCGGAACGGCTGAGCCGTCTCCTCGGGCTTGTGCACCTCGACGTGTACGTTCCGCCGCCCGCCCAGCTCCTCGATCGCCTTGTCCGGATCCTTGAGCGCCTTGCCGTGGGCCCCCTCGCGGTTCTCGACCTCAAGGACCCCTTCGCCCTTACGCGTCTTGGCCAGGATCACGGTCGGCCGCCTGCGCGTGTTGCACGCGTCCTGCAAGGCGTAGTCGATCTGCCCGGGATCGTGCCCGTCGATCTCGATCGTGTGCCAGCCGAACGCCCCGAACCTGCGCGCGTAGGCGCCGGTGTCCCATCCGTGCCGGGTCGGCCCGCGCTGCCCGAGCCTGTTCACGTCCACGATGGCGATCAGATTGGCCAGCCCTTCGGACCCCGCGTGCTCGGCCGCCTCCCAGATGGACCCCTCGGCCAGCTCGCTGTCCCCGCACAACACCCACACCCGGTACGGCAGCCGGTCCAGCCGCCCGGCCATGGCCACCCCGACCCCGACCGGCAGTCCCTGTCCCAGCGAGCCGGTGGCCACGTCCACCCACGGCAGCCGGGGCGTCGGATGCCCTTCGAGCCGGCTCCCGCGCCGGCGGAACGACAGCAGCTCCTCGTCATCGACCGCCCCTGCCGCCTTGTAGAGCGCGTAGAGCAGCGGTGAGGCGTGGCCCTTGGAGAAGATCAGCTGGTCGTTGCCTGGATTGTCCGGATGATCGAAGTCGTAGCGCAGATGACAGGCGAACAGCACGGCCATCAGATCCGCGGCGGACATGGACGAGGTCGGATGGCCGGAGCCGGCTTCCGCGGCGGCCCGCACGGAGTCGACACGTAGCTGGGCAGCCAGTTCGGCCAGGTATTGAAGATCGCGCTCGGGCATCATGACCTCCTGGAAGACGTGTTATGCCGCCTACCCCGCCTGGCCCGCTTGACGCCGCCGTCCCGCGACGCGGGGCGGCGGCGGCGCGCAAACCGGCGGGCCGGCGCTAAGGGCGCTAAAGCGCTGAAGGCGCTGAAGGCGCTGACGGCCGCGGGGGAGCGCGGCGGTCAGCGCTTGCGGCGGCGCAGGGCGGCGACGGCGGCCGCGGCCACGCCTCCCGCCAGCGTGAGGAACGCCGGGACGCGGTGCTGCGACAGCCAGACCTGGGGGCTGCGAGCATGGGAACGGCTGTCGAACGAGCCATGCGCGCCGTAGTCCGTGGACTCGTCGGCCGGCTTCCACAGGTTCGCCACGCCGCTCGGCGGCTTCTCGTCGGTGAGCTGGGACGACGTGCCCGTCCTGGCCAGGTAGCGGTCCACCAGAGCGGGGGCGACGCGCTGCGCGAGGAGGGTGGCCACCGTGCTGGTCCCCACCCAGTACTCCTTGCGTTCCGGGTGCTCGGCCGCGTACACGATCGCCCTGGCCGCGACCTCCGGCTGGTAGATCGGCGGGACCGGCTGCGGGTGGCGGCGGAGCTTGGACAGGACCCAGTCGAACTGAGGAGTGTTGACGGCGGGGAGCTGGACGAGCGTGACGTGGATGCCGCTGTGGTCGGCCAGCAGCTCGGTCCGCAGCGACTCCGTGAAGCCCTTGATCGCGTGCTTGGCGCCGCAGTACGCCGACTGCAGCGGGATGCCCCGCTGTGACAGGGCCGAGCCCGTCTGGACGATCGCGCCGGCGTTCCGCGGCCCCATGAGGTCCAGCGCCACCTTGGTGCCCCAGACATATCCCAGGTAAGTCACCTCAGTGGTGCGTTGATATTCATCTACTGAAATGTCGGCAAATTTTGCGAACACGGAGGAAAAGGCAGTGTTAATCCATACCGCGATCGGCCCCATTTCCGCCTCTATGCGCTCCGCGGCCTGCCGCAGCTGGTCGTAGTCGGCGACGTCGGCCTCGTAGACCTGCCCGCTGCCGCCCTCCACCCCCACGTCCACGGCCGCCGCCCCGAGCCCGGCCGTCCCGCGCGCTATCAGGGCCACCTTGGCCCCACGGGCTCCGAGCTCGCGGACGACCGCTCGCCCGACGCCGCCGCTCGCGCCCGTCACCACCACTACTCGCCCTCGAAGTGGTGCCATGTCGAAATCAGCCCGCCTCTCCGTCTCGCCGGCTCTTCTGCCGCCGTACCGCCAGGACGATGTCGACCACCGCGACGATCGCCAGGACGACGGCGATGCCCGTCATCACCGGGGCGTGCGCGATGATGCCCAGCACCGCGAACGCGAACAGGAATATCAGCATGAACGACCCCACCCTGATGTGCACCACGTCGCGCGGGGTGGCGGGCACCATGGGGTGGCCCCTGCTGGACCTTTCCTCATGCCACTTTCCGTTATCAGCCATGCCGCTCACCTGCCCGTCCCGTTTGCCGCCTAACGCTCCGGGTAGCGCGGGCCTCGTGCCTGAGGCGAAGCTGCATACCAGTGACCAGAGAGAGCCGGGGATCGTCCGGCGACGGCACGGGCGCGGCTTCAGCTACCAGGGGCCGGACGGCGCACCCGTGCGCGACCGCGCCCTGCTGGACCGGATCAAGGCCCTGGCCATCCCACCGGCCTGGAACGACGTGTGGATCTGCCCGTCACCGCGGGGCCATCTGCAGGCCGTGGGCACGGACGCGGCCGGGCGCAGGCAGTACCGCTACCACGACGTGTGGCGCGAACAGCAGGACCGTGCGAAGTTCGACCGGGTGCTGGAGGTGGCCGAGCGGCTGCCGGCGTTCAGGAAGACCGTGGACGACCAGCTCGGCGGACGCGGCCTGACCAGGCAGCGGGTGCTGGCCGCTGCCGCCCGCCTGCTCGACATCGGCTTCTTCCGCATCGGCGGAGAGAGCTACGACTCCTACGGGCTGGCCACGCTCAGGATGGAGCACGTCACTTGCTCGAACGGGACCATCACCTGCTCCTACCCGGCCAAGGGCGACATCGCGCGGGAGGTCGAGGTGGCCGATCCCGGGGCGTGCAAGGTGCTCAGGTCGCTCAAGGCCCTCGGTGAGGAGGGCGAGCTGCTGCGCTACCGGCGAAAAGGCGGCTGGAGCGACATCAGGAGCGAGGACATCAACGACTACCTCCGGGAGATCATCGGGTACGAGGTGACGGCCAAGGACTTCCGCACCTGGCACGCCACCGTGCTCGCCGCCGTGGGCCTGGCGGTGTCCAAGCCCGCGGGCGCCGGCGGTCAGGCGAAGAGACAGCGCGCGGTCACCCGCGTGATGCGCGAGGTCGCCGAGTATCTGGGCAACACCCCGACCGTGGCCAGGGCGTCGTACGTGGACCCGCGCGTCGTCGAGGCGTACGACCAGGAGAAGACCATCGCGGCCGCCCTGACCGAGCTCGGAGCGGACGCCGATTTCGGGCAGCTTGCGACAGCCGGAACGGTAGAGCGGGCGGTTATCAGGCTGATTCGTGCTGTTTGAGCTGTTCATCCCTGGGCATGCGCCGACAGGAGAAGAAAGGAGGAAACAATGGAAGCTCCGCAGTACATCGCGGCCCGTGTCCAGCAGGCCATGGCCGAAGACATACGCACGCACGAGCTGGGGATCCGCGTCGACATCCGCGGCGACCAGCTCTTTCTGCGTGGTCAGGTGAGCGGGGCCGAGCAGCGCGAAAGACTCGGCCAAGTGGCGCACGAAGCCGCGCCCGAGCTTCACCTGCACAACGAGATCAACGTCGTGGAGGTCACCGAGCCGGGAGAGGACGAGCATCTTGACTGACCTGCGCATCGCGGCCGTAGGCGACATCCATCTGGGCGAGGACGTCCGAGGCCAATACCGGCGAAGACTAGAGGGCATCGAGGACCGCGCGGACGTGTTCATGCTGGCGGGCGATCTGACCAGGCATGGCACGCTGGAGGAGGGACGGCTGGTGGCCGACGAGCTGCGCGGCCTGCCCATCCCGGTCGTCGCGGTGCTCGGCAACCACGACTATCACTCCGACCTGCAGTACGAGATCGCCGGCGAGCTCCGTGACGCCGGCGTCGTCGTGCTGGACGACGACGGGGTCGTCATCGAGTGCGGCGACATGAAACTCGGCGTGGTCGGCGGCAAGGGATTCGGCGGCGGTTTCGCCGGCAAGTGCGCGAGCGAGTTCGGCGAGCGCGAGATCAAGAACTTCGTCTCCCACACCCGCACCATCGCCGAGGCGTGGAAGGTCGCGCTGAAGGAGATCGTGGCGGACGAGCGCGTGGTGCTGTCGCACTACTCGCCGATCAAGGAGACGCTGGAGGGGGAGCCGCACGAGATCTACCCCTTCCTGGGCAGCTACCTGCTGGCCGAGGCCGTCGACACGGCCGGCGCCGACCTGATCCTGCACGGGCACGCCCACAAGGGCAGCGAGAAGGGCATGACGCCGGGCGGCATCAGGGTGCGTAACGTGGCGCTGCCGGTGCTGGGCAAGGCGTACGGCGTCTACTGCATGAACGGCCGCGAGCACGCACTTGACGGGCAGCTCTAGAGCACCCTGTCTAGAGCACCCCGTCTAGAGCACTCTGGCGGCTATGACGCAGACGTCGTCCTCGGACTGGTCGCCCCCCATCCGCTGGAGCAGGCAGTCGATCGTGACCTCCGGGTCGTCGGTGACGCAGTTGCGCGCCGATCGGACCAGGGCGTTCAGCCCGGCGTCGAGGTCGCGCCCGCGCCGCTCGACGACCCCGTCGGTGTAGAGCACGAGGGTGTCGCCGGCCTGGAGCTGCGTGGTGTTCATGCCGTACTCGGTCGCGTCGAACGCCCCCAGCATCATGCCCGGCACCGTGTTCACCAGCTCGGCGTGCCCGTCCCTGATCAGCACGGGGGCGGGGTGGCCGGCGTTGGTCCAGGCGAACGTGCGCGTCTCCGGGTCGAAATGGCCGATGACGGCGGTCCCCGTCACCGTGACGCCCTCGTTGGAGTGCACGATGAGGTCGTTCAGCCAGGTGGTGAGCTGGTCGGCGGACGCTCCTGTGTAGGCCAGCCCGGCCAGCCCTGAGCGCATCTGGAGCATGATGCCCGCCGCGGTCAGCCCGTGGCCCATCGCGTCGCCGATCGCGAGCAGCACCCGGCCGTCAGGGATGTGGCGGGCCTTCCACCAGTCGCCGCCGAGACGGGCCAGCTCCTCACCGGGCAGGTAGCGGACTCCGACGCTCAGCCCGGGGAGCTGCATGAGGCCGCGGCGCATCGGCAGGATCGAGTCCTGGAGCTGGACGGTGATCCGGTGCTCCTCCTCGGCCCGCTCCCGCTGCCTGCTGGCCTGCTCGTGCGCCACGGCCAGGGCCCGCTCCCTGCGCCGGTTCCGCGTCACGTCCTGGACGAGGCAGCGCACCTTGACCGGCACGCCGTCCCGGTCGAGTATCGGCTCGCTGAACATGCTGAGATGCCGCACCCCGTGCCGGTGCTGGATCCTGAACTCGCTCTCGACCGCCTCCCTGAACTCCAGCAGCGAGCGCATCTGGTCCTCGACGATCGGCAGGTCGTCCGGCACCACCACGCCGGGCAGGTCCTCCAGGCTCATCGGGCTGTCGTCACGGCCGCGGCCGAACATCTCATACATCTGCGGCGTCCACAGGATGCGCTCGGTGGCCAGGTTCCACTCGCCCCAGCCCAGCTCGGCCAGGCGCTGGGCGCGTTCCCAGCCGGAGACGAGCAGCTCCTCGTCGTCGAGCGTCCGCCAGCTCACCAGCAGCCCGTCGTCCACCCGCGCCGCGCGCACGCTCAGCGTGGCCGGCCACATCAGGTAGTCCATGACCTCCACGAACTCCAGCGGCTCCCGATGCACGGGCTCGCCGGTCTCGTAGACGGTGATGTAGTCGTCGAGCAGGCCGGAGCTCGCCACGCCTGGGCTGGCCGCCATCAGGCGGCGCCCGGCCAGCTCGGCCGCCGTGCGGCCGGCGACGGTCCTGGCATGCCGGTTGGCGGCCAGGATCAGGAAGTCCACGACGCGGCCGCCGGTGTCCTTGACGGGGCTCAGGTAGAGGGCCGAAGCGTGTACGGCCTCCAGCATGCCCCGCACCCAGACGGGCACGTCGAGCGGCCCGGCATCCTCATCGGCCGGGCGTTCGACGCCTCTGGCCACCTCGACCAGGTCGAGCCCGCTGTGCTGGGCCATCCGGGCGAGCTGCTCGGCCGCCTCGCCCGGTCTGATGCCGAGCTTGGTCGCGAGCCGGGCGGTGGCCTCGTCGAGGATGGCCTCGCCACGCATGTGGTGCCGCAGCCGAACGAGCTGTTCCCGCACCCGTGCCGAGGCCGCCCCGGTCTCGTAGCGACTGAATGGCGGATATTTGCTCACACGCTCCTCATGCCCGAAGAGTTGGTCATGAGAGCGGAGCTACCGATATTTCGGCAAAACTAGAGGACCGCTGGACCGTTCTCGGGGATCGGCCCAGCGGTGATATGGACGGGGACGTGGGCGACATGCGCCCCTAGACATTGAAGATGCTGACCCCACCCGGCCCGACGAGGAAACCGAGGACGATCAGCACGATCCCCCAAAGAAGGTCGCGCCTGGCCAGAATCACGTAGATCCCGGAGATGACGAGAATAACGGCGATGATCCAGAGCAAAGTAGCCATGGGACTGCAACTGCCCTCACTCGTCCCTGCATAACATCTTTTTCCCCGCAATAACGTCGAGGGAAAGAACTATGCAGGCCCCCGCTATTTCGCCTCGTCGGCCGACTTCATCAGCTTCGCGTAGCCGAGCTGCAGCCAATCGGAGATCGCGACCGCGGTCATCGTCGCCCCCGCGAGCCTGGTGAACCGGGGTGCGAGCACCAGCCCGGCGGCGTACCCGGTCGCGATCCACTGCGCCAGGCAGAACGGGCAGGCGAGCAGCTCGCCCACCGGGCCGCGCGGCTTCTCCTGCAGCTCCGACGGCCCGCTCTGGCCCTCGTACTCGGTGAAGGGGGCGCGGATCGGGCTGGTCACGGGGTCCTTGGCCAGCAGCCGGGACGCCTTGTGCGTGCACGCCGCCATGAGCAGCAGGTCCAGCACGCCGACGTGGTCGGGAACTCGGCGGCCGGCCAGTGCCGCCGTGGCGGCCGCCACGGCCACCGTCCCGCCGTACACGCCGAGGATCCGGAGGTAGCCGCCGAGCGGCCGGTTGTGCTCGCCTTGGTAAGCCTGTTCCGTCTTCTCGAGGATTTCCGTCATAAGGGCTGGCGCTACCCGCCCGCCCGGCCCGTAGTCGCCGTCCCGCGCGCGCGTGAGCGCGTCCAACGTCTAGTTGACGATCGTTTGGGTAGCCCGATCACATGAGCAGCCACGGGCACGCGGTCACCGACGCCATCCTCGACACGCTCAAGCGCGCCAGCTCCGGGCTGAAGGACGCCGGGGTGAAGTTCGCGCTGGCCGGAGGGTGTGCGGCGTACGCGAGAGGCGCCGCGCCCTCGCTGCACGACGTGGACTTCGTGCTCACGGAGCACGACGTGCCCGCCGCGCTGGAGGCGCTGCGCGGCCTGGGCTTCCAGACGGCCAAGCCGCCGGAGGACTGGCTGGTCAAGGCGTACGACGAGGGCCGGCTGGTGGACCTGATCTTCCGGGTGTCCGACCTGGCGATCACCGACGAGCTGCTCGACCGGGCAGAGCCGCTGAAGGCGTCCGCGGTGATCGTGCCCGTGCTGGAGGCCACCGACCTGGTCATCTCGTGGCTGCTGCCGCTGTCGGAGCACGCCTGCGACTACGGTGCGCTGCTGGCGCAGGTACGCGCGCTGCGCGAGCAGGTGGACTGGCCCCGGGTGGCCGCCGTGGTCGCGGATTCGCCCTACGCGTCCACGTTCATCACCCTGCTTGAACGGCTGGGCGTGCTCAGCGGCCCGGTCGAGCCGTCCGGCGACGCCAAGTGGCCCTGATCGTTCCTCTTCCTGAACAAGGCGAAGGGCCGCGCCCTGAGGCGCGGCCCTTCTTCATGGCACGGAGTTACCCGGGGAACCGGCCGTAGTAATCGCCGATTCTCGATCGGTACTCGGGTTCCTTGAACGTGCCCGCATCGAACTCAGGCGCGTCCTTGATCTCGGCCTTGGTGCGCGAAACGAAAACGTTCCGCTCCTGAGGGTCGATGCTCGTGATGACCTGTGCCGGGAGCAAGACCTTTTTGCCGAAGATCCAAGGACCGGTGTCGACGATCACGTAGCTCTCGCCGACCTGATACGTCGCCTCGTCGATGGACCCGATCTTCCCGTCGGTGGCCTGTACGTGGTATCCCACGAGGTCCAGGCTCTTGCCGCGGTCATAGACGTCAGGCCGATAGTCCCAGAGCTCCATAGGGCTCTCTTCCTCTCTTCTTCCGTCTTTTCTCGGGCAAAGCCTTCGCTACCCGGATAAATCCCGTTAAACGCCTTGCAAAGCGCTTGCAGGCAGGTGGCCTTCAATTCTCCAGCAAGCGGGCGGAGCGACCCTCACCACAACAGGAGAGGGCGCAACCATGAGAACCAGCTCAGATCGGCTCTACGACATCGACGGGCTCCGGCTGCTGGCGGCCCTGTGCGTCGTCCTCTTCCACTACACCTTCTCCGGCCCAGCCGGCGGCCACAGCCCGGTCGTCTTCGCCGAGGAGAGCGCCTGGTCCAAATACGGCTACCTGGGTGTGGACCTGTTCTTCCTGATCAGCGGATTCGTGGTGCTGATGAGCGCGTGGGGCAGGAGCTCGCGCTCGTTCCTGGTCTCGCGGGTCGTGCGGCTCTACCCCGCGTACTGGGTGGGCATCGCCGTCACCACCGTGGTCACCCTGACGCTGGGGCAGAGCCTGTTCCAGGTGTCGCTGCCGCAGGTGCTGGCCAACCTGACGATGTTCCAGTCGGTGCCCGACATCGCGAACGTGGACGTCGTCTACTGGACGCTCTGGGTCGAGATGCGCTTCTACTTCGTCATCCTGCTGTTCACCTGGATCGGGATGACGCAGGGCCGGCTCATGGCGGGGATGTGGGGCTGGCTGGGGCTGACGTTCGCGGTCGAGGCGGGGGTGCTGCCGGGGTTCGCCGACCTCATCGTGCAGTCGGAGTTCTCGCACTACTTCATCGCCGGGATGGCCCTGTTCATGGTCTACAGGTTCGGGCTGACCACGCAGCTCGCGGTCCTGGTGCCGGTCTGCCTGGGCAACGCGGTCTTCCGCGCCATCGGGTACGCCGACGCGGTCGGCGAACGGTACGGCGTGTCGTACTCACCCGCCGTCATCACCGCCGTGGTCGCAGGCATTTTCCTGATCATGACGCTCGTGGCCCTGCGCGCCACCCGGCGGCTGGCCAGGCCGTGGCTGGTGACGGCCGGCGCGCTCACGTACCCGCTCTACCTGCTGCACGCGCACATCGGGTTCGTGGTGTTCGACCGGCTGGGCGTGGCGGTGAACAAGTACGTGCTCCTGGTCGCTCTGATCCTGGTCATGCTGGGGGCGGCGTACCTGGTGCACCGGTTCGTGGAGCGGCCGCTCGCACCCAGGATCAAGCGTCTGCTGTCCGCCCGCCCGGCCGTTCCCGCGCCGGTCGTGCTCGTCGCGGCACGTCCGACTGTCTGATCTGACTCTTCTGACAAACGACGGCCAGTTGGGTGTCAGGGCTCCAGGTGCGGATACGATCCCCGTCACGGAGTGTGGGAGGGGGCCGATGAGTCTCAGCGGAGAGCCCGAATGGGCTCCGCCCGGAGTCGATCCGGAACAGCCCAGCGTGGCCCGCGTACACGACGCCCTGCTCGGCGGTGTGGAGAACTTCGCCGCCGACCGCTCGGTGGCCCGCAAGCTGAGGGACGCGGTGCCCGAGGTGGTGGACCTCGTCTGGTGCAACCGCGCCTTCATCGGCCGGGTCGTCGACTTCCTGGTCCGCGAGGCCGGCATCAGGCAGATCATCGACCTCGGCTCCGGCCTGCCCACCGTCGAGAACACCCATGAGGTCGCCCAGTTCGCCGACCCCAGGTCCAGGGTCGTCTACGTCGACCTCGATCCCATGGTGGAGCCGCACGCCCGGGCCATACTCAGCGGCAACCCCAACGTCGACGCCATCACCGCCGACGCGCGCGACGTGGCCGCCGTGCTCGGCCACCCGTCCCTGACCCGCCTGATCGACCCCGGCCAGCCGACGGCGTTGCTGGTCGTCGGGCTGCTGCACCTGTTCCCCGACCGCGAGGACCCGCACGGGCTGGTCCGCCGGTACATGTCCGCGCTGCCGCAGGGCAGCTACCTCGCCGCCTCCAACATGCTGGCCTCGCCCAGCCCCAAGGCGCAGGCGCTGGAGACGATGCTGCAGGCCACCATGGGCACCGGCTACTTCCGCGACCGGCCCTCGATCGTGGCGTACTTCGACGGCCTGGCGCTGGTGCCGCCCGGCGTCGTGCACTTTCCCGAATGGCATCCCGACGAGCGGCTCCCCGGCCCTCTCGCGCCCTGTGAGGAGCTCCTGCTGGGCGGCGTCGCCCGCAAACCGTGAGCCGCGCCCGCAAGCCGTGCGCCCCCCGCGCCCGCAAGCCGTGCGCCCCCCGCGCCGGCAAGCCGTGCGCCCCCCGCCGGCGCAAATCGGGATGAGCCTCATGGTGACGTGGCGCTAGGGTGGGGGACATGCCGCGTCGCTTGATCTGCTCCCCGCCCCCCGCCCGCTAGCGGGCGGCTCTTTCGTGACTTTCCGGGTCTGACCGATCCGGGGGTGGTCGCTGCCCGCACACCGGGCCCATTCCGACCACTCCTTCCGGAGAACTCCTGTCATGACCCATGTCTCCGCCCGGCGGGGCGCTGTTTACGTGTCCGTGGCCGCGACCGCCTGGGGCACCGGCGGCGCCGCCGGCTCCCTGCTCATCGAGTCCGGCGGCCTCGGCCCGGCCGGCGTCTCACTCTGGCGCTACCTCCTCGGCGCCGTCTTCCTCCTCGCCCTCGCCCGGCGTCCGCTCCGCTTCGAGCTCAACGGCCGAGTCCTGCTCGCCGGGGCCGGCATGGCGCTGTACCAGGCCGCGTACTTCGCCGCCATCGCCCGATCAGGGGTGGCCGTCGCGACGGTGGTGACGATGGGGGCCACTCCCGTGTTCACCGCCCTGGGCAGCCGCTTCCTCCTGCGCGAGCGGCTCGGCCGGGTCGCGCTCACCGCCCTCGCCGCCTCTCTGGCCGGGCTCGTCCTGCTCACGGGGGAGACCGCGCTCCAAGCCCGTACGTCCTCCATGGCCGGCATCGGCTTCGCCCTGGTCTCGGCCGCCGGGTACGCCGGGGTCACGCTGTTCTCCCGGCATCACCGGGACGACCCGCAGGGCATGGCGCTCGGCGGGTTCGTCGTCGGGGCGGTGTGCCTGGCGCCGTTCGCGCTCGCCGACGGGGTGGTGCCCACGCTGGACCTGACCTCGGCCGGCCTGCTGCTCTACCTGGGCGCGGTGCCGACCGCGCTCGCCTACGGCCTGTTCTTCCGCGCGCTGACGGTGCTCCGGGCCACCACGGTCTCGATCATCTCCCTCGGGGAGGCCGTCGGCGCGGCTCTGCTCGGCGTGGCGTTCTTCGGCGAACGGCTGACGCCTCTCGCCTGGTCCGGGTGCGCTCTTTTGCTCGCCGCCGTCGCGGTACTCGCCGCACGGACGGGAGAATCGTGATGTGACGGTGCGGCGCGCCGGATGAGTTAAGGTCCGGTACGGCGACGCTTGCCGTATCGTCGCTCCGCTCCCTCATTACGCTCTTGGAGGGAACGGCGCCGGCGAAGCGTGCGTTGGAGGAACTGTGGCGTCAATCAAGGGAATGTTCAGGAACCTCCTGGATCGGCCAGGAGGCGTGCCCCTGACCCCCTACCAGAAGATCGTCAAGACGGCCGGCGGCCGGGCCGACCGGATCGGCGGGCTCGACGAGCTGCCGGTGCCGAAGATGGACGATCTCGCCGAGTTCTGCGCCGTCGCACGCGAGGCCGCCGACAGGACCCTGGGGCTGCGCCCGTACGACGTGCAGCTCCTGGGCACCCTGGCGCTCCTCGACGGGAAGGTCGCGGAGATGGCGACCGGCGAGGGCAAGACGCTGTCCGGCGCCATGGCCGCGGCCGGCTATGCGCTGCAGGGCAAACGCGTCCACGTCATCTCCGTCAACGACTATCTGGCCAGGCGCGACGCCGAGTGGATGGAGCCGTTCTACGCGGCGCTCGGCGTCAGCGTGGGCTGGATCGGCCAGAACTCCACGCCCGAGGAGCGGCGGGCGGCGTACGAGAAGAACGTCACCTACGGTCCCGTCAGCGAGATCGGGTTCGACGTGCTGCGCGACCGGCTGCGCACCGACGCGAGCGAGATCATCGTGCCCGCGCCCGAGGTCGCCCTGATCGACGAGGCCGACTCCGTGCTCGTGGACGAGGCCCGCGTGCCGCTGGTCATGGCCGGGGCCGCCGACCCCGGCAGCGCGGTCCCGGAGATGGCGGCGCTGGTCAGGCAGCTCGTACGCGGCTACCACTACGAGATCGACGAGCAGGCCCGCAACGTCTACCTCACCCCGAAGGGCGCCGACAGCGTCGAGAACCTGCTCGGCGTCGAGCTCTACGACGAGCACGAGCCGGGCACGCTCATCGAGCTCAACCTGGCCCTGCACGCCCACGCGCTGCTGGCCCGCGACGTCGACTACATCGTGCGCGACGGCCAGGTCCAGCTCATCAACCCCTCGCGCGGCCGGGTGGCGCTGCTCCAGCGCTGGCCCAACGGCCTCCAGGCGGCCGTGGAGGCCAAGGAGGCGCTGCCGCCCAGCGAGAAGGGCGAGATCCTCGACTCGATCACCGTCCAGGGCCTGATCCGCCGCTATCCGCGCATCTCCGGCATGACCGGCACCGCCGTGGCGGTCAGCGAGCAGCTCGGCGAGTTCTACGGGCTCAAGGTCGCCGTGATCCCGCCCAACCGGCCCTGCGTCAGGGAGGACGAGCAGGACCGCATCTACCCGACGGGCCCCGACAAGGACGCCGCCCTGGTCGAGGAGATCCAGGACGCCCACGCGAGCGGCCGGCCGATCCTCATCGGCACCCTCGACGTCGCCGAGTCGGAAAACCTCGCCAAGCTCCTCCAGCGCCGCGGCCTGGAGCCGGTCGTGCTCAACGCCAAGAACGACGCGGAAGAGGCCGCCATCATCGCCAAGGCGGGCGAGCGCGACGCCATCACGGTCTCCACCCAGATGGCCGGGCGCGGCACCGACATCCGCCTCGGAGAGGGCGTCGCCGAGCTCGGCGGCCTCTACGTGATCGGCTCCGGCCGCCACGCCAGCAGTCGGCTCGACGACCAGCTCCGCGGTCGCGCCGGCCGCCAGGGCGACCCGGGCGCCTCCGTCTTCTTCGTCAGCATGCAGGACGACCTGATCACCCAGTTCGTCCCCGACGAGCGCCCGCCCGCCGCCGACGCGGACGGGCTCGTCCGCCACCGGCGCGGCGCGTACCTCGTCGGCCACGCCCAGCGCGTCGCCGAGGGCGTCAACCTGGAGATCCACCGCAACACGTGGCGTTACACCCGCCTCCTGGAGCACCAGCGCGAGCTCATCCTGGAGTGGCGCGACAAGGTCCTGCACGGGGACGCCGCTGCCAACGCCCTGTCGTCGGCCGACGCCGACCGCTGGGCGGCCATGCCGGAGGACACCAGGGACGAGACCGCCCGCCAGATCGTCCTGCACGCCATCGATCGCTGCTGGACCGAGCACCTGGCGTTCCTGACGGACCTGCGCGAGGGCATCCACCTGCGCGCGCTGGGGCGGATGAGCCCGATCGACGAGTTCCACCGTGAGGCGGTGGCCGAGTACAAGTCGCTGCTGGCGGAGGTGGAGCGGCGGTCGCTGGAGTCGTTCGAGGCGCCGGAGCCCGATCTGCAGCGGCCGGCGGCGACGTGGACCTATTTGGTGCAGGACAACCCGTTCGGGACGGAGTGGGACCGCATCCTCAAGCGCGTCACGGCGGCTACGCGGAGGGGCTGAGCGGCGTCCGGGCTGTGGTTTCGGTGATTCTGGAGACCGGCGAGGCTGGTGTGCGCAAAGCTTTGACCATCAGCGCTTGACCCCAGAAAAGGCGATGGGGAGCGGCCCTCACGGGCGGCTCCCCTGCCTAAGTAATACCGAGAGTAGTTCCCCGAACCGTCTGTGCGCAATCTCTTTCGGCAAACAGCGCGTCCCCGGGAGCTCGACCACACCGGAGGGAAGATGGCTGTCTCAGGTTTGCCAGGCACGGACGTCCTGATCAAAGCCCGGGTATGCGAGCTGCTCGAATCCTGGAGACCCTGGAACCGGCGTCTCTGGGATGCTGGAACGGTCCTGGCGATCCGCGAAGCCGTCGAGGCGGCGGACTGGGTGGGGCGCCACGTCCTGTCCTCGACCGCCATGTCCTGGTGCGTGCGCGAATCACTCTTGCCCCGGCTGGCCACGGACGCCGCCATCGGCAACGGAGAGATCCGCAGGCAGATCCACCTGACCTGCAACGCGCCCATCAAGGCCGCCGCCCGTGGCCAGCGCACACTGGGCCTGCTCGCCGAACTGGTCGCGGACGGTTACCTCCGCCGCTGGCGTGACCTCATCGCCGAAGGCGGCGGGCATTTGGAACGTTCCGCTCGATGCATCGCCTCGCACATGCTCGACGGCGGCTTCCACCAGGACTTCCTCCGTCACCAGATTCGGACCCGTCTCGACCCGTCCGCCACCACGATCGACCTGGTCGAACTCTTCGTGAGCCTCGAAGCCGAAGGCGAGCGTGACTACGAGGGTCTGGTCGTCATCCAGGACAAGATCCCGGCACCCCAGTCGGCCGTCAAATCGCCCCTCTGGCTCCCCAAGGAAGAGGTCAAGGCGCGGCTGGAGCGCGCGTTCCCCGACATCACAGCGGTGCGGGCCAGCGGGGGCCTGCTGTTCCGCGTACGGGCCAGAGACCACATCTCGGCCGTGCACGAGATCACCGAACGGCTCGACCGCATCCGCAACCGCGTCCGCTACCGCCGCGACCACAGCGCGCTCGACGTCTACCCCAAGGTGTTCATGACCGGCTTCCCCGATCCGCAGGACCTGCGCAGGGGAGACCCCGCGGTCACCGTGCTCTCCCTGGAGCGGGTCGGCGCCCTGTACGAGCTCCCCGAGATCGGCACCCCCGGGTCGCGGATCGACGACGCGCTGGAGCTCGCCTCCGCCCTCACCGAGAGCTCCCCGAGCAAGGCGGTGGCCGGAGCGTGGGCGGCGCTCGAAGCGCTGCTGTTCTGCGACACCGACGAGGCCGATCGCGACCAGGGCCGTGCGGTCGCGGCCGACCGCGCCGCGTCGCTGGTGACCGCGGGCTGGCCGCGCGCCGAGCTGACCTCGCTCAGCTACGACCGGGAGATTCTGGCCGCCGACGCCCGGCTGGCACGCGACCTCGCCGTCATCGGCGGCAACAACAGGGAGCGCACGAAGCAGATGGTCGACTGGCTGCGGGGTCAGCCGCCGCGGCCGGTGGCGGGCCCTTCGGTGGTCGCCGCGTTCGAACGCGCCCACCAGCTCGTGGCCAACCCGACGGCGCCGCTCGGCCGGATCAACCGGTATCTCCGTGCGAGCTTCCGCCGCCTCTACCGCCAGCGGAACATCGTGCTCCACGGCGGGTCGATGCGGTCGATCGCGCTGGCGGCGACCGTACGCACTGCCGGGCCGCTCGTCGGGGCGGCGCTCGACCGGCTCGCTCACGGTCACGCCACGGTGAGCTTCCTCCCGCTGAACCTGGCCGGCCGCGCGGACCTCGCCCTGCGCACGGTCGGGGACGAGGACGGCTGGCACCTCCACGACCTCTTGGGCGCCTGATCGTCTTACGTACCTGACAAAGGGTGACAGGTATGCCTGCCACGCTGGATGCATGACAACGAAAGCAAGGCTCCTGGCCGTGACCCTCGACTGCGCCGAGCCCAAGAAGCTGGCCGCGTTCTACCACGAGATCACCGGCTGGGAGATCCAGTACGCGGAGGACGAGTACGCCGCCGTGGGCAACGGGGACACGAGCATCTACTTCGGCCGCGTGCCCGAACGCAAGCCGGTCGAGTGGCCGAGCCCGGACAAGCAGTTCCACTTCGACTTCAGGGTGCCGGACGTGGCGAAGGCGGCCGAGGAGTACGTGGCGCTGGGGGCCACCAGGCCCGAGTTCCAGCCGGGGATCACGGAGGAGGGGACGCGCTGGATCGTCCTCCAGGACCCGGAGGGCCACCTGCTCTGCCTCTGCCCCGAAACCACCTGACCCACGACCCTGACCCAGCCTGGCGGCCCGGGGCGGTGGCACCGGGAGCCTTGCGACACCGGGACCGGCGGCGCGACGGCCTCGTGGCACCGGCCTCTGTGGCACCGGCCTCTGTGGCACCGGCCTCTGTGGCACCGGCTTCGTGGCACCAGACCGGGTGGCACCAGGCCGGATGGCACCGGATCGGGTGGCACCGGATCGGGTGACACCGGACCGGGTGGCCGGCCGCCACGGTGGCCGGTGACACCCTGGGCCGGATGGCACGGTGGCATCGGGAGCCTTGCGGCCCGAGGGAGCTCTGTCGCCCGGGCACCGGGAACCGGGCGGCCCGAGGGGGCCACTGCGGCCTGGGCAGCGGGACCCGGGCGGCGCGAGGGGACACTGGGCCCGGCGGCCTGGGTGCCGGGAGCCTGGCGGCCCAAGGGGGCCCTGTGGCCCGGCGGCCCGGCGGCCCGGGCGCCGGGAGCCTGACGGCGCGAGGGCCAGATGACGCGTCCGCCGGGGGGCCGCCGCCTCCTGCCGCGACCCGCCGCCTCCTGCCGCCGCGACCCGCCTATTCCCCCCGCCGGACTCCCTCCCTCGACGCCCGATCACATCCAATCCGGCTCAAGTATGAGCCACATGTCCGTGCTGGTCGGAAGCGTTTCTTTGGCAATCATCGGCCTAAAGTATGATTCGAGCGCTTCGCTTCCCTCATAAGCTGGAGCAATGCTCTTGGAAGGATCCATGCCCCTGCGTGGGCGACCATGACCTGGGTCGGCCTGATCATCGCCCTGGCAGGAGCGCTTGGATACGCGTTCGGCGCAGCCCTGCAGCAGTACGAGGCTGTAGCCGAGGGTGCCTCGCTCAGGCTGGTGAGACGCCCTCGCTGGTGGATCGGCGGCATCATCGGGTTCACCGGTGCCTGCCTCCATGCCGTCGCGCTGAGCTTCGCCCCGCTGGTCGCCGTTCAGCCGATCAGCGTCGCCACGCTGGTGTTCGCCGTGCCGCTGGCCGCGTTCATGTACGGGCGCAAGCCGTACAAGGCGGAGATCCTCGGCTCGGTCGCGGTCGCCGTGGGCCTGCTCTGGCTCATGCTGCTGGTGCCGCAGCACAACGTGGTGCCCAGACTGAGCAGCGGCGCGGCGCTCGGGTTCATCGCGGTGATCGGCGTGCTCGTGCTGATCACCCAGCTGTTCGCGCGCAGGACCCACGGTCCCAGCCAGGCTCTGCTGCTGTCTGTGGGCGCGGGCGTGGTCACGGCCAGCGTGTCCACGTTCGTTCGCGTGGTGGGCGGTGGCATGCAGGGGGACTGGGGCCGCTTGGTGCACTGGTTCACGCTCGCCGTGCCCGTGCTGCTGATCTGCGCCGTGGTGCTGCTGCAGCGCTCGTACGCGGTGGGTTACTTCGGCATCGCGTACGCCGGCGTACAGGTCATCGACCCCATCACCTCGGTGCTCGCCGGCTCGATCCTGCTCGGCGAGCCTCTGCCGACCAGCCCGTCCACCGCGATCCCCGCCCTGCTCGCCAGCGCCCTGACCATCGGCGGCACCATCACACTAGGCCGCCTGGCCCCAGACCACTCCCACCCGGCCACACCGGGCACCACCACTCCTGCCGACAGCACCACCCCACTCACGAACGGCCCCGCACCAGCGAACGGCCCCGCACCAGCGAACGGCCCCGCACCAGCGAACGGCCCCGCACCAGCGAACGGCCCCGCACCAGCGAACGGCGCCACGCTCGCAAACGGCACAGGCCAGGCGAGCGGCACCGCGTCAGCGAACGGCACCACACCAGCTAACGGCGCTGCGTCGGCGAAGGGCGCCACCCACGCGAATGGTGCGGCACCGGCGAACGGCCCCGCACCAGCGGCGAAGGGCATCGCGCTCGAGAACGGCACGGAGTCGGCGAACAGCGCAATGCTCGCGAACGGCACCACCCATGTGAGCGCCGCAGTCCTGACGAACGACAACGCCTCGGCACATGGTGCCGGTCCAGCAACCGGCGCGGCACCCAGCAACACCGTCGCGGGCAAGGCTCCGGGCACCCCGGCCGATACCGCCGCCATCCAGACCGACGCCGTCAGCACCTCGGCGGACACCACCGCCATCCCCGTAACCCGCGCGGTGACGGCGACCTTCGAGGCTGGCTGAGCCTGACGAGATGGGTGGCTGACTCAGATAGGCGATCGGCTCGCCGATCAGCATGGCCCTACTCCCCGCCCTCGCCGCCACCCAGGACACGGAGCGGTGCGCGAAACCCACCGACGCCTTCAACCAGGAAGTCCGGATAGGAACGCGGGCATTCGACTCCGGCCGCACGGGGATCGCTGACAGCGTCACGGCCCGAGCCAGAACGTGCGGATGAGACGAAGCGTCCCGGACCGGAGCGCAGGCGTTCGGAGGCGAAGGGGCTGGCGTCTGGGGCGAAGCGTAAGCGTCCCGGACCGAAGGGCTGGCGTCTGCGACGAAGTGTGGGTGTCCCGGACCGGAGCGCAGGCGTTCGGAGGCGAAGGGCTGGCGTCTGGGGCGAAGCGTAAGCGTCCCGGACCGAAGGACGGGCGTCCGAGACGAAGTGCGGGCGTCTCGGACGTAGGGCAGGCTGGTCAGGTGTGGGCGGTCGTGGGGCCATGGCCTTCGCCGCTACCCCTGCCGTTCCCGATGTCCGCCGGTGGGTGCCAGCGCAACAGCTCGTCCATCGACCGCAACATCACATCCGGGCTGAACCTGGCGGCCGCCGACATCCCGAGGTCGCGCAGCCAGACCGCGGCCGGATTGCGGAGTTTGGTCATCCGGCAGATGGACATCGACCGCTGCACGATCTTCGACGTTCGCTTCAGGCGGGCCGCGGTGTAGGCGGCGAGGTCACCGTCGGCGAAATGCGCGAGCACGACCGCGTCCTCGATCGCCTGGCAGGCACCCTGGCCGAGGTTCGGCGTCATCGCGTGCGCCGCGTCACCGACGAGGGCCACCTTCCCCCCGTGGTAGGCAGGCAGGGGAGTGCGGAGGTAGTGGACGTCGTTACGGATGATCTTGGCGGGATCGGCCGTGCGCAGCAGCGTGGGAATGGGCTCGTGCCAGCCACCGAACCTCCTGGCCAGTTCCTCCCGCTCGTCCCCGTGTACGGCGCCGGCCGGTGACACGTCGGTGGCGTACACGTACACGATGTCCCCCGCCAGCAGATGGACCCCGAACACCAGGCCCCGCCCCCAGCTCTCCGTGCTCTGGATGGTCAGGTCGCCCCTGGGGACGAGCGCGCGCCAAGCCGTGACCCCCGCGTACACCGGACCCGGGTGCTCGGGGAAGATCGTTCGCCGGGTCGCCGAATGGATGCCGTCGGCGGCCACGATCAGGTCGGCCTCCAGGTCGCCGTCGGCGGTGTGCACGACGCCGCGCCCGGCGTCCACCCCCGACACGGTGGTGCTCAACCGCAACTGGTCGCGGCCCAGCGCGTCCACGAGCACGTCCATCACCGTCGCCCGGAGCGTGACGACCATCGAATCCCCGTAGCGCGCCTCCGCGTCGCCCCCGGTGGTCCGTACGAGCCAGCGCCCGTCGTCCCTGCGGATGCCCACCTGGCCCTGGAGTCTCGCGAGCCGGCGGATCGGGTCGCCGAGGTCGAGCGTGTCGAGTGCCTTCAGCGCGTTGGAGGCGATCGCCAGGCCCGAACCGACGGGGTCGATCTTGGGTGCCCGCTCCAGCACGGCCACGTCCCAGCCCTTGCGGCGAAGCGCCACTCCGGCGGTGAGCCCGCCGATACCCCCGCCGATCACTACAGCTTTGGACATATCCGGCTCCTTCCGCCGCCAACTACGTCTGTAGTGTCAGCATACTACGCCTGTAGTGGGGCATCACTACCGCTGTAGTATCTGTGTCCGTGAAGCGCTCAGAGACCGTTGCGGACACGGCCATCACCCTGCTGGCCGAGCGAGGCATGCGCGGCCTCACCCACCGGGCCGTCGACGAAGCGGCCGGCCTGCCGTCCGGGTCCACGTCCAACCTGGCCCGTACGCGCGCCGCTCTGCTGGAGCTGACCCTGTCGCGGCTCACGGAGCTGGAGCTGCAGGCGCTGGCCCCGGCCTATCAGGGTGATTCGCTCGATCTGACCGACCTGCCCGCGCTGATGGCCGAGGCGGTGTACGTCCAGCTCACGGATCGCAGGCGGACGCTGGCCCGCTACGAGCTGGCCCTGGAGGCGACGCGGCGACCCGAGCTCCGCAAGATCTACGACGAGGCGGGCCGCCGCTTCCGCGATCCGGCCGTCACGCTGCTGGCGGCGCTGGGTTCCCGAGATCCGGTACGGCATGCGCGCCAGCTGGTGGCGTTCGGGGAAGGGCTCATGTTCGACGCCATCGTGGGAGCGGGCGCCACGCCGACGCTGGACGAGCTCAACGACGCGATGCGCGATCTGCTGGCAGGCATGCTCCGCTGACCCAAGCGGCCGATCGGCGGCGCTTTGAGCCGGCACGATCCCCCCGGTCTCCATCACGTACCCCCGGTCCGCCAGCGACAGCGCCGCCTGCGCGTTCTGCTCCACCAGCAGGATCGTCGTCCCCTCGGCCTTCAGCTCGGCCACCGTGTCCAAGATCTTCCGCATCTTGATCGGCGACAGCCACATCGACGGCTCGTCCAGCATGAGCTAGGGACGGCCGCGACTTCGCCTACTGTCCGGCACACGAAATCAGGCCAAGGTCACGGGACCGTGTCGTCCACCGTCATGCGGGCATCGTGCCGCGCCGCCTCAGCAGACCTCGCGGTAGGGCAGCTCCGGCAGGTGCCTGGCCCACTCCTGCTCGCCCAGGCCGCCGTACCGGGCGCAGATGTGCCCGGCGGGGTCCGCGGGCGCCGGCTCGCCCAGGAGATCGACGGTCAGCACGGTGCCCCGGCCGGTCAGCACCCGCAGCCATCGCCCGTCCGCGGTGAAGGCGGCTCTGGCGGGCCGGTCCACGCCGGTCGCGGCCACCCGGCGCTCGACCAGCGGCGTGCCGTCGTCGAGCCGCCACACCCGTACCCGATCGCTGTCCGTGCTGGCCAGCAGCCGCCCGCCCGCGTCGAAGCGCAGGCTGCCGGGTGAGGGCCGCAGCCGGGTGTACCGCGTCGGCACCCCGTCGAGGCCGTAGATCTGAATGCCGGTCTCCTCAGCGATCGCCACCCGCTCCCCGTCCGGCGCGAACGTCGTGTACTCCCACGGCATCCTGTCCAGCCACGGCGCGGGCGTGACCCGTCCGCCGCGCCTGATCTGGGACTGCTCGCCCGCGAACACCAGCGCCACCCGGTCACCGGGCCCCGCCACCGCGTACTCGCCCACGTACGCCGCCCGCCGCGCCCGTAGGTCCCACGCCCACCGCTCGCCCGACTGGCTGGCCGCCGCGAACAGCAGCCCGCCGCCCGGGCTGAACCACGCCGCCTGCTCCCCGGCCGCGCCCAGCCCCCTGCCGAAGGGCGGACCCACGGCGGGGGAGCGGACGTCCCACAGGTACGACCGGTCGACCCCGACGAGCGCCAGCGTCCGGCCGTCCGGCGCCCAGGCGATCGCCCGCACGCTCTGGGCCGGCCCCTTCGTCCAGGCGATCTCGCGGCCGGACCCGAGGTCGTACACCCGCAGCGTCCCCTCGTCCAGCGCCGCAAGCCGGGCGCCGTCGTCGCTGATGGCGTGCATCGAGCGCGGCCCCGCCCACGGGTCGGTGAACACCGCCACCGCCGGGTCCGCCGCCGTCAGCGCCCGGCGCGCCTCCGGGACGGGGGCCAGCCGCCAGGCGGTGAGGCTCAGCTTGCGGGCCGTCACCGGATCGGTCACCCGCAGCGCCTCGGCCCGCGACACCGCCACCCTGGCCATCGCCTGTTCGAGCCGCCCGTCGGCGTCACCCCGCTGCCGGACCGTCTGCCAGAACGCGAGCAGCAGCACCACCGCCAGCACCCCCGCCATGACCGCCCACCGGCGCCGCGCCCGTTCGCGGACCCGCGCGATCCCCGCGTCGAGGAAGGTCTGCTCTCCCGCGCTCAGCGTCACCCGCCGCCGTCCGCCCGCCGCCCACGCCAGCGCCCGGTCCAGCGGCTCGCCCCGGAACAGCGCCGCCTCCCGCCGCCCGCCCGCCTCCCACCGCCGCGCCGCCCGCGCCAGGTCCCTGTGCACCGGCAGCCCGCCCCGCTCGCCGTCCAGCCACTCGCGCAGCCGCGGCCAGGCCCGTAAGAGCGCGGCGTGGGTGATCGTCAGCGTCTCGCCGCCCGCGTCGGGTCGCTCCGTGATCAACCCCGCTTTCCCGTACGCCTTCAGCACCCCGTCGATCGAGGCGACCTCCTCGGCGCTGCGCCCGGCGACCAGCTCGTCCCTCGGGGCGGGCGTGACGGTGTCCGCGCCGTCGGAGTCCGGCCCGGCCAGCCGCAGGAAGACGTCGGGCACCAGCTCGTGCTCCGAGGGGCTGAGCCCCAGATAGACGGCCTCGGCGCGGTCGCCGAGCGGCGGGTCGTCGATGGGCCCAGGAGGGAGCAGGCGGCCCTGCTGGGATTGGGGGGCGTCGAGGAGGGACATCAGGAGCTGGCGGGCGTTCGGGCGGGCGTCGGGGTCACGGTGCAGCGCGGCGGCCACCAGCCCGCGTAAGGGGCGGTCCAGCCGTTCGCCGTGGCCTAATCGGTCGTCGGAGCCGTACGCGGCGAAGACCAGCAGCCGCCCCCAGGCGTGCACGTCTCCTGGCCGTCCCTCGCCGTCGCCACCCAGCCCCAGACCGACCAGCCTGGGTCCGTCGGCGCCCAGGACGACCTTGCCCGGGGTCAGCGCCCCGTGCACCGCGCCCGCCTCGTGCACGGCCGCCAGCGCCGTGGCCGTGGCGGCGGCCAGCCGGTAGAGGTCGTCCCCCGCGTACGGCCCGTGCCCCTCGACGACCTGCCGCAGCGTCGGCCCCTCGATGTACTCGCTGACCAGGTAGGGAGGATCGCCGTCCAGCCGCGCCTCGGTCAGCTTGGCGACCGACAGCGAACGGACCTGACCGGCGGCCGCGGCCGACGCGGCGAGCCTGGCGCGGGCCGCGGCGTCGGGCACGAAGGGCACGCCGAGGGCATGCCGGGCGCCCGACTCGTCATAGGCCTCGCGGACGATGACCTGCCCGCCGCCGTCGAGCCGGGCTCCGAGCCAGTAGCCTCCCAGCCGATCAGTCATGCGGGATGAGACGCCGCCTTTCTACCGATTGTTCAGGCGTGCCCGGTGCTGTGGCCATTCCTCTCTGAGGATGCCGAAATACACGGTGTCGCGCCAGGTGCCGTCGGGCCTCTTGCGGTGCCGCCGCAGGGTGCCCTCGTGCACGCCGCCGATCCGCTGGATGGCGTTCTGGGAGCGGAGGTTGAGCACGTCGGTCTTGAGCAGGACGCGGTTGTAGCCGAGCTCGAAGGCGTGGTCGACGAGGAGCAGCTTGCAGCTCGTGTTCACCGCCGTGCGCCAGACGGCACGGCCGTACCAGGTCCAGCCGATCTCGACGCTCTCGGCGAAGCCGGGCACGTCGCCGTACGTCGTCCAGCCGACGGCCCGCCCGCTCGCCTTGAGCACCACGGCCAAGGGGACGTGCTGGTGGTCGTCGATCAGCCCTCTGGCGACCTTCCCCAGCTCCTCCTCCGACTCCGGGGCGGCGGGCAGCCAGCGCCAGACGTCCGGATCCCCGCCTCCGGCGGCGAACAGATCAGGAACATGGTCCATGGAGAGCGGCTCAAGCCGGACGACGTCGTTCTCGAGCACCACAGGCGGGGGCAACTTCGCGGTCATGCCGGCAACCTTAGGCGGCGCGCCGAATCACGTTGATAACCACCTGTCCCTTTTTGCGGGGAACCACCTGTCGACACTCATACCGGCCGGTCGGTAGGCTCACGGTCATGGACTTCGCCTTCGACACCGTCACCGAGGACCTGCGCGAACGACTCCTGCGTTTCATGGACGAATGCGTCTATCCCGCCGAGTCCGCCTTCGAGGAACAGGCGGCGGCCAGCGGCTGGGGCCCGCCGCCGCTGATGGCCGACCTCAAGGACGAGGCCAGGAAACGCGGCCTGTGGAACCTGTTCCTCCCGGGAGACCACGGCGCCGGGCTCACGAACCTCCAGTACGCGCCCCTGGCGGAGATCATGGGCCGGAGTCCCATGCTCGCCCCGACCGCCACCAACTGCGCCGCCCCCGACACCGGCAACATGGAAGTGCTGTCCATGTTCGGCAACGAGTGGCAGCGCAAGGAGTGGCTGCGACCACTGCTCGACGGCGAGATCCGCTCCGCGTTCGCGATGACCGAGCCCGACGTGGCCTCCTCCGACGCCACCAACATCGCCACCTCGATCGTGCGCGACGGCTCCGAATACGTCATCAACGGCCGCAAGTGGTTCATCTCCGGCGCCATGAACCCCGAATGCAAGATCTTCATCGTCATGGGCAAGACGAACCCCGACGCGCCCAAACACCGCCAGCAGAGCATGATCCTGGTGCCCCGCGACACACCCGGCCTGCACATCAAGCGCGGCATGCACGTCTTCGGCTACACCGACGCCGACCACGGGGGCCATGCCGAGATCGTGTTCGAGGACGTACGCGTGCCCGCCGACAACCTGATCGGCGAGGAGGGCGGCGGCTTCGCCATCGCCCAGGCCCGGCTCGGCCCCGGCCGCATCCACCACTGCATGCGCCTGATCGGCATGGCCGAGCGCGCCGTCGAGCTCATGTGCAAGCGGGCACTGGAGCGCACCACGTTCGGCAAGCCCATCGCCCAGCAGGGCGTGGTGCAGGACTGGATCGCCGAGTCCCGCATCAAGATCGAGCAGCTGCGCCTGCTCGTGCTCAAGACGGCCTGGCTCATGGACACGGCGGGCAACCAGGGCGCCCACACCGAGATCCAGGCCATCAAGATCTCCACGCCGATCACCGTCGAATGGATCCTGGACAAGGCCATCCAGGTGCACGGCGCGGGCGGCGTCTCCCAGGACTTCCCGCTGGCCGGGCTGTGGGCGGGAGCCCGCTCGCTGCGCCTGGCCGACGGTCCGGACGAGGTGCACAAGCGGTCGCTGGCCTATCGCGAGATCAAGAGGTGGATGTCAGCTTCCCAGCCCTGACGGACTGAGCTGCAGCTCCTCGCCAGTCGATGGGTTCGACGGTTCAGGCCGCGTCGTCGGCAGCGTGACTCACTGCCCGGCGACCGATGTTGATCGCCGCGATGTGGTCGGCAGGCCCAGCGAAGCCGCACGCCACACAGAGAAAGGAGTCCCGGTGGGGACGGTTGCGTTTCGCGCAGTGCCCGCAGGACGGGCAGGTGCGGGAGGTGTTGCGCGGGTCCACCAGCCGTACGTGCACCCCGGCCAGGGCGGCCTTGTAGGTGACGAACGTTCGCAGCTGGCGAAACGACCACGCATGCAGGTCGGCACGCTGGGCCTTGGTAACCGTGACCCGCTCACGGATGCCGCCGAGGTCCTCCAGGGCGATACCCGTCCGGGTGTCTTTGGCCTTGCCGACCAGCCGTTTGCTGATCACATGGTTGGTGTTTCGGGCGAAGCGAGCCTCCGCTCGGCGACGCTTCTTCAGGAGCCGTTTGGCGGACTTGGTTCCTTTTCGCTGAAGCCGGGCGCGCAGCGTCCGGTTGCGGAAGCGCACTGCGCGTACGGCTCTCCCCGAATAGGCAGTGCCGTGGGAGTCGGTGGCCAGGTTGACGATGCCCAGGTCCACGCCGAGCCAGTCTCGAGGGGGAGCGCCGGCCGGCGGTTCGGGCACCTCTATGACGCTCGCCAGGTAGAACTGCCCGTCCCGGTAGATCAGGTCCGTCTGGCCTCGCCTGGTAGTGCCGTCGAGCGCCGACCAGCGGCCCTGGTTGAGCACGGGTACGAGGATCCTGCCGCCCAGGGTGGCGATGGAGACCTGGTCGTGCCCCTTGAAGGTGAGGATGCGGGGGTCATAGGGGACCGCGCCCAGGGCGCGATGTGCGAACGCGACCTCTGCGGCGCGATCGGCGGCGGCGTTGCATGCCCGCATGGTCTCGAGCAGCGCTTCACGCTGGCCGGCGTCCGGGGAGAGCTTCAACAGCTCGGTCACCAACACGTGGTGATCATATTACTCAGTGTTACGGAAAGGGATGGAAACGTGCAACATCGTGCTTCTGGCTCTGAGGGGCTGGACCTCCACGGGGCAGGCGACTGGTGAACGAAGCGGAGATCAAGGAGCGGGTGGTCGCGTTCCTCGGGGAGCACGACCCGAGCGGGGACCGGCTGGAGTTCCTGCGGGCGCGGTTCGACGCCGGGCTGGCCTGGGTGTGGTTCCCCGAAGGGCTCGGCGGGCTGGGGGCGTCGCGGGAGCTGCAGCAGGTCGTGGAGCGGGAGCTGGCCGGCACGCCGCAGATCAACGGCGGCGTCCAGGGCATCGGCCTGGGGATGGCGGCGCCGACGATCCTGGCGTTCGGGACGGAGGAGCAGAAGCGGCGGTTCCTGCGCCCGTTGTGGACGGGGGAGGAGATCTGGTGCCAGCTCTTCAGCGAGCCCGGCGCCGGGTCGGACCTGGCCACGCTCGGGACGCGTGCGGTCAGGGACGGGGATGAATGGGTGGTCGACGGCCAGAAGGTGTGGACGTCGGGCGCGCATCATTCGCGCTGGGCGATCCTCGTCACGCGTACGGACCCGGAGGTGCCGAAGCACCGCGGCATGACGTACTTCGTCTGTGACATGCAGGCGCCCGGCGTCGAGGTGCGGCCGCTGCGGCAGATCACCGGCGAGGCCGAGTTCAACGAGGTGTTCCTGACCGGCGTGCGGCTGCCGGACGACCTGCGGCTCGGCGAGGTCGGCGACGGCTGGCGGGTCGCCCAGACCACGCTGATGAACGAGCGGGTCGCCATCGGCGGCGCGCCCGTGCGGCGCGGCGGCGGCATGGTGGGCGCCGTGCTGGAGGCCTGGCGTGAGCACCCCGAGCTGCGCAGTCACGAGCAGCATCAGCGGCTGCTGTCGCTGTGGGTGGAGGCCGAGGTCACCCGTCTGTCGGGGGCGCGGCTGCGCGAGCAGCTCGTCGCGGGCCAGCCCGGACCGGAGGGCTCCGGCATGAAGCTGTCGTTCGCCAAGCTGAACCAGGCGCTGTCCGGGTTCGACGTGGAGTTCAGGCGCGAGCTCGGCTACGACGACTGGACCTTCCGCCGCTCCGAGAACGTCGACTTCTACGGCCGCGGCCCCGGCTACCGCTACCTGCGTGCCAAGGGGAACTCGATCGAGGGCGGCACCTCGGAGATCCTGCGCAACATCATCTCCGAGCGGGTGCTCGGCCTGCCCTCAGAACCACGCGTCGACAAGGACGTGCCCTGGAAGGACCTGCCGCGATGACGGGGATCGGTGAGCGACCCATGACGCTGTTGTACTCGGAGGTCGAGGAGGAGCTGAGGGCGGCGGTGCGCGGGTTGCTGGCCGACCGCTGCCCGCCCGCCGCGGTGCTGAAGCGGATCGAGTCCGAGCCGTACGACCTGGACCTGTGGAAGACGCTGGCGGGCGAGATCGGGGTGGCCGGGCTGCTGATCCCCGAGGAGCACGGCGGCGCGGGAGCGTCGGCCAGCGAGGCGGCCGTGGTGCTGGAGGAGCTGGGCCGGGCGGTGACGCCGGTGCCGTTCTTCACCAGCGCGGTGATGGCGACGTACGCGCTGCTGCCCTCGGGTGACGCCCTGCTTGGGGAGCTGGCCGAGGGGCGGAGGACGGCGGCGCTGGCCGTGTCGTTCTCGGCGTCCCCGTACCGTCCCGAGCACGGCTCTTCTGTGCGGCTGGAGGGCGGGCGGCTGACGGGGTCGGTCGCCGGCGTGGCCGGGGCGGAGGTGGCCGACGTGCTGCTGGTGCCGGTCGGCGGCGAGCTGTACGCGGTGGAGGGGGTTCAGGCGGAGGTCGTGTCGTCGCTGGACCTGACCAGGCCGGTCGCGACCGTCAGGTTCGACGGCGTGGAGGCGCGGCCGCTGGGGGCGTGCGACGTGGCGGAGGTGCTGCGGTTCTCGGCGGGGCTGCTGGCCTCCGAGCAGCTCGGCGTGGCCGAGTGGTGCCTGGACACGACGCTGGCCTACGTCAAGGAGCGTCATCAGTTCGCCCGGCCGGTCGGCTCGTTCCAGGCGATCAAGCATCGGCTGGCCGACCTGTGGCTGGACGTCGTACGGGCCAGGGCAGCGGCCAGGGGCGCCGCCGCGGACGGCTCGGCGATCTCGGTGGCCGTGGCTCAGTCGTGGAACGCCTCGGTGGCCGTGCACGCCGCCGAGGAGGCCCTGCAGTTGCACGGCGGGATCGGGATGACGTGGGAGCATCCCGTACATCTCTATCTCAAGCGCGCGAAGGCCACCGAGATCGCGCTGGGCACCCCGGGGGACCACCGTGCGGCGCTGGCCTCACTCGTCGACGTCCCCGGCCCCGAGTGAGGTGAGCAGCAGGTCGGCGAAGTGTTTGCCCACCTGGGCGCCGGTCAGCGGCCCCGCCGCGTGGAACCATGTGCCCAGGTGGTGCACCGAGCCGAAGAAGTAGTCGACCACCAGCTCGGCGGGGACCCGGTCGCTGAAGATGCCCTCGCGCTGTCCCTCGGCCACGAGCGCGCGGAAGCGTTCGTGGTAGCGGCGGCGCTCGGCGCGCACGTTCTTCTGCTTCTCCGGGGCGAGCAGGTGGTTCGACCTGAAGAAGATCTTGGAGTCGTCGAGGTTCGCGGTCGTGGTCTCCACGACGTCGGCCGCGGCCCTGTGCAGGCGCTGCTTGAGCGTGCCCGGCCCGTCGGCGATCTGCGCCAGCCGGTCCATCTGCATGCGCAGCACCCGGGCGTAGATCTCGTGCAGCAGATCGTCTTTGGAGTCGAAATAGTGGTACATGGCGCCCTTGGTGACGCCGGCCGACACCACGATCTCCTGCACCGAGGTGCCCTCGAAGCCGCGCTCGGCGAACAGCCTGGTGGCCTCGGCGAGCAGCCGCTGCCTGACCGGTTCTTCCTTCACATGTCCCCCTTGGTCACCTGGCATAGCATACCGACTGGTCGGTCGAGCTCATTTGCTGGTCTTGCGGGTACTAATTCCGTCACCTTAGGCTCGCCTTGGTTGGGAGGCGGGTATCTCTTGACTGGCGAGGGATCTTCGGCGTGGCAGATCCTGCAAACATCTACTCTTTCGGGGAGTTTGCCGTGCCCGGTGGCTCTATCTACGTGCAGCCCAACGAGAAGTACACAGGGTCGTCCCCGCAGTGGTGGTACGAGAAGTTCTGGCGGGAGGACGCCCAGAACCGGCGAAGGACTCGATACGTCAAGGCCGGTGTGGCGTTCGTGATCGGGGTCGCGCTCGCGCTGAGGTTCGATCTCACGGGTGCCTCCCCGCTGGTCGGTCTCCTGCTGGGCGGCATCGTGGCCGCGGGCGACTGGTACCTCGACTGGCGTTCCTTCCATGCGACCGCGGTCTGGCGTGGGGCCCGCCGCGGCGAGGCGATCACCGGCAGGATGCTGCGCAGGTCGCTCAGCAGGCACGGCTACACCGTGCTCGACGGCCGGGCCATCCGCGGTCAGGCCTCCATCGACCACCTGGTGATCGGCCCCAGCGGGGTGTGGATCATCGACAACGAGTCGTGGAGCCCGGACACCGAGATCGCGTGCTACGCGGGGCGGCTGTTCTTCAGCGAGAAGTACGGCACCAAGACCGCCAAGCCGCTGGTCGAGACCGCCGAGGCGTTCGCCGAGCTGCTGACCCGCGAGACCCGCGTACCGGTCACCATCTCACCGGTGCTCGCCGTCCACTGCGGGCTGCTGCCCAGAGGCGGGATCGTGATGGCCGAAGGGCTCATCCTGCTCAAGCCGCGGCTGGCGGCCAAGGTCATCAAGTCGGCTGAGGGCAACGTGCTCAACGACGAGCAGATCGAGCTGCTGGCCCGCACCGCGGCGAGGGAACTGCAGAAGGTCTGACCCCGGTCGGCCCGGCGGCCTCAGGCCAGGGTCTCGATGAACGCGGTGAGCTGCGCGACGTTGCGGCACTCCGACATCGGGACCACGGCTCCGTAGTCGCTCGCGACCGAGTCGCCCGTGTCCCACTGCTGCCTCGGCTCGGGGTTGAGCCAGTAGGCGTGGCGGGCCCGGCTCGCGAGCGACTTGAGCACGTCCAGCGCGGGCGGCTGGTAGTTGGAGCGGGCGTCGCCCAGGATCAGCAGCGAGGTCTTGGATCCGATGGCGTCGCCGTAGCGCTCGGCGAAGCCCTCCAGCGAGTGCCCGTAGTTGGTACGCCCGAAGCGCACCATGTCGGCCTCGTTCGCCAGCTTGGTCATCGCCTCGACCACGTCGGCCCCGGGGACGAAGAACCTGGTGATCTCGTCCACCGTGTCCACGAACCCGAACGCCCGCACCTTCGTGAACTGCTCCCTCAGCGCGTACGTGAGCAGCAGCGTGAAGTGGGCGAACGACGAGACCGAGTCGCTGGTGTCGCAGAGGATGACCAGCTCGGGCTTGTGCGGCCGGGGCGGCTTGAAGTGGGTGGTCAGCGGCACGCCGCCGCTCTGCAGCGAGGCCCGCATCGTCCTGCGGAAGTCGAGCCGCCCCCGCCGGCCCTTCCTGTGCTTGATCGTCAGGCGCGTGGCCAGGCGTCTGGCCAGCGGGTAGACCTCCCTGCGGAGCCTGGCCAGATCGGCCTTCGTGATGCGCAGGAAGTCGATCTGGTCGAGCGGTGGACGTACGGCCGAGCGGGCGATGCGCTCGATGCCCGAGTCCTCGGCGATGCGGCGGCGCACGTCGGTGGCCACGGCGTCCTCGAAGCGCTTGATGCCGGAGTTGACCCGCTGGCGGACGGTCTTCTCGGCCAGGCCGCCGCGTTCGCGGCCCTGGAGGACCTCGCGCAGGATCCCGGCCATCAGCGTCTCGGGGGACAGGGCGCGCATGACGCTGTAGGAGAACCAGTTCTGGCGGCCGGGCCCGGCCTGCTGGCGGCCGTACCGCTCGACCATGGCCTGGGCGAACTCGCGCAGCTCCTGCTCGGTGCCGCCGCCGGACAAGAGCATGGCCAGGTGGGCGCGCAGCTCCCTGATCTCGGCCGTTTCCAGATTTATCGCGTTGTCAGGGCGTACGGCGGACATGCCGCTCGTGGACGCCGGGAACCACAGGTCGAACAGCACGTCGAATCCCGGCCGGTACGCGGGCTTCTTCACCAGCGTCGCCGCGTAGGCGGCGCGCAGCGACTCGCGGTCGGCCAGCTCGATCACGCGCAGCGCCCGCGCGGCGTCCAGCCCTTCGGCGAGCGAGACGGGCACGCCCGCGCCGCGCAGCGCGTGCACGAAGCCGACGTGCCTGTCGACCAGCGACCTGCTCTCAGGCATCCGGCAGCCCCAGCTCCTTGATCGCCCGCGTCTGGTCGGAGACGTGCTTGAGCACCACGCCCAGCGTGCCCGCCATGGTCGCCTCGTCCAGCTCGTCGCGGCCGAGCGCGAGCAGCGTGTTGGCCCAGTCCACGGTCTCGGCCACGGACGGGGCCTTCTTCAGCTCCAGGGAGCGCAGGGTCGCCACCGTCCTGGCGAGCTGCTCGGCCAGGTCGGCCCGGATGCTCGGCACCTGGGCCAGCACGATGTCCCGCTCCCGCTCGGGGGTCGGGTATTCGATGTGCAGGTAGAGGCAGCGCCGCTTGAGCGCCTCCGACAGCTCGCGGGTGGCGTTGGAGGTCAGCACCACGTACGGCTTGCGCGTCGCGACGATGGTGCCCAGCTCGGGGATCGTCACCTGGAAGTCGGACAGCAGCTCCAGCAGCAAGCCCTCGACCTCGACGTCGGCCTTGTCGGTCTCGTCGATGAGCAGCACGGTCGGGGTGGCGGACCTGATCGCCTTGAGCAGCGGCCGCTCCAGCAGGAACTCCTCGCTGAAGATGTCGTCGTCGGCGCTGGTGGCCTGGATCCGCAGGAGCTGCTTCTTGTAGTTCCACTCGTACAGGGCCCTGGCCTCGTCGAGCCCTTCGTAGCACTGCAACCTGATCAGCTCGGCGTCCGTGGCCATGGCCACCGCCTTGGCGAGCTGGGTCTTGCCGACCCCCGCCGGGCCTTCCACCAGCAAGGGCTTGCCCAGCGCCGCGGCCAGGAACACCGAGGTGGAGATGGCGTCGTCGGAGAGATAGTCCACGGCGGCGAGCCGCTCCGTAACGTCGGTGGGCGAGTCGAACATCGATGATCCTGTCTGCCGGAGCCTCTGAGCCGAACTTTATTCTAGCCCGTCGGGTCCGCCTGATACCGATTCGACCAGGATGCGGATCACCGGTATATTCCTCTCTGCCAGCGCCGCTAGCTCAGTTGGTTAGAGCAGCTGACTCTTAATCAGCGGGTCCGGGGTTCGAGTCCCTGGCGGCGCACCGCAAAGAAACCCCAGCTCAGGAAACCGAGCTGGGGTTTCTTGGGTTTCGAGTGGCTTCGGCGGCGATCGGATGCTCTTCCGGCCCGTGGCCGGGCGTTCCGGAGCCCGGCTCTAGGATGCCGATCATGCGTCTTCCCGCCGTCCTCGCAGCCGTTCTGGTCACCCTGCTCTTAGCGGGCAACACCGCCGCCGCCCACGCCTCCGCCTACCCCATACGCGATCGCGTCCTGACCGTGAACAAGCTGTACCGCAGTGGCAAGCTCCAGCCCACCCAGTGCCCGGAGCGCGCCATCGAACCTCATGACGTCGCCCTGGCCAAGCGGTACCTGACGGCCGTACTGAACTGCCTCAACGCCTCCTGGGGCGCCCACTTCAAACGCGCCGGCCTGCCGTTCGCCAAAGCCAGGATCGGCTTCATCACCAAGCCGCGGCGCTACTGCAAAGCCGCCTGGGACGACGCCGCCGCACGATATTGCGCATCGGAGAAGCGTTTCCTCGTCCTGCTGGACGACGACCTGCTCGAGGACACCGCCGACCTGTTCCTTTTCAGGCTGGCCGCCCACGAGTACGGGCACCATCTGCAGAACATCACCGGCATGTACCGGGCCTTCGCCTGGCATCCCTACAAGGGCAAGAGCGAGATGAACGAGCAGCTCCGCCGTAACGAGTTGCAGGCCGAATGCCTCGGCGGCGTCTTCATCGGCAGTGTCTGGGACTCCATCGACCGCATAACGGACGACTGGCGCGAGCTGCTCGACATCAACCGGCGCAGCGGCGACGAGTACCACAAGGCCCACGACCACGGTAAGGGCCGCAACATCGCCGCCTGGCTCGACAAGGGCTTTCGCGCCTCATCGCCGGCGGCGTGCAACACCTGGGTCTCGCCGTCGTCGAAGGTTTCCTGACGCCTCGCGTCCGGACCTCGTCCAACCGCGCCGGGCCGCCCCGTTACGGGTTCTCGGAGGGCAGGGCCGAGACGCGCCGCTGGTTGCTCCTCAGTACGGTCCCGGCGCATGGCCCGCCGGATGGTCAGTCGAACGCGAGCCAGGCCCCTCTGAGAGGCCGCTGTTCCACGCCGGTCGCTGACCAGTCACACACCCCGTCCGGGAAAACGTTCCGCAACCGGGTGAGTTCGGCCGGCGTGAACTCGACGTCATAGTCCTTACTGTCGGGGTGCTTGAGCCGGCACTTCACCACATTGTCGGCCAGCGGGGCACCGGCAACGAGTCGCGGCGTGGCGAAGGCCGGGAACAGTGCGCCGCACTCACCCGGGTTGTCCGCCGACAGTGCTTGGCTGATCTTGCGCTGCGGCGTTTCCGGTGTCCAGCAGGCGTCGGTCAAGTCAGCGGGTTTGTGCCGGAGCACCTTGTTCCGAAGGCTCCGGCCAGATGTGTCGGCGTTGACCCCGGTGATCCAGGCGTCCATGCTCGTCGAGTGGACCGTCACGGTCTTCCTGGACGAGCGCACCGTCCTGCCGGTGCGCGGCATGGTGTGGGCCTGCGAGCTGATCGACCGGCCGTGGGTGCCGGGGCTGCTCGCCGACGTCGCGGTGACCTGCGGCGTCGGACTCGGCGGCACGGGCGCGAACTGCCGCAGCGAAAAGCTGGCCACCGCCGCCGTCAACGCCCTGGCCCGCCGCGGCGGGCTCGACACCGTGGGCCCGCTGGCCAGGATCCCGGTCAAGGTCCGCAGGAGGTCCGTCGTGGACGGCGTGGCCGAGGCCCTGGACGCGGTGGCCGCCGCCGCCGGGCTGAGCCGCGAGCAGTTGCTCGACCGTACGGTCCCCTCGTTCGGGCTGGACGCCGGCGGGGTGCGCGAGGAGAAGATCGGCGGCCACCTCGTCCGCCTGCACGCCGACGGCCCCGCGCTGAGCTTCGTCAACCCGGCCGGCCGGGCCGTGAAGTCGGCGCCCCAGGCCATCCGCAAGGATCCGGCGCTGGCCGAGCTGAAGGCCACGCTCAAGGAGCTGAAGCAGATGCTGCCGGCCGAGCGGTTCCGGCTGGAGCGGGCGCTGATCGAGGAGCGGCGGTGGGACTGGGCGCAGGTCACCGAGCTCTTCCTCGACCATCCGGTGACCGGCCGCTACGCCCGCAGCCTGATCTGGCAGATGGGGCAGGGCTTCGCCGGGCTGCCGGTCAGAACGGAGGCCGGCTGGGAGCTCGCGGGCCCGCAAGGCGTCCGCGCCCGGCCGGGCCCGAGCTCGCCCATCCGGCTCTGGCACCCGATCCGCGAGCCGGTCGAGGACGTGCGGGCCTGGCGCGACCACCTGCTGGAGCTGGGCGTGCGCCAGCCGTACAAGCAGGCCTTCCGCGAGATCTACCTGCTCACCCCGGCCGAGGAGCACACGCGCACGCTGTCCAACCGCTTCGCCGGCCACGTGCTGCGTTACGGGCAGGCCAAGGCATTGCTCAACCAGCGCGGCTGGCGTGACCTGTCGATCGGCCACTGGGACTACGAATGCGGCGGCGACCAGGGGGAGGCCGTCAAGGAGCTGTCCGGGTGGGAGGTCCGCTGGGGGATGCACGTCGTGGGCGAACCGGGGGACGACGGCTGGGGGACCGCCTCCTACTGCGGGAGCGAGGCGGTCCGCTTCCGTCGCGCCGGCTCCCGCGAGGACGCGCCGCTGACCGAGGTGCCGCCGCTGGTGCTGTCGGAGGTGCTGCGCGACGCCGACCTGGCCGTCGGGGTCGCCTCGATGGGGCTCGACCAGCAGGCGGCCGGCGGGCACGAGGACTACTGGCAGTCCTACGGGTTCGGGGAGCTCCACGAGAGCGCTCAGATGCGGCGGGAGGCGCTGGCCAGGCTCCTGCCCCGGCTGAGGATCGCCGGCCGGGCGGAGCTGACGGACCGGTTCCTGCGCGTACGCGGGGACCTGCGCACGTACAAGATCCATCTCGGCTCCGGGAACATCCTGATGGAGCCGAACGACGCCTACCTGTGCATCGTCCCCGGCCCGAACCGTTCGGCGCAGGCGGTCTTCCTGCCGTTCGAGGAGGACGGCGGGATGCTGTCGGTGATCCTGTCCAAGGCGTTCCTGCTGGCGGGCGACACCGCGATCACCGATCCCAGCATCACCCGCCAGCTCCAGCTCACTTAGGCCCGATCCCCTCCAGGGTGAACGTCCTGTTCCACTCCCGCACCCACTGCGGGCCGAAGCCCTCGGCGGAGTTCAGCGGCGTGGTCCGCGCGTCGAACTTGCCCGTGGCGGGGTCGAAGCCGGCCGCCGCGACGCTGTCCGCCTTGACGTTGCGGGAGTCGAAGTCCGGGCTGAACGTCTTGACGCTCAGCCCGCCGGCGTCGTCGGTGTAGGCGAAGCCTCCCGTGGCGATGCTCACCGAGCGGGTCAGCACGTTGTGGGACGGCACGTACACCGAGTCGGGGTCGCTCCACACGTGCTCGTCCGTGCACTCCGTGGCGCCGACCGCCGTGCAGACCTGGCCCTTGGAGTCGGCGGGCACGTACCAGTCGCGGATGTTCGGGTACTGCCTGCCGTAATGGCGGTACCACGTGCCGATGTTCGCGGGGGTGTTGGTGAAGCCGGTGCCGTCGCCGGGCTTGAGCATGTCGTTGAAGCGCTCGACGACGACCTTGGAGTTGGCCACCGGCAGCCGCTTGCCGCCCTCGTGGTAGAGCTTGTCGTGCCCGATGTAGGTGACGTCCTTGAACACGTTGTCCGAGGCGACGTTGCTGTGGCCCGACTGGTAGAACAGGCCGTGCTGGGCGGTGTCGAAGACGTTGTGGTGCACGACCATGCCCGACATGCCGTCGTCCATGTAGATCGCCTGGTTGCCGTCCGGGCCGACGTCCTTGAACAGGTTGTACGCGATCACGTTGTTCAGGTACGTGTAGTCGCGTCCCGCGTAGATCACGCCCTGGTCGGAGGCGTGCGTCACCAGGTTCTCGAACCTGTTGTGGCTGATCTCCATGTCGTTGCCCATGATCTGGCTGGCCATGTGGGGCGCGTCATGGACGTGGTTGTAGCGGAAGGTGTTGCCGACCCCGTACATGTAGCCCGCCGGGGTGTAGGTGGCCAGCTTCGAGAAGTCGTAGATCTCGTTGTGCTCCACGACGTGGTCGCCGCGCTCCAGCGAGTCGCGGTCGCCGCCGGCCGTGAACACCCCGCCGCCGCCCAGGTCGTGCAGCCTGCTGTTGATCACCTTGTTACGGTGCCCGCCCCTGCTGGTGCGGTATTCGGCGACCGCCGTGATCGCGTCGGCGGCCTCGCCGATCGCGATGGCGTCCATGCTGACGTTGAGGATCTCCAGGCCGTCCATGGTGCACGACTCGGCGTCGAGCAGGCGTACGCCGGTGCCCGTGGTGCCGTTCAGCCGCAGGCCCTTGAGCGTCACCTCGTGCACGTTCTCCAGCTCGAAGAACGGCGCGTCGAACGAGGTCAGGCTGATCTCCTTGCCCTCGACCGTCCCGCCGGGCGGGTAGTAGTAGAGGGTGCCGGCGCCCTCCCGGCGGTCGATGTAGTACTCGCCCTCGGTGTCCAGCTCGCTCAGCATGTTCTGGGCGACGAACGAGGTCCACTTGTCGGTGGCGGCGTACATCGTGGGGTATTGGGTGCGCAGCTCGCTGCCGCTGACGGACGCGACGCGGACGCGGTCGTTGGCGTAGTTGTTGCCGAAATAGCCGGCGAGCCAGCCGTCGGTCTCGTACGCCGTGTCGTCCGGCGCGCCGCCGGGCGGTGGCGCCCACGTGGCGGCGCGGCTCACGACGGCCGGGTCCACGGCGGTGTAGACCGGGCCGGGCAGCTTCAGCATGTCCTCGTACGGCATGGTGGTGCCGTCGGCGGTCTTGTCCGAGAAGTAGTCGCGTGCGCCCTTGGGGGCCTCCTTGACGCCGAGGCCGGTCTTGTCCATCTTGGCGGCGCCGTTCGGGTACTGCGCGAGCGTCTGGGCCGTGTCATCGGTGATCAGCTCGGGGGCGAACGGGCGTGGCTGCCAGTTGAACCCGTTCTTGTTGATCTCGCCGGTGGGGATGCCCTCGGCGGCCAGGTCGTAGACGTAGACGTGCGCGGCGGCCGCGCCGGGGACGCGCGCCCGCGCCGACCACTTGGCCTCGCCCTCGGGCACGTCGCTCAGCTTGCGGAACTTGTCCGGCGCGAGCGTGGTCACGCCCGCGAGCTCGGCCTGCTCGCCCGGGTAGGCGGCGTAGGTGACGTAGGAGTTCGACGGGCCGCTGAGCTCGATGGTCCTGGCGGTCTGGTAGACGCCTTCCCTGAGGTAGACGAGGCCGGGGCGGCGGGCGCTCGTCCGGCCCGCCAGCGCGTCGCGGGCCTGCTCGACCGTGGCGAACGGGTCCGTACGCGTGCCGGTCGCCCCGGCCTTGCCGTCCGGCGCCACGTACACGACGGTCTGCTTGGCCGCCGCGGCGGCCGGGGGCGTCACCGCGGCTAACAGGCCTGCCGCCAGCAGGACGCTCAACACTGTTCTCGGCATGCTCGCGCGAACCTCCAAATGGGTCGCAATCGATGAAATATGACAGATTACGACAGCGTTTCGTGGTGAACCGTAACGCTGCCGTCGTCAGAATTCAACCGTTTGACCAAGAGGTCCGGCGTGCGGCGGGGCTTCGGCCCCGGGGTGTGTCAGAGCGGTCTTACGCGCTTGCGGCGGCGGAGGAAGAGGCCGGTGAGAGAGGCGAGGAAGAGCACGGATCCGGCCCCCACCAGCAGCCGGCCGTCGGGACCTGCCTCGCCGCCGCCCCCGGTCTGCACCCCGCCCGACGGGGTCCGGGTCGTGGTCGCGCTCGGCGCCGGGGTGCTTTCGGGGTCTTCTGTCTCGGTGTCGTCGGTCTCGCTGGTGTCGGGGGTGGGGCTGGCCGACTGGCCGGTGCCGGGAACTTTGAGGGGGTACTCCATCAAAGAAGTCTTGTCGGGAACTTCGCACTCGATCAGGCGGTTCTGCGGAGTGGTCCCGATGTTGAAGGAGGCCGCGTGCACCGTCCCCGAGCCCGCGTCTTTCGCCGTCGTCTTGAGCTCGACGATCGTCTGGGGTAACTCGATCGGCTCGCCCGCGGTGATCTCGGTCAGCGGGGCGACTCCGGTGGCCGAGGTCAGCTTGGGATAGCTACTGATGCCCGCATATGCGTACAGCTTGATTTCGCCTGCCAGCCCCGTGTCGGGGGCCCGTAACTCGGAGCCCGGCACGTAGGTTCCGCGCCAGCCGATGCTCATCTCCACGCCCACCTCGGCATCCGTGGGCACCGTCAACTCGACGTTCACCTTCACGTCCTGCGTCTCGCCCGTGGCTTTCGTGGTGCAGACGTACTCCACCAGGTCGGCGGCGGCTCCGTGGGCCGCGGGCGCGTACGAGAGGATCAGGACGGCGGCTGAGACGGCCAGTTCGACGCGCACGGCAGCTCCCATTGCGGCGGATGGTACACAAGAGGAGACGCAGCGTGAGGGTGGTGGGTTGACACGATCGTCCACATTTGGCGTCCGCATTTGGACGACGAATCACGGCATGGACGCCGACACCGCCGCCCCGAACAGGCCGCACACCTCGTACACGAAGGCGAGCCGGGACACGCCGAGGCAGCGCAGGGCGAGGCCGTGGTCCAGGGCCACGACGATCACGGTGCCGAGCATGAGACACCACCAGCCGGTCGCCACCACGGCCCGGGTGGCGGCCGGCAGCGACTGGAACGACTGGCGCAGCCGCCGGCAGTGGAAGGGCACATGGCGTTCCTCGTCGGCCAGGATGCGGGCCGCGACGTCGGCGGTCAGCCGGTCGGCCGCGCCGTCCCGCAGCGCGCGGTAGTAGCGCAGGGCCGTCACCTCGGCGATCATCAGCACCATCAGCTCCATGCGCAGCCCGAGCAGGCGGCGCAGGCGGACGAAGACGGCGTCGCTCCAGTGGCCGTTCAGGGCCGGGGCACCGGCGGCGGCGAGGAGCCGGGCGAGCAGGCGGGCGTGGTTCTGCTCCTCGATGACGAACAGGCGGATCGCGGCCGCGTAGGCGGCGTCTCCCGCCTGGTCGGCCTTGCCGATCAGGGCGGCTCCGTCGCCGTTCTCGCCGACCTGGAAGCGCTGGACGCTCGCGAGCACCGCCCGGCCCAGGTCCGCGCCACACGCCCAGTCGGGATCGCCGCCGGCGTGCCGCCGTAACGCCTCCGTCTCGAACTCCGCCACCCAGGAGGCGAACCCGGCTCGGTCCTCCGAGACTTTTTTCATGGCCCCCACCGTAAACAGAAAATGTGCATAAAAGGGGGATCGGTGGTTGAGGTTTCGTGCACGTTCAATGGCATAAATGGAGATTTGTAAATCGCTTTCCGGCGGAGTTTATTGGTTTGACGTGCTGGGATTCGCGCGGGATAACGGCTGGATGAGCGATTCACCGGCGTTTCACCATGGCGCGGCGATGACACGGCGTACGGCGCTCATGGGCTGCGCGGCACTCCTGGCGGCCGGCTGCCGCGCGGAGGCAAGAGAGGCACCGCCCAAAAGGGCGGTGTCCGCGTGGCCGGTCGGCATCGCGGGCCTGGACCAACTGCCCGCCGTGACCCCCGCCGCCGTCTACGTGGCCACCTCGTCAGGCGAGGTGTACGCCCTGCACCCCCGCACGGGCGCCGCCCGCTGGCGGACCCGCGTCCCCGACGAGCCGGGCGCGGCGGCGATCGCCTGGCAGAGCACGCCGTTGCCGGTCGGCGATCTGCTCGTCGTGGGCAACGGCAGGGGCCGGCCCGCATTCGACAGTGACAATCCGAGCCAGGTGGTCGCGCTGCGCGCCTCGGACGGCCGGGTGGCGTGGACCGCGGACGTCGACGACTACGCGCACGAGTTGCTCGCGGCGGACGGGCTGATTCTGTGCCGCACCAATTCCACGCTTTATGCCGTCGATCCCGCCTCCGGACGTCAGCGGTGGCGCTGGCCTTCCGGCGACCTGAGAGCCATGAGCCTGGCCGGCCGGACCGTGCTCGTGACCGAACGGCTGCCGCAGGGCGAGCAGGTGGTCGCGGTCGAGGCCCGGACCGGTCGCCGCAGCTGGACGGCCAGGTTCCCGACGGTGTTCGTCGACTGGGTGTACGCATCGGGCGACCTGCTCGTGCTGGCCGGTTACCCGGTTCCGGGCGAGCGGGCGTACGCGCTGGCGGTGCTCGCGGCGGGCACCGGGAAGAAGGTCTGGTCCAGGGCGCCGGATCAGGTGTCCGGGTTCGCCGCGGTGTCCGGCGGCGTCCTCTACACGGCGGATCGCACGAGGCTGCGCGCCCTGAGCGTGGCCGGCGGGTCCGAGGCGTGGTCCCTGCCGCTGCCCGAGCCGGCCGTCAACCCGATGATCGCCGTCGACGACGACACGGTCTTCTGCGCGATGCCGGTGCGGCGGGCGAACGGCCTCTATCCCCTTCGCGCCCTGCGCAAGGGCGACGGCCGCATCCGGTGGACCTGCGATCTGCGGGGCGCCGCCACGGTGCTGACCCGCGTCGTGCCGGGCATCGTGCACGTCCAGATGAGCGAGGGCGGCAGAGACTCCGTCGTCGCGCTGGACGCCCGTGGCGGCGAGGAGCTGTGGTCGGCCCGGATCGACGACGCCGGGCAGCTGATCTTCGGCAACGGGCTGCTCTACGTCTTCGGGCAGCACCTCATCGCACTCGATCCCGCCACGGGCACACGACTCTAAGGACTCCCGGTGACTCGGACGAAGACCTGGATCCGGCGTGAGGGCCCCCGGCCTCCCGCCGACCCCGGCTCATGGCGCTCTCCCGCCACGATCATCGCCGTCGCGGCGCTGGCCGTCGGCCTGCTGAGCGCGTACCTGGCCTGGGACTCCGCGCGTAGCTCGCGGCTCGCGGCCGAGGCCGGCCAGCGGGAGTCGGGGCGGCGCAGCCTGCTGGAGGTGTCGGCGGTGTCGGCCTACCTCACCGACGGCCTGGCGGGCGAGCGCATCCCGCTCGGGGAGCCGGGCGCGGCCCCCAGGAAGGAGTCGGGGCTGCGCGGCCCGCTCATCGACCTCACGCTGCGCAACCGGGGGAGCGGCGAAGGGCTGATCGACTCCGTCACGGTGCGGGTACGGCGCTCGGAGCTGCTCACCGGGTGCTATGCGGCGGGCGGAATCGAGCGCGTCTCCGCCTACTACGACGTGCCCATCGACACGCGGGCCCGCACGCCCTTCACCGCGTCGAAGGAGGTTCGCTTCAGCGTTCCGGCCGGGGAGCACGATCGGTTCACCCTCACGCTGGGGCCGGCGAAAGACCTCGACGCGGCCGGCACCTGGTACGGCGTGGTCGACGTGATCCTGCACCACGAGGACGGCCAGGACATCGAGGTGGGGCCGATCGCGGTCGTCGACGCCGGCAGCGACCCCTACTTCTACCCGAAGGGATCGACCTGGAGCTACGAGCGGTCGGCCGATCCCGCCTGCATGCGCCTGAACGCGCGGGCGATCGCGGAGGTCGCCGCCCTGGACGGCGTGGTCATGTCGAAGGAGTTCGCGACGCTGCACAGCGTTCTGCGGCACTTTCACTGATCGTCGTGGGTCAGGCCGAAATAGGCTGACTCGATCTGCTCCTGGGTGAAGTCCGCGGGGCGTCCCTCCAGCGTCGTACGCCCCTCCAGCAGGCACTGCAGCCTGGTCGCCACCCGCAGCGCCTGGCTCACGTCCTGCTCGACGAGGAGGATCGCGACCCCGGTGTCCAGCACCGCGGGCAGGAGGGCGTAGATCGTGGTGACGACGGCCGGGGCCAGGCCCAGCGACAGCTCGTCCAGGAGCAGCACCCGGGGGTTGGCCATGAGGGCGCGGCCGATGGCGACGGCCTGCTGCTCGCCGCCGGACAGTTGCGCGGCCCGCTGGTTCGCGCGCTCCCGCATCCAGCCGAACAGGTCGTAGACGCGCTCGATCGTCCACCGGTCAGGGGCGGTTCCGTACGCGCCGACCAGCAGGTTCTCGCGTACGGTCAGCGACGGGAACAGGCGGCGGCCCTCGGGGACCATGGCCAGGCCGCGCGGCACCCGGCGCTCCGGCGGCTCGTGGGTGATGTCGATCCCGTCGAGCAGGACCGTGCCCGACGCCGGCGGGTGGAGCCCGGCGATGGCGCGGAGCAGGGTGGACTTGCCCGCGCCGTTGGCGCCGATGATCGCGTGCACCTCGCCGGGCGCGACGGTCAGGCTCACCTCGTGCAACGCCCGCAGCTGGCCGTGGTCGGCGCTGAGCCCGCGCACGTCGAGCGCCATCACGCGCCTCGCGGGGGTCTGGCCGGAGAGGACATCACGCGCCTCCCGGCGTTCCGAGGAAGACTTCGCGTACGGCGCGGCTCGCCAGCACGTCCTCCGGGCGGCCGTCGCCCACCAGACGGCCGCCCGCCAGGCAGATGAGGCGTTCGACGGTCGAGGTCAGGGCGCGGACCACGTGCTCGATCCAGAGCACGGCCAGGCCGTCGGCGCGCGCCGTCCGTACGATCTCCACCAGCTCGGCCACCTCCGGGTCGGTCAGCCCGCCGGCCACCTCGTCCAGCAGCAACAGCGTGGGACGGGTGGCCAGCGCGCGGGCCAGCTCCAGCCGCTTGCGCTGCAGCAGCCCGAGCTGCCCCGCCCGGCGCGCGGCCAGCGGGGCGAGGCCCGCGAGGTCGAGCACGGCGCGCGCGGTGGCGACGGCGGCCCGCCCGCGCTCGCCGGCGCCCTGCTGGGCCGCCACGAGCACGTTCTCGAGCACGGTCAGCTCGGGGAACGGCCGCGGCACCTGGTACGTCCGCCCGATGCCGAGCCGGCACCGGCCCGCCGTGTCCAGCCGGGTCACCGACCGCCCCAGGAACCGGACCTCACCGGAGTCAGGGGACAGATCACCCGAAACCAGGCCGAACAGGCTCGTCTTGCCCGCGCCGTTCGGCCCCACCACGCCCACCGCATCGCCCGGCCCCACCTGGAGCGACAGGTCGTCGGCCACCACGACCCGGCCGAAGCGCTTGGTGATCCGCTCCAGCTCAAGCATCGCGCAACCCCCAGATCCCGCGCGGCGCGAACATCGTCATGACCACGGCCAGGACGCCCAGCAGGACCAGGTACCAGGGCCCGTACCCGGACAGGGTCTGCTGGAGCGCGAAGAAGACCAGCGCGCCGATCAGCGGCCCCGTCACGGTGCCGATGCCGCCGATCAGGACCATGAACATCATGGAGACGCTGTACTGCACGTTGAAGATCGACCCGGGCTGGACGTAGAGCACGTCGGCGAACAGCACGGCCCCGACCGCGCCCGTGCCCACGGCCGCCGCGCAGTACGCGATCCGCCGGGTCCTGGCCACCCGTACCCCGCAGGCCGCCGCGGCCACCGGGTCGCCCGCGACGGCGCGTACGGACAGGCCGTAGCGGCCGCGTACGAGCAGCAGGACCCCGCCGACGGCGCAGACCGCCACCGCCAGCGCCCACCAGTACGTCATGGCCTGCCGCAGCAGCGGCTCGTGCCGCCCGGCCCCGGGCAGCGAGACGCCCGTGTTGCCGCCCTGCAGCGTAGCGGCCAGCCGGAAGATCTCGGCCAGCACCCACGACCCGATCGCGAAGTGGCCGCCGGACAGGCGCAGCAGCGGGAACGACACGGGCAGCGCCACCAGCCCGGCCGCCAGCGCCGCCAGCGGGATGGCGAGCTGCGGGTCGAGGCCCTGGGCGGCGGCCAGGTAGAGCGTGTACGCCCCGATGCCGAGGAACGCCTGCTGGCCGAAGGACGCCAGCCCGGCGTATCCGGCCAGCAGGTTCCAGAGCGAGGCCAGGGCGGCCAGGGTGAGCAGGTCGGTGAGCGGCCGCTCCCAGCCAGGGCCGCCGTAGAACGGCACGCCGGCCAGGACCGCGACGACGAGCACGCCGCCCAGCGCCGACGCGGCCCTCAGCACGGCACCGGCCCTCATCCCGGCGACAGCCCTCGTCCAGGCACCGGCCCTCCGCGCACCGGCCCGCTTCCGGGGACCGGGCCTCATGTCAGCAGCCCTCGCGGTCGTAGCGTCAGGACCGCGAAGAACAGCAGGTGCACGGCCAGCACCGAGAACCCGGCGCTCCACAGCGCGGCGAGCTGCTGCGTCAGCCCGATCGCGATCCCGCCCACGAGCGTCCCCCACAGCGACCCGACCCCGCCGATCACCACGGCCTCGAAGGCGAAGATCAGGGTCAGCCCGCCCGCATAGGGATCGACGGTCCCCATCAGCCCCAGGAACACCCCCGCCAGCGCCGCCGTGGCCACCGCGAGGCCCGCGACCGCCGCGAACAGCGGCCGTACCCGGATCCCCACCAGCCGCGCCGTCTCCACGTCGTCGGCGGTGGCCCGGACCCGGCGCCCGAACGCGGTGCGCGACAGCACGAGCTGCAGCCCGCCGAGCACGCCCACCGCCACCACGAACGCGGTGATCCGCAGCAGCGACACCCCGTCCACGCCGGCCAGGCTCAGCGCGCCCCCGTCCAGGGTGCGCGGGTTGGCCGTGACGCCCGCCGTCAGCAGGTTCTGGATCACGACGGACAGCCCGAACGTCACCAGCACCGGCGCCAGCGGCCCCGTCCGCAGCGCCCGCTCGAACAACGTCACGTGCAGCGCCCACCCCAGCAGGAACGCCACCGGCAGCACCAGCGGCAGCAGGTACGTGGCCGGGACGCCCAGCGCGACCGAGCCGAACAGCGCCAGGTACGCCCCGCACACGGCCAGGTCGCCGTGGGCGATGTTCACCAGCCGCATCACGCCGAACGTGAGCGAGAGGCCGCACGCGATCAGCGCGTACTCCCCGCCGAGCAGGATGCCGTGGATCAGCGCGTTCACAGCAGCTCTAGCTCTCCCTGCAGCGGGATGGCGGGGTCGAGCGAGTTGTCGACGATGGTCAGGTCGTACTTGCCGTCCTTGTCCTTGCGCCACTGGCCCGCCAGGTCGGGGGCGAGGGAGACGTTCTTCGACGGGCCCTGGGTGAAGTCGTACTTGCCGCTGATGGCCTCGCCCTTGAGCGCGGTGAGGGAGGCGCGGACGGCGGCGCGGTCCTTCGGGTCGGCGGCGCTCTTGAGCGCGGCCACCGCGATCTCGAACAGCGCGTGGTTGAAGCCCATCGGCGGCGTCCACTGCCGCCCGGTGCCGGCCCGGTAGCCGTCGGCGAAGGCCTTGGCCGTCGTGCCGTCCAGCGAGCTGCGGTACGGGAAGCCGGGCGCCCACCACACGCCCGCGACGAGGTTCTGGGCCAGGTCGCCCAGGCCGTCGGCGACGCTGGAGAACAGCATGGCCTTGGCCACGCAGGCCAGCTTCGGCGTGTACTTGCTCTGCTTGGCCTGCCGCCAGAACGTCACCCAGTCGGGCGGGATCGGCGTGGCCTGGAGGATGTCGGTGCCCTCGAACTTGCTCAGGATCGCGCTGTAGTCCTGCGTCCCGTCCTCGTAAGGGCCCGAGTCGGCCAGCTTCCAGCCCAGCTCGCCGGTCTTTGCGGTGACGAACTTGCGGTAGAGGTCGCCGTCGGTGTCGTTCGGCCACAGGCCCGCCACGGCGTGCGCGCCGCCGGGCACCTGCTGCCACAGCTTGGCGAAGACGCCCACCTCCTGCTCGGTGCCGATGAAGTGGAGGAAGCTGTAGTTCTTCGTGGCGCCGGCGGCGGTCCAGATCTCCCAGGGGCAGATCGTCGCGACGCACGGCACCCCGGCCGCCTCGCACTGGTCGGAGACCGGGTTCGTGGTGTCGGGGGTGGAGGTGGCCAGGATGAGGTCCGCGTGGTCGTTCTGGATCAGCTCGGAGGCGACCTGGGCGGCGCGGGCGGCGTTCGACTGGGAGTCCTTGGTGACGATCTTCACCTCGTAGCCGGTGCCGCCGATCTTGAGGCCGCCGGCCAGGGCTTTGCGGACCGCGCCGAGTACGTACTCGTTGGACTCGCCGAACACGGCCAGGCCGCCCGTCTGCGGGCTGACGTACCCGATGGTGATCGTCTTGCCCGCGGTCGGGGCCGGGGTCTGCTCCTTCAGGGCGCACCCGGACAGCCCCGCCGCTCCGGCGACCCCCGTGAGGAACGTCCGTCGTGTCAGGTCCACGTCCGCCTCCACCTGGGAAAGCTGGATATCGGACGTCATTGTGGAATCTTGTGCGTCAGATGTATTGCATGTGCGGGCACACCGCTTGACTGCCAGCGCATGGGGTTCACAAGCTGAGACATGTCGTATCTTGCGCGCACCGACGACGTGCCGCGCGCCGAGCGACGCGAGTTCTGGCGCAGCGTCGTGTCGGACGCGTTCGTGCCGCTCGCGGCGTCCTTTCCGGCCGAGGCGAGCGGGGCCTTCAGCGGGCGGCTGCGCGGGGGGACGCTGGGGCCGCTCGGCATCTTCGACGTCGACACCGACGCGCACGCCGCGCACCGCACCAGGCGGCTGATCTCCGCCCACCCCGCCGACTACTACAAGCTGGGGCTGCTCGTCCGCGGCAGCGGCGTGCTGTCGCAGGACGGCCGGCAGGCCCTCCTCGGGCCGGGCGACTTCGCGGTGTACGACACCAGCAGGCCGTACACGCTGGCCTTCGACTCCCCGGCCCGCCTCCTCGTGCTCATCTTCCCGCGGCCGATGCTGGCGCTGCGCCCGCGCGCCATCGAGCGGATCACGGCGACCGCGATCTCCGGCACGAGCGGCCTGGGCGCGCTGATCAGCCCGTTCCTGCTGCGGATGGGGGACGACCTGGAAGAGCTGGAGGAGCGGGGCGGGGTGCGGCTGGCGGCCAACGTGCTCGACCTGCTGAGCACCGCGCTCGCCGACCGGCTCGACGTGCGCGCCCCCGATCCGTCGGGCGCGCTGTTCCTGCGGATCACCACGTTCATCGAGGCCAGGCTCGGCGACCCGCTGCTCGACCCGGCCGCGATCGCCGCCGCGCACCACATCTCGACGCGCTACCTGCACAAGCTGTTCCACAACGAGGGCACCAGCGTCTCGGTGTGGATCCGCGAGCGCCGGCTGAGCCGTTGCCGCCGCGACCTGCTCGACCCGCTCCTGCGCGACCGCTCGGTCAGCACGGTCGCGGCCCGCTGGGGCTTCGTGAACGCCGCCCACTTCAGCCGCCTGTTCAAGGCCGTGTACGGGCACTCGCCGCGGGAGTGCCGTACCGGGCAAACAGTGTGCGCTCCCGGGCAAGACGCGGCCGGGGCCGTCCCCTGATCATGCTGTGCATGGGACTGTCGGGCACGGGGCGTCTGGCGGGAAAGGTGGCGTTCGTCACCGGCGCGGACGGCAGCATCGGCCGGGCCACCGCGCGGCTGTTCGTCCGCGAAGGGGCCGCCGTCATGCTGAGCGGCCTGAAGGAGCCCGCGCTCGCCGAGGCGGCGGGGGAGCTCGGCGCGGAGTATGCCGTCGCCGACGTCACGGACGCCGGTCAGGTGGCGGCGGCCGTGGCGGCCACGATCGCCGCGTACGGGCGGCTCGACGTCGTCTTCAGCAACGCGGGCGTCTTCGGCGCCGTGGCCCCGGTGGTCTCCTATCCCGACGAGGTGTTCGACCGGGTGCTGGCCGTCCACGTGCGCGGGGCCTTCCTGGTGTGCAAGCACGCCATCCCGGTCATGTCGGACGGCGGCAGCGTGATCATCACCTCCAGCGTCGTCGGGCTGACCTCGGACGCGGGGATCACGGCGTACGCGACGGCCAAACACGCTCAGGTCGGGCTGATGCGGACGATCGCCAAAGAGGTGGCGCATCGGGGGATCAGGGTGAACACCATCCATCCAGGACCGGTGGACAACGACTTCCAGCGCGCGGTCGAGACCGCCGCCACAGGCGCCCCGCCGGAGGAGGCGGCGCGGCTCTTCGAGGCGCACATCCCGCTCGGACGGCACGCGTCACCGGCGGAGATCGCGCGGTCGGTGCTGTTCCTGGCGGCGGACGACAGCTCGTTCGTGACCGGGAGCACGGTGGCGGTGGACGGCGGGATGAGCATCTAGCGCGGCGGCTGGTCCGTGCGCGCGGTCGAGGAGACCATGGTCGGCGAGCTGCCGGAACAGCAGCGGCTCGAACTCGTCCGGCTGCTCAGGCAATGCACGGAGGCGCTGAACCAGCCCGGTTGAGGCGCCCGACCGCACCGGCCCCGTGGCCTGGGGCCCGACCGGCACCGGCCGGCGTGGCCCAGGCGTTCATTGGCGGTGTCGCCGGGGGTCAGCTCGCTCCGGGCCTGTGCTCGGTGGTGACGGGTGCGGGGAGCGGCTTGCTGAACGGGACGGCGCGCAGGATCCGGAGACGTTCGGCCGCGTGGGGATGGCCGCGGTCGGCGGCGAGCCGGTAGTAGAACCTGGCGATGTCGAGCTTGGCCGGCCCCTCCTGCTCGTACGCCTGGCCGTAGGCGAAGGACAGGTTCGCCGCGAACTCGATGGGGCTCGGGTCCCTGGAGAAGGCTTCGGCGTCCGGATGGCGTTGCTGGATCGCAGCGTGGACCCAGTAGCGGGCCTGAGCAGCGTCGTCCGTCAGCAGATGGATGATCGCCAGACGGTAGGCGGACTCGGCGTCGCCGTCGCCGGCCAGGCGGACCAGGCGCGCGACCGTCCTGGTGGTACGCCGCTCGGCCTCCTCGGCGGGCGTCTGGTAGAGATCGTACGAGCCGGTGGCGTGCGGCCGGGGCTGCTCGTTCCTGGCGGCGCGCCAGCGGGCCTGCCACTGCTCCACGGTGCCGAGGGCGTCCGTGGGCAGGCCGGTCAGCTCGGCGTATCGCCGGCAGACCATCACGAAGGAGACGACCAGTCCCCAGTCGGGCAGGCGTTCCCGCTTGCCGTTGAGTATGTCGCTGACCGTGCTCCCAGGCAGTTCCTTGGGGGTGCCCGGCACGCGGGACAACCGTTGCATCTGGGAATAGCTCGGCTGGCCGGCTGATACCCGCAGCTCTATGAGCGCAGCGATGAAGGCGGAATTGGCTCCGGCCCTGAGAGTGTCAGTCATCGTCCTTGGTGGCGTCGGAAGGTCAACTGTGTCGTGCCGCCATATTTCCAGAAGAAGACTCGCGATTCTTGACACTTCCGGGATTCCATCTCATCCGGTCACAGCGGCCACTCCAGCTGATCATCGGCTCATCCGCCACAGAATCGCGCTCGGTATCACTTCGGGCGGCTAGCTGGGTTTTCGTGCCTATTTGTCGGCCCATTGGCGGATAGATCCGGAAGAAGCCGGAAGATTCCGGAGGGCTTATGTTCCGGCAGTTCATTTCCGGACTTATACGGCTCTGTCCGAACACGTTTGGAGCGCTGGCCGGCCGCCATCCCGCAGCCACAGGGTTGGCCGCATTCACCACTGCGCTCCTGGAGGCCACCACCCCATGCCGTTACTCACGGCTCGCCCGTCAAGCATCGCGTACTGCGCCGACGCTCCCTGTCTGGCAGACGAGCAACTGCTGGTCACGCTCTTGACGACCTGGGTGCTCGCGACAGGACGCACGCCGCCCGCCGTACGCCCCGACGGCCTCACCCCCGAAGAGCTCATCGACTTCTGGGCCGACGACCACATGAAGAAAGAGGACCCATGTTCACCACCCGTCAGCTGCTCACCCTCACGATGACGATCATGATCGCCGCGATCACCTGCGCGCTCGTCCTGGCCGCCGGAGCGCAATGGCCGAGCGCCCTGCTCAGCGGCGGCGCCGCAGGCGGGGCGACTCTGGCGGCCCTGCCCAAGCTGCTCAGCAGACTCGACCCATAGCCACGTCACCACGCTGGCCGCCCCGCTCACACCGGGTCGGGATCCCCTTCATGGGCGTGGTGATAGGCCGTCAGGACGACGCGCCCCAGCCGCCCCCGGTCCGGCACCTCGAAGCCGTGCTCACGGGCCCACCTCCTGACCTCGGCGGTGGTCGGCTCGGCCGGCGGCCGCTCGGTGTGGTCCGCGACCGCGTAGGCGGCGGCGAGGAACCGGTAGGTCCACTCCTCGGCCAGCTGCCGGGTCTCGCAGAACACGATGGGCACCACGGGGAAGGCCACCTGGAGCTCGGCGATCCCGTCCGCCACCACGGCCGGGCGTACGTGGTCGAGCTTGAAGACCTGGGAGTAGCGATCCTCGACCACCACCGCGGCGTGCGGAAGCGCGGCCAGCTCGGCGAGCTGATCTCCCAGGCGGCTGTCGAGCAGGCTCGCGACCAGGTCGGGCAGGCTCTTGCGTTCGACGGCGGCCTGAACCCACCCGCCGGCCTCGATGGCGTAGTCGCCACAGGCCAGCCGCCGTCGGACGGTGTCGACCTGCTGCCGGGAGAAGCGGTAGGCGTACCGCTCGCCGCTGCTGACCAGGACGGACAGCTCGCTCACGACGCCGGCCGCCAGTCCCGGCCGGAGCCGCGCCGGCCTGCTCCCTTGATCATCCATCCAGTGTGACGACGGCCCGCGCCGCCCGGCGTGGAACCACGCCGGGCACGGCCGAACGAACCTATGAGCGCGCGTGGCTGCGGATCGTCGCCCAGACCCGATGGCCCACCTCGTCGTCGCCTTCGCAACCGACCTCATCGGCGACGGCGGCGACGACCGCCAGACCACGCCCGTGCTCGGAATCGGGGCGCCCAGCCGTCGTTCGATCCGCTCCCAGGCCCCGTTGACCCGGGCGGCCACGACCGGGTCGGGAGTGCGTACGGGAGAGGCGGGGGCGGACTCGGGCTCGGCCTGGGTGGAGTCCGGGCCGAGCGGCCGGCAACCGGCGGCCCGCGCCTCGGCGGCATCGAACGCCCGGGCCCTCAGCTGCGCTTCGAGCTCCGGGTCGCCGCAGGAGATCGAGTCACCGGCGAAAGCGCAGATCACGCCTTTGGGGACGATGGACACGCTGGCTCCCAGACCGCCCATCAGCAGCACGGCCACGAGCCCGATCCGCAGCGGACGAAGCCGGAGCGAGCCGAACATGCGCGGAACCCTACGGCACCGGGCCGACAGTTCACGATCGCAATAGGGTGGCTCCATGGCCTTCATCGTCACCACGGGCGCGAGCGGCCGGCTCGGTGGCCGGGTCGCCGCCCGGCTCGCGGACGCCGGTGTGGAGCAGCGGCTCGTCTCCCGGCAAGCCGCCCACCTCGCCCCACTGCCCGCCGGTGCGCATGTCGTCAGCGCCGACTACGGCGACTTCGAGTCGGTGCGGCGGGCGCTGGAGGGGGCCTCGACCGTGCTGTTCGTGTCCGCGTCCGAGAGCGCCGACCGCCTCGACCGGCACCGCACGTTCGTGGCCGCCGCCCGTGACGCCGGCGTCGCGCACCTGGTCTACATCTCCTTCTTCGGCGCCGCCCCGCAGGCCACGTTCACGCTGGCGCGCGACCACTGGGCCACCGAGCAGCACATCAGGGACAGCGGCCTGCCCTTCACCTTCCTGCGCGACAACCTGTACGCCGACTTCCTGCCCGGCATGGCCGGCGACGACGGCGTGATCAGGGGCCCGGCGGGCGACGGGCGGGTCGCGGCCGTGGCGCAGGACGACATCGCGGACGCGGCCGTCGCGGTGCTGCTCGACCCGGGCGCGCACGAAGGCGCCACCTACGACCTCACCGGCCCGCAGGCGCTGACGCTGCACGAGGTGGCCGCCACGTTGAGCGAGGTCACCGGGCGGGAGGTCACCTACCACGACGAGACCCTCGAAGAGGCGTACGAGTCGCGCCGCCGCTACGACGCCCCCGGCTGGCAGGTCGAGGCCTGGGTGTCCACGTATCTCGCGATGGCCGCCGGCGAGCTGGACGGCGTCAGCGACGCGATCGAGGCCCTCACCGGGCACCCCGCCACCACACTCGGAGAGCTGCTCTCACGCGAATGAGCCGGACGCACACCCCGACCGCCACTACGCTCCAATTGACGGGCATGCGTGGGGGCGGAGGGATTCGTGACGGTCAACGGGGCGGCGAGCCGGGAGGTCACTGCTCAGGCAGAAGTAACCGGTGAGGCGGTCGGCCGCGTACTCGGGACGCAGGCGGCCTCGCCGCTGTCGTTCTGGGTCGGGCTGGAGCCGGGCAAGGTCGTCCAGCTCGACGACGTGGTGGTGACCAGGCGCGACGTGCCGGGATACGGTCCCGTGCTGGTCGCGGGCGTGGTGACGACCGTGGAGGCCAGGCACGAGGGCGCCGCGTACGACTCCGACGTGTTCCTCATCGCCGAAGGCGCGCTGCCCGCGGCCGTGGTCGAGGTGGCCGAGGTGCGGGTGACCCGGGTGGAGCCCGAGGTGTTCGTGCCGCCGCTGCCGGGCTCGAAGGTGTTCCTGGCCACCGCGGGCGACCGCGACCAGGCGCTCTACTTCGACGTGATGGACCGGCGGATCCCGATCGGCATGGGACGCGACGGCCAGCCGCTGTACGCCAACTTCGACTTCCTCGATGGCACCCGCGGCGCGCATGTGTCGATCTCTGGCGTTTCGGGCGTGGCCACCAAGACGTCGTTCGCCACGTTCCTGCTGTACTCGATCTTCAACTCGGGCGTGCTGGAGGGCGAGGCGGCCAACACCAAGGCCCTGATCTTCTCCGTCAAGGGCGAGGACCTGCTCTTCCTCGACCACGACAACCTCCGGCTCGACGACAAGGCGCGGGACGCCTACGCCAGGCTGGGGCTGCCCGCGAAGCCGTTCGGCAGCGTCCATGTCTTCGCCCCGCCGCGGCCGGGCGACCCGAACGGGGTGCCGCACGTCTCCGCGCGTACTCAGGGGGTGAGCTCGTTCTTCTGGACGCTGACCGAGTTCTGCGAGGAGGAGCTGCTGCGGTTCGTCTTCGCCGACGCCGATGACGAGCGGGCCGGATACTCGCTGCTCGTGGGGCAGGTCGCGGCCCGGCTGAACGCGTGGGCGGAGCCCGTCGGCGACGGCGGCGCGGTCATGGTGCAGGGCACGGCCTGCCGTACCTTCTCCGACCTGGTCGAGTTGCTGTCCGACCAGCTGCAGGACGAGGCCACCCGCCAGCAGTGGACCGGCTCGCAGACCCCGCTGGGCACCGTCAACGCGTTCCTGCGCAGGCTGCGCAGCGCCGTGCGCGCGCTGTCGCCGATCGTCCGCGGCGACCTGCCGTTCTACCGCAACCACTCGGTCAAGACCTCCGACGCCCAGGTCACCATCGTCGACCTGCACAATCTGCCGGAGCGGGCGCAGCGGTTCGTGGTGGGCGTGGTGCTGCGCGGCGAGTTCCACCGCAAGGAGTCCTCGGGCACGGCCAGGCCGCTGCTCTTCGTGGTGCTCGACGAGCTGAACAAGTACGCGCCCCGCGAGGGCGACTCCCCGATCAAGGAGATCCTGCTGGACGTGGCCGAACGCGGCCGCTCCCTCGGCGTGATCCTCATCGGCGCCCAGCAGACCGCCTCCGAGGTGGAGCGCCGCATCGTCTCCAACAGCGCCGTACGCGTCGCGGGCCGCCTCGACCCGGCCGAGGCCGCCAGGTCCGAGTACGGCTGGCTGCCCCCGGCCGTCAGGGAACGCGCCACGATCGCCAAGCCGGGCACCATGTTCGTGGCCCAGCCGGAGATCCCGGTGCCGCTGGCCGTGGCGTTCCCGTTCCCCGCCTGGGCGACCCGGCCGTCGGAGGCGGCGGCCCAGCCGGTCAAGGCCGGGGCCGACCCGTTCCAGGGCCTGCCCGGCGTCGAAGAAGACATCCCGCCGTTCTGACCCAGGGGGTTCCGTGAAGATCCTGCACACCGCGGACTGGCACGTGGGCAAGGTGCTCAAGGGCCGCCCCCGCATCGAGGAGCACCGCGCCGTGCTGCGCGAGCTCTACACCGCCGCGCGCACGCACGACGTGGACGCGGTCATCGTGGCGGGCGACCTGTTCGACACCACCGCGCCCACGCCCGAGGCCCAGTCGCTGGTGCTCAACGCCCTCATGGCCCTGCGCGGCGACGGCCGCGACGTGGTGGTGCTGGCGGGCAACCACGACAACCCGCAGCTGCTGGAGGTCTACCGGCCGGTGCTCGGCAAGCTCGGCCTGCACGTCGTCGGCGCGTTCCGGCGTCCGGACGCGGGCGGCACGCTGGCGTTCACCGCGCGCTCGGGCGAGCCGGTGCGGCTGGCCGTGCTGCCGTTCCTCTCGCACAGGTACGTCGTACGCGCCGCGGAGGTGCTGACCGGCACCGCCGCCGAGCACAACCGCGACTACGCCGCCCGCATCTCCGAGCTGATGGGCGCGCTGACCGAAGGCTTCCAGAGCGACACCGTCAACCTGGTCACCACGCACGGGACCCTGCCGGGCGGCGCGTTCGGCGGCGGCGAGCGCGAGGCGCAGTCGATCTTCTCCTACTACTTCGAGCCGACCGCCTTCCCGCCCACCACCCAGTACGCCGCACTCGGCCACCTGCACCGCCGCCAGCAGATCCCGGGCCCCTGCCCGATCTGGTACAGCGGCTCGCCCATCGCCGTCGACTTCGGCGAGGAGGGCAACACCCCCGGCGCGCTGCTGATCGAGGTCACGCCGGGACGGCCGGCGGTGGTGGAGGAGCTGACGTTCGGCTCGGCGCGCAAGCTGCGCACGGTGCGCGGCACGCTGGAGGAGCTGCAGGCGCTGGAGCCGGGCGACGACTGGCTCAAGGTGATCGTGGAGGAGAAACCCCGGGTCGGGCTGGCCGACGACGTCCGGGACCTGCTGCCCGGGTCCGTGGACGTCATGCTGGACGAACGGTTCCGGCCGGTGCCCGCCACGCGGAAGGGCGGAACGGCCGGGCGCAGCCCGCGCGAGCTGTTCCGCGAATACCTCACCGCGACCGGACGCCACGACGATCAGGTGGCCGACCTGTTCGACCGGCTCTACGACGAGGTGACGAGCTGATGCGTCCCCTGCTGCTGCACCTCGACCACTTCGGGAGCTTCCGCGAGCCGGTGAGCGTGGACTTCTCCGACATCGAGTATTTCGCGCTCGTCGGCCCGACCGGCGCGGGCAAGAGCACGATCATCGACGCGATCTGCTTCGCCCTGTACGGCACCGTGCCCCGCTGGGGCAAGGAGAACGTCATCGCCCACGCCCTGGCGCCCTCGGCCAGCTCGGGCAAGGTGGCGCTGGTGTTCGAGAGCGATGGGCGGCGCTACGGCGTGGTGCGGTCCATGGTCCGCGACGCCAAGGGCTCGGTGCGTACCAAAGAGGCCAGGATCGACGAGCTCGACCCCGCGGCGCCGCTCGAAGAGGCGTACGAGGCGGTGGTCAAACCCCTCGCGGAGGGCGAGAACGTCACCCCCGAGGTGCAGCGGGTGACCGGCCTGGAGTACAAGTTCTTCACCCAATGCGTGGTGCTGCCGCAGGGGCGGTTCGCGGAGTTCCTGCACGCCGCGCCGCGCGAGCGGCAGGACCTGCTGGTGCAGCTCCTCGACGCCGACGTGTACGAGCTGATCAGGCAGCAGGCCGCCCGCGAGGAGGAGAGCGCCAAGCAGGCCGCCTCGTTCGCCCGCGACCAGCTCGCCCGGCTGTCGGGCGCGTCGGAGGAGGCCGAACGGGAGCTGTCCGAGCGGCTGGCGGCGCTGCGGCGGCTGGCGCAGGGCATCGACACCGACCTCGACCTGCTGCGGGCCCGCGAGGGCGACATCCGGCGGGCCGAGCAGGAGCGCGCGTCGGTGGCCGAGCGGCAGTCGGTGCTGTCGTCGCTGCGCATGCCGGCCGCGGTGCCGACGCTGGCCTCGGCCGGTCGGGCCGCCGCCGAGTCGCTCGACGGGCTGAGCGGCGAGGTGGCCTCGCTGGAGGCCGACGACCACGAGGCGTACGAGGCGCGGGCCGCGCTGGGCGACCGCGCGGAGCCGATGGCGGCGCTGGCCGCGCTGGACGCCCGCGAACGGCTGACGGGCGAGGCCGCCGCCGCCAGGACCGCCGCCACATCGGAGGCCGCGGCCCTGGAGGACCTCCTCTCCCGGGTCGCCGCCGCCGAGCAGGCGCTGGTCGCCGCCGAGAGCGAGCGCGAACGGCTGCGCGACGCCCACGCCGCCGCCGACCTCGCCCAGCGGCTGAGCGTGGGGGAGCCGTGCCCGGTCTGCCTGCGCGGCGTCTCGGAGCTGCCCGAGCATGGGGGCGCCGAGCCGGCCGATCTGGAAGCAGCCGATCGCGCCCTGGCCGGAGCCCGCGAACGGGCCGTGCGCGGCAGGTCCGCCCAGGCCAAGGCCGAGACGTCGGCGGCGATGCTGGCCGAGCGGGCCACCCGGCTGGAGGCCGAGCTGGCCGCGCTGCCCGCGCCCGGTGACCGGGCCGGGATCGAGGGCCGGCTGGCCGCCATCGCCAAGGCCGACGAGGTCGCCGCCCAGGCGCGGACCGCCGTACGCGCCGCCAGGGGCAGGCTGGAGCGGGCGCGTAACGACGTTCAGCAGATCGAACGGCAGGCCCAGACCGCCTGGCGCACCCTGGAGACCACCCGCGACCGGCTCCTCGTGTCCGGCGCCCACGAGGAGCCGCCGCCGCCCCTCACCAGGGAGGACCTGCACCGCGCCTGGACCGCGCTGCTCGGCTGGCGGGACCAGGCCGCGGAGGCCGGCCGCGCCGCGCTGGCCGCGCGTGAGGAGGAGCTCGCCCAGGCCGGCGCCAGGCTCGACGGCGAACGCCGCAAGCTCGGCGAACGCCTGGCCGAGCACGGCATCGTGCCCCCGCGCGGCGCGTCGCCCGACCAGCTCGGAGCCGCCGTCGCCGGGACGGCCGCCAAGGTGGAGGGCGCGCTGGAGCGCGTCAGGGAAGACCGCAAGCGCGCCGCCGAGCTGGCCGAGGTGGTGACCGAGAAGGAGCACGCGGCGAAGGTGGCCCACGAGCTGGCCCTGCGGCTGCGCGCCAACGCCTTCGAACGCTGGCTCTGCGCCGAGGCCCTGGCCATCCTGGTCGCCGGCGCATCGGAGACACTGCGCGAGCTGTCCGACGGCCAGTACGAGCTGGCGCTCAGCGACAGGACCGGCGACATCGAGGTCATCGACTTCGGCGAGGCGGGGATGCGGCGCAGCGCCCGTACGCTGTCCGGCGGCGAGACCTTCCAGGCCGCGCTCGCGCTGGCCCTGGCGCTGTCCGGGGCCGTCGCCAGGGGGCTCGACTCGATCTTCCTCGACGAGGGCTTCGGCACCCTCGACCCCGCCACGCTGGACACCGTCGCCACCACGCTCGAACGGCTCGCCGCCGGCCAGGAACGCATGATCGGCGTCGTCACCCACGTACCGGCGCTGGCGGACCGGGTGCCGGTACGCTTCGAGGTCAAGCGTGACGCCAAAGGCTCTCATGTTCGGAAGGCAGGCATTTGACAGGCTTCACCGTCGACCCGTGGGACCCGGGCTACGCCGCCGCCCTCGCCGTCGAGGCGATCTCCGAGCTGGGCACGACCAGCGCCGAGCTGGTGCTGGACATCGAGCGCCCGGCCGCCGACTGGAAGCCCGTCACGCCGGGGCCCGACGCCGAGGCGCCGCGTACGCTGCTGGTCATCGACGGGGTGCGCAGGATCGATGCCCGCGTGTGGGTGCACGACCCCGACGCGCCCATGCCGGTGCCGGGGATCGCGGCCTCGTACGCGGCCGGGATCGTGCGGTGCGGGGCGGATGGCGCCGATCTGGCGGCGATCGAGGTGAACCGGGCGATGATCTCGGCTTCGCCGTACACGCCTGAGGTGAAGACGGCGCATGCCACGTACCAGCCGAGCAAGGCCGCGGACGCCAGCTTCGAGGAGCTGTCCCTGGCGCTGCAGCGCCAGGTCACCCAGCTCGAAGTGGACCTCGCGGTCAAGCACCGGTCTGAGTCCGACGACCTGCTGCTGGTGGACGGGCCGTTGCGCGGGCGTTCGCACCTGCCGCGCACGGTCGGCTACATCAAGACCCACCACACGGCCTACCTGCCGGCGCCGCAGTCCGCGGTGGTGGGCGCGCTGACGCCCGGGCAGCGTACGCCGGTGTTCCTGATGGGCACGAGCTGGCGGCGGCACGCCTGGTATGTGCGGCTCCCGGTCCAGTCGTCCGCCCCGTGGGCGGGCGTCGCACGCTGCGAGGCCAGCGCGGAGCTGGACCCGGCGCAGGCGGTACGGCTGGCGGACGCGGTCACGCTCGCCCTGCCGCCGCTGGCCGGGGTGGACTACAAGGACCCGCGCGCGCCGCAGAACCTGGTCCCGATCGGCGGCCTGGAGAAGCTGCTGCGGCACCATCTGGGGGATTCGCGGCTGCTGTACCGCGCGTTGCGCACCGCCGCGCAGGGATGACCCCGGAGGGTCAGACCGCGAACACCTGTGCGTCGTCGGCGAACGCCTTGAACTCCAGGGCGTTGCCCGCCGGGTCGAGCAGGAACATCGTCCACTGCTCGCCGGGGAGCCCCTCGAAGCGCAGGTACGGCTCGATGACGAACGCGGTGCCCGCGTCGCGGAACCGGTCCGCCAGTTTATGAAATTCCGGAATTGTCAGGATAAGTCCGAAATGGGGGATCGGGACGTCGTGGCCGTCCACCGGGTTGTGCGCCTGCTGCGGGCGGGCGGGGGCCAGGTGGGTGACGAACTGGTGGCCGTGCAGGTTCCAGTCGATCCAGGTGTCGGAGCTGCGGCCCTGAGCGCAGCCGATGAGGTCGCCGTAGAAGTGACGAGCCGCGTCGAGGTCGTCCACGGGCATGGCCAGATGGAATCGGGGGATCGTCATAGGGTTTCCTCTCGTCAGGGCTTCTACCAGCCTTCGTCGAAGTCGCAGATCTTCACTGTGACGCTCTTCCGGCTGCTCGTCGGTGTGATCACCTCGAACACTACGCTGTAGGTCCCGGCCTTCTTCCAGACGATGGACGGGAGCAGGGGCTTGGAGGACGAGGTGCCCTGCTCCCTGCCCTGGTTCTGGCCGTTGAGGAGCCAGCGGTAGCTGTAGGTGCCGGTGGCCGAGACCTTGGCCCAGATGTTCATGTCGTAGCGCCAGCAGTCGCCGATCCTGATGCCCTCGTAGGTGAACGACACCGACTTCACGCCGCCTCCGCCCGAGGTCGCGCTCGGCTTGGCGGTGGTGGGCTTCTTCGTCGCGGTGGGTGCCGTGGTGGGGCGCGTGGTGGAAACGGTGGGGCTCGGGGTTCTGCCGGGCGTTTCGCTGCCTTGCGGGCGGGAGGTCGGTTGCAGGGCCCGCGCGGACTCCTTCGCGCCGGTCACCGGGGCGGAGGTCTCGGCCTTCGAGGTTGTGACGATGGCGGCGGTGTCGGGCTCGCCGGGGGGTATGGGCAGCAAGATCCAGGCGGTGACCAGGACGCCGGTCACGGCGACTGCGGCTCCGCCGGCCAGGAGGGCGGGGAGGTGGCGGTTGCGGGCGGACGCGTGGGTGGCGCCGGAGCGGACATCCGCCGCTCCAGCCCGCCGCCGCCCCCTCACCGGACCCGGACCCGGACCCGGGCCCGGACCGCTTGGACCACCTGGACCTGGGGTGCCTTGGTTTGCTGGGGGTGTTGGACCGGCCGGTGGGCCCGCATGCCGGGGAGCCGCCTGGGCGGGTTCGCCATGCGTCGCCGGGGCCGGGCCGCCGATGAGCCGGAAGAGCACGTCCTGCATGGCGGGGCGGGCCTGCGGGTCCTTGGCCAGGCAGGCGTACACGATCGAGCGCAGCGGCTCGGGCACCTCGCCGAGCCTGGGCTCGTCGTACTGGATCCTCCTCAGCACCGCCACCAGCGAGTCGTTCCCGAACGGCGGGGTGCCGGCAGCCGCGTACACCATGACGGACGCCCACGCGAAGACATCCGACGCGGGCCCGACGGGCGCGCCCGCGAACTGCTCGGGCGCCATGTACGCGGGCGTCCCCACAATGCTGCTGGTACGGGTGACCGCGTCGTCCATGGCGCGGGCGATGCCGAAGTCGATGACGCGCGGCCCGTCGCGTCCGAGCAGGACGTTCGCGGGCTTGAAGTCGCGATGGACGACGCCGGCCCGGTGGATGGCGACGAGCGCGGTGGCGGTGGCCACGGCCAGCCGCTGCAGATCAGCCCCCGCGTGGCGGCCGGCCTGCATGAGGGAGGGCCCTTCGACATACTCCGTCACGATGTACGGCCGCGCGCCCAGGGACGCGTCCAGCACCTGCGCGATGCAGAACGGCTCCACCCGCCGCGCGGCGGCGATCTCCTTGGCGAACCGGCCGTCACCGGTCACGCCGTCGCGCAGCACCTTGATGGCGACCGGCGTGCCGTCGGGAGCCTCGCCGAGGTACACGACCCCTTGGCCGCCCTCGCCGATCTGCCTGACGACCCGGTAGGGGCCGATCGCGTCCAGGGTCACCAGGTCTCCATGGCACAGATGTCGATCGAGACGCTCTTGCTCACCACGGCGGGCGAGGTGACGCGCAGGGTGACGGTGTGATGGCCGGTCTTGAGCATGTACTGCCCCGAGGTCGCGAACGCCGTGTAAGCGTCCTCCGGCACCCACGACCTGTTGCGGGCGACGGCCTTGCCGTCCACCTGCCACACGTAGGACACCCAAATGCCCTGCTTGGAGGACTCCACGGAGGTCTGGAAGTGCACGGGAGGCATGTAGCAGCTGCTTGAGTCGCTCTTGCCGGGACCGCCGGACAGGTCGATGGCGAGGATGCTGAGCCTGGCGCTGGTGACCGGCTTCTTGGTGGTGCGGGTGGGGGTGGGCGCCGCACTCGTGGTGGTACGGGTGGGCGTGGGCTGCGTCGTCGGGGACGTGGTCTTCCGCGTGGGCTTCGGGGTGACCTTCTTCGCAGGTTTCCTGGTGGGCTTTTGCTGGGTCGACGTCGTGGTGGGCCGCTGCGTGACCTGCGCGGACGGGCTCGGGGACGAGTCGGCCAGGGAGGCGGACGTCGGATCCTCCGACCAGGGGGCGAGCCAGACGACACCGCCTACGAGGGCCGTCACGACGACACCCGCCACACCGGCGGCCACGGGGATGCCGATCGACCTGGCCCCACTCGCCCTCGACCCCTGGCCAGGCCTCGGCCCTTGCCCGGGAAATGGCCCCTGCCCCGGAAACGGCCCACGAGGCGCCATCGGCCCGTGTGCCATCGGCCCCTGCTGCGACCCCGGCCCGAAATTCGGCACTGGCCCCTGCTGTGGCCCTGACCCATGATTCGGCACCGGCCCGTGGGACGGCATCGGCCCATGTGCTGGCAGCGGCCCTTGGCCCGGCATCCACCCGGCCCCGGACACCGGCACCGATCCTTGGCCTGGCATAGCCCCATGCCCTGAGCCGGGCCCCGAGCTGAGCCCCGACCCCTGCCCCGGTCCTTGGCCGGGCATAAACCGCTGCCCTGACCCCTGCCCCGACGCCGCCCCTTGGGCCGCCCGAGGTGCCGGATCAGTCCCACCGGCCCCACCAGTCCCGCCCAGCAACCGCAGAAGCACGTCCCGCATCGCCGGCCGCGCACGCGGATCCTTGGCCAGGCAGTCGTACACGATCGACCGCAACGGATGCGGCAGGTCGCCGAGCTGCGGCTCATTGTGCAGGATGCGGTTGATGATCGCCGGCAACGTGTCGTGCCCGAACGGCGGCGTCTCCGTACCAGCCCACACCATGACAGAAGCCCAGGCGAACACATCCGCCGCCGGCCCCACACCCTCCCCGGCGAGCTGCTCGGGAGCCATGTACGCGGGCGTACCGACGATGCTGCTCGTCACCGTGGCGACTGCGTCCGTAGCCTTGGCGATGCCGAAGTCGATCACGCGGGGCCCGCCGGGACCGAGCAGGACGTTCGCGGGCTTGAAGTCCCGGTGCACGACCCCCGCCTGATGGATGGCGGCCAGCGCGGTGGCGGTGGCGACGGCCAGTCGCTGCAGGTCAGCCCCCGTGTGGCGGCCCGCCTGTTGCAGCGAGGGCCCTTCCACGTACTCGGTCACGATGTACGACTGCCGCCCCAGCGACGCGTCCAGCACCTGCGCGATGCAGAACGGTTCCACCCGCCGAGCCGCCTCGATCTCCTTGGCGAACCGGTCGTCGAACCCCGCGCTGTCCCGCAGCACCTTGACCGCGACCGGCCGCCCCTCAGGCCCCTGCCCGAGATACACGACGCCCTGGCCGCCCGCGCCGAGGCGGCCGAGCAATCGGTATTTCCCTACCGCTGTCGGATCGTCCTCCCGCAGCGGTTCGACATGCGCCATGAGAGAGTGACTCCTGAGACGGGTGCGGTGGATCTTTACGTACGATAGCGACTCATTTCCGGATTTGTGGTGAAGTTACCCAGCCGTAGGAAACCTTCCGCCCATCGCCCCGGCAGGTCGGCAAGGAGGAAGCCGTGTCCCTGACCACGGATGACGAGCTGGAAGAGTCACCCATCGTGGCCAACAGCCTCATGAACCGCGAACGCCGCCTCCCCAGCTACGACCGCGAGCTCGGCATTGACATCATCGCCCTGCTCCGCGCCGCGCCGAACAGACCGGCGCGCTGGCTCGACCTGTGCTGCGGCACGGCGAACGCCCTCAACGAGGCCACCACCCTCCTGGGCGACGACGCCGAGATCATCGGCGTGGACCTGGTGGACTTCTTCGCCTGGCCGCCGAGGCCGCCGCAGCTGAGCCTGTTCACCGGCTCGATCACCACCTGGACGCCGGAGCAGGCGGGCTTCGACCTCATCACCTGCGTACACGGCCTGCACTACGTGGGCGACAAACTGGCCGCCCTGGCGAGGATCACCGGCTGGCTCTCTGCGGGCGGCCTCTTCGTCGCGAACTTCGACGCCCGCAGCATCCGCCTGGAGAACGGCACCCCGGCAGGCCGCCCCCTGACCGCCGCCCTGCGCGCGCAGGGTCTGGCGTACGACGGGCGTGCCCGCAGGATCAGCCGGCTCGGCAGCGGCACCGTCGATCTCCCGTACCGCTACCTGGGCGCGGACGACCAGGCCGGCCCCAACTACACCGGCCAGGCCGCAGTCGACTCCCACTACACGCGGACGGCGGGAAAAGCGATCGCGCCGCCGCGCGAACACGGTCTACCGTGAGCCCCGTTGACCACGGACCCGAGGAGGACCGCCATGGACCGCGACGAGATGTCCTTTTGAGCCGACCAGCAAACGCCGCCGGGGGTTCCCTCTAGCGAGACCCACGTCAAACGCGGCGACCGGCGCGTCGGCCACGACAAGGAGCTGATCGAGAAGCTCGGCGGCAACGACCCGTGCCCCTGCGGCTCAGGACGGCGCTTTCCGCCGCTGCTGCCGCACAACCGGCCGGTACGACGACACCCTCAGCCACTACTACGTCCGCGACCGCTGAGGCCGGTGTGTACTGGGAGGGCAGTGACCATCCGTTCGCGCAACGCGGACAGAGCAGCGGACCGATCGTCGGCTCTCGCGCTGAGCACTAGGGGTGCTGTTCGCCCGTTTCGTCGAACAGATCGTGGACACTCTGGGCGGTGACCGCACGGGTGGCCCAGGTTTCGAGCTGGGTGAGGTCGGTGCAGGAGCGTATGCGGTCGCGGATGTCGTCCGGGACGTGCAGATCGCGAACGGCCAGTATCAGCCGCAGCAGCACTCTGGCTGCCCCTCTGGCCTCGCCTTCCTTGAGTCCGCGGCCGTAGTGTTCGCGAGCCATGGGGCTGTAGACCGGCCACTGCGTAGACGTCATGATCTCCTCCAAGAGGCGCCGGATCTCAGGCGCGGCCATGCTGTATGGGAGGGCCGCGATCGTCCGTTCGCGCAATGTGGACAGAGCGGCGGACTGATCATCGGCCATCGCAGTGGGCGATCCTGGACGTTAAGGGTGCTGTTCGCCCGTTTCGTCGAACAGATCGTGGACACTCTGGGCGGTGGCCGCACGGGTGGCCCAGGTTTCGAGCTGGGTGAGGTCGGTGCAGGAGATTATGCGGTCGCGGATGTCGTCCGGGACGTGCAGATCGCGAGCGGCCAGCACCAGCAGTACCACCCTGGCCTCGCCCTTGGCCTCGCCCTTGGCTTCACCTCTGGCTTCGCCTTCCTTGAGTCCGCGGCCGAAGTGTTCGCGGGCGAAGGGGCTGTAGACCGGCCACTGCGTAGACGTCATGATCTCCTCCAAGAGGCGCCGGATCTCAGGCGCGGCCATGCTGTACGCGTATTCATAGTACTTCGTAGCGTGTTCAACAGGGACGCCCTTCAACGCCGTGGTGAACGCTTCGGACACTTTGCGGTCGCGGCCGTGGACCATGACGGACATGGCCGCAAGCCCCAGTGCGGCAGCGGCCTCCTGAGGGTCGGTAATGGCAGGGACACCGTGCGGCCCCAGCACATGGGCATGCAGGAGGTAGCCGGTAAGCCCGGACTGAATCGGCCGCGAGTAACGGGTGGCGGCCGCGGCATCAGGGCAGACGACCAGAACCGACACGTCGCAGCTCAACATCAGCCAGACCGCGGCGGCGTACCGGGCCAGTTGCTTGGGGTCCTTGGCCGTGCCTTGCTGGGCCTCCACGATGATGGCGTGGGCCGGATCCTGCTTCGGCCCCATGGTGAAAAGCAGGTCGACCTCAATGTCGTCCGAGTTGCGGGTGTTGAAGGTGCGTTCCTCCGCCTGGATCTGCGAGGTGACAGGAAGCTGGACGCCCAGCCGGTCGCGCAGGATGTCCACCGCGAGCTGGGGGCGGTCGGCGAACATCTGGACGAGGGCGTCATGGGGAGGGGACGGCATGGCACTCATTGTTACACAGTGAGTTCGAAGAGTGACTGTTTTTTCGTCGAACGATATCCAGATCGCCCAAGAGTTGCTCAGGGGGCGGGCACCTTCGGCGATCTCCCGCCCGGCACGGTCATGCCTCCGAGTCGAGGGGCTGGAACCCGCCCGGGGGGCAGCCCATCAACCAGGGCTGCTCGCACACCGCAAATTGTCGGTGGGCCCTGGCAAGGTGGCCACGGATCACCAGCCCACTCCACGAACCACCCGGCCACCACCCACCCCGCCACGACCCACCGGGCACAGAACCACCCACCCACCGAACCATTCGCCCACCCACCATCCCCCACTCAGTCGACGGAAGGCGGCCCAGCCTGTGAGCTCCATGGCGATGATGTTCTCGCCCTTGGCGGCCCGGGGCTTCCGTCGCTACTTCTGGGGCCAGACGGCATCCGCGTTCGGAGACTCCCTCACACCCCTCGCCATGGCCTTCGCCGTGCTGCACCTCACGGGATCCCCGATCGACCTCGGGATCGTGGTGCTGAGCACCCGCCTCCCCATCATCGCCCTGACCCTCCTCGGCGGCGCGATCGGCGACCGCTTCTCGCGCAGGACCGTCATGCTGCTCGCCGACACCGCCCGATTCGTGGCCCACGGCGTCACGGCGGCGCTGCTGCTCACGGGCACAGCGCAGGTCTGGATGCTGGTGCTCCTGCAACTCGCCGCAGGAGCGGGATCCGCCTTCTTCAACCCAGCCGCAGTGGGGCTGATCGCCTCGCTGGCCGGCCAGGAGCGGCTGCAAGCGGCCAATTCCCTCATCTCCATCTCCCGGAGCACCGCGTCGATGCTCGCACTGGGCGCGGCCGGGGCGCTGGTGGCTCTGGTCGGGCCGGGCTGGGCCGTACTGATCGACGCACTGACGTTCCTCGTGAGCGCGGCCTTCCTCTACCGGCTTCCCCGAGCCGTCGCGGAGGAGCGGCCCCAGTCGCACGGCGGGCTCCTGGCGAGCATCGGCGGCGGGCTCGCGGAGGTGCGGCGGCGGCCGTGGCTGTGGATCTGGATCAGCCACGTCGCACTCGTCAACCTGCTCGTGATCTCCCCGATGCTGATCCTCGGCCCCTACGTCGCGGACCAGCACCTCGGTGGAGCTCCGGCCTGGTCGGCGATCGGCATCTCGTACGCGGTCGGGGGTCTCGCCGGAGGTTTCGTCAGCGCCCGCTGGCGGCCCTCCCGTCCCATGGCCGCGGCAGTGGCGTTCGCGCTGCTGACGGTGCCGCTCCCCGCCCTGCTCGCGCTCCCCGCCGACGTCTGGCAGCTGATGCTGGCGGGCATCGGGGCCGGCCTGCAACTGGTCGTCTACAACGTGCTCCAGACCACCGCCATCCAGCGCAACGTCCCCGAGAGCTTCGTCGCCCGCGCGACCTCCGTGACCTCGCTCGGCGCGCTCGTGGCCGCACCGCTCGGCATGGGGCTGGCCGGTCCGGCGGCGACCGCGTTCGGCACCGGTTCCGTACTGGCCGCCACCGCAGTCGTGGCCGTCCTCGTCAGCGCCGTCACCCTCGCATTACCCCCGGTATGGCGCATCCGCGACGCTCGCCCCGCAGGCGGAACGGCAAAGCGAGACGTTGATTCAGCGAACGTCTGACAGCACGCCCGCCAAGGTCGAGTGAGACGTGATCAGTCGGGCTCCTGGCATCAGGCCCTCAGCGCGACCAGGTAGCCGGCCAACCTCATGCCCCAAAAGAGTGGTCGAGAAGGTTTGGAGCTTTTGAGGCATTGGCGTTGCCCAAGCCAGGGAAGTGCCGATTTATAGCTGATCGTTCCTTTCGGGATCGCAACGATCTTGAGGGTACGCCGACCGCGTCCCGTCTCGTCGCGTGGCTGGTGTCCAGCGCACGAGGGCGTTCCCGAGGAGAGATCGGCCCTTCGCGGGTCCGTCCGTGAAGTGAAGGAGGGGGTTCGACCATGGCTTATCAGACACGGCACGTGACGGGCTGGGTTGGCTGGGTGTGGTTCGCCGGCCTGCTCATGATCATGTCCGGCGTGTTCAACATCATCAGCGGCCTGTACGCAGTCCTCAACAGCGATGTATACGTCCGGATGCCGAACCGGCTGCTGTTCTTCGATGTGACGTCGTGGGGCTGGGCTCATCTGGTGTTCGGCATCGTGCTGTTCCTCGTCGGACTGGCGGTGAGCGTCGGCCAGACCTGGGCCAGGGTGGTGGCGGCCATCCTGGTGATGCTCAACGCGATGACGCAGCTCACCTGGATCGCGGTCAACCCGTGGTGGTCGCTGGCGGTCATCGCCCTGGACGTTCTCGTCCTGTACGCCCTGATTGTCCACGGACGGGAGGCCAAGGTCCTCGAAAGCTGATCACGACCGACCCCAGTCGCCAGCCAGCCGACAGTCGCCTCCGACCGGGGGCGTCCCACTCGATCCAGGACGCTTCACCCAGACCTGGAGCCTTGCCTTCAGCTGGGATGTTCCGCTCGATCGGGATGCTCTGTCCGTTTGGGATGCCCTGCTCGACGGGGCTGCCCGGCTCGGCTGGGGTGTTCTGCCCGATTGGGATGGTCCCCCGATAGGGGTGCGCTGCCCGACCCGGGACCAGTGCAGGCGCCCCCCGGGATGCTCGAGGTGCGTTCGTTCGCCCGGGCGGCGCGTTCGGGGGTAGCACGGTCGGGTACGGCGGCACGGTCGGGCGCGGTAACGCGGTCGAGTCGGCAACGCGGTGGACGACGGCGACGGGCGGCACGTTCAACCAGGCTGCGTGCCGGGGGAGACGGTGGCTGGGGCGGTGGCGCCGGGGCGCAGGGATGCCAGGCGATCCAGGCCGATGATCAAGGCGCCCAGCGCGGCGAAGCCGAGGCCGAGCAGGACGAGCCACAGTGCGACCCAGCCATAGCCGTGCTCGGTAGGGTTCAGGAAGAAGTACGGGTACCGGTTCGGGACCTCGGGGAACGCGACTGCCCGCGCCACGGACGACACCCCGTACCCCAAGGGAAAGCACAGCCACCACGGCAGGTCGCGCCACCTCACCACGCGGTGCGGTCCGAACGCGAGCCAGTCCGCCAGTGCCATCACCGGCACCACGTAGTGGAGCAGGAAGATCGACCGGTTGGCGAGCAGTGTTGCCGGATCGCCGTCCAGGAGGCCGGGCAGCGGGTTCTCGCCGTGGTTCGTCACGAAATGCGAGACCAGCCCCGTGATCAGGATCCACAGCGTGACCGCTCCGCGCAGACGCGGCGCCGCGGGGTCGGTCGTGCGGCGCTGGACCATCCAGTACAGGACGCCCACGTAGTAACCGAGCAGGATGATGTTGCTCTGGCTGGTGTAGAAGACGATGCGGTGGCTGCCGGTGAGCAGCCCCAGTACGCCGACGGCGACCATGGCGGCCCGCCACCAGAGCTGGGGCCGCGCGTAGACGTTCATCGCTCTCCACTCGCATCCGTAACAAAAGGTAAGAAGTGGACGCTACAGCACGGTGGGCCCTAGACCCCGCGGTCGTCGGATCAGTCAACGTGCCCGCTGCGGCAGCCAACGGGGCCTGCCGGGTCGGCCAGTGCGTCCGCCAGGCCGACCAAGGCGCCCGCCGGGGCAGCGCGTGCCCGCTCGGGTCAGCCCAGCAACCCTGGCGTGTGTTCTCTCAGCATCGTCAGGAAGGCCGTTGCCAGTCGGCTCTGGTAGCCGCGCACCCTCCGGACGGCGACCACGGGCAGGCTCGCGTCCAGGCTTTCGACCTCGATCCCCCGCAGGCTGCCGATGCGCAGCTCCTCGCGGACGCTGCTGATGGGCATGAGTGCGACGCCGAGGCCGGCCTCGACCAGGCGTTTCTGTGCGGTGAGGCTGTCGATCCGGGTGATCGAGGGCTGTGCGGGACCGGAGGCGGGCAGCTGGCGTTCGAGCAGGTGGCTGAGGGATGCGGCCTGGCCGCGTTCGGGCGGGAAGGCGAGCCATCGTTCGTTCTGCAGGGCTCGCAGGTCCGGCAGGCGGCCGGCGGTGACCGGGTGCGATGCGGGCACCACGACCAAAAGTTGTTCGGTGCCGAGCGGGATCGACTCCAGCTTGGGGTCGGCGTCGGGGAAGTAGCGCAGGCCCAGGGACGCCTCACCGCCCCGGACGAGCGCGCTCACCTCGCGGCTGGTGGCGGTGCGCAGCTTGACGGAGACGTCCTGGAACTCCGACTCGAACCTGCGCAGCGCATCGACGAGGTGGGAATCGGCCAGGGTGCCGACGATGGCGATGCTGAGCGTCTGCCCGCCGCCGGGCTCCTTCGCGAGGTCCTGTACGGCTCGTTCGCCGTCGCGGATCGTCGCGAGGACGGCTTCCGCGTACGGCAGGAGAGTCTTGCCCGCCTCGGTGAGCGTCACCCCGCGCCCGGCCCGCTCGAACAGCGGCGCGCCCAGCGACCGCTCCAGCTCCCGGATCCGGCGGCTGATCGCGGGCTGGGACCTGTTGAGCCTCCTGGACGCCTCCGTGAACCCGCCCAGCTGGGCGATGCAGACGAAAGCCTCGACCTCCTCGACCGTCATATCCATCAGTATTACTGATAACACGGATTTGATCTATGCATTTGACTGATTGCTCAAGCGGCAGCGAAGGTGGGTCCACGAGTAACGCGAGGGAGCGCATCATGAACGATCAGCTGGCGAAGGCGGCTCGATTCCGGGCTCTGCACGAGCGGCCGGAGCCGTTCCTGCTCCCGAACCCCTGGGACGCCGGGACGGCGCGGCTGCTGGCCGGCCTCGGCTTCGAGGCTCTGGCCACCACCAGCCTCGGCGTGGCGAACGTGCTCGGCCGCAAGAGAGCCGACCGGCAGGACATCCTCGACAACTGCCGCGTCATCAGCGAGGCGACCGACCTTCCGGTCAACGCCGACCTCGAGAACGGCTACGCCGACGAGCCCGCCGAAGCGGCCAAGATGATCGAGGCGGCGTGCGCGTGCGGCGCGGTCGGGGCGTCCATCGAGGACGCCTCCGGCGACCCCCGCGCGCCGATCTATGAGTTCGGGCTCGCTGTCGAGCGGGTGCAGGCGGCCGTCGAGGTCACGCGCGGGCTGCCCGTCCCGCTCGTCCTGACCGCCAGGGCCGAGAACCTCCTGTACGGCGTCGCCGACCTGGACGACACCATCAGGCGTCTCCAGGCGTTCGAGGCCGCCGGCGCGGACGTCCTGTACGCCCCGGGGCTGCGGACCCTCGACCAGATGCGCGCGGTCGTCTCCTCCGTCGGTAAGCCGGTCAACGTCGTCATGGGCTTCGCGGATCCGGCGATCACGCTGGAGCAGCTCGCCGAGATCGGCGTGCGCCGGGTGAGCATCGGCGGTGCGCTTTCCCGGCTCGCGCTGCGCTCGTTCCTGGACGGCGCCAGGCAGATGCGGGCGGGCCGGTTCGGGTTCGTCACCGAGATGGCCTCGCTCCCCGAGCTCCACCAGGCGTTCGAACCGGGTGGCCGGTACGAGCCGCGCCAGTGAGCGGGGCCGCCGCATCCAGGCCGATGGTCGGCTCGTGCGGGACGTCTTGTCCAGCGGTTCCGTCGGCTCTGGTCCGATCAGAGGGACAATGCGGACATGAAGGCCATGCTGGCCGCCATTCCGGCTGAGCACAGGTTCTGGCCGATCATTTTTCGATTGCCGTCCCGCTCGGGCAGGGCGCGGATGAGCTGGGCGCAGGTCCAGGCCAGTCCGATGACCAGGGCCAGGGTGGCCGGCGGGCCGCCGCCTCCATGCTGATGTCCGGTCGGGGTGTCGGCGAGAGAGGGTTCGCTGAACGCCGTCAGCACCAAGAGGATGGACATGACCACGAAGTCCTGGATGTGGTGGCCGCTCTGCGCGCGGTGGGAGGGGGAGCCGCAGAGCCAGCCGGCGGTCAGCAGCGCGAGCACCGCGACGGAGAGGAACACGCCGCCCAGATGCCCGGCCGCCATGCCGAGCGCCATGACGACGTGCGGCCATCTGCCGGCGGGACGTGCGGAGGGCAGCAGGGCCGGTGCCAGGGCCAGGACGCAGCCGACCGATACCACCACCATGTGGAGGAGGGGCATGCTGCGCTCCTTGCCATTGTCGGTCGTTGCATCCCTGGAGTCCTTGCACCCTTAGACAGGACAGCTTGGCAAGCTGTGACGAAACGAAGGCGGTCGGGGGCGGAAAGTCCGGACAGGCCGACAGAAGTCATAAACCGGCCGAGCGCGCGGGCACACCCCCTCGGAGTTTCCGCTAAGGCACCAAGGCGTCAGTGGTGGTGGCCGTGCCGGCCGAGGGTTTCCACGGGGGTCGCGCCGGGGCGGGTCCACTGCGGCACGGGGCGGCTGGTCGGGCCCCAGTCGGCGGTCCCGTCCGCGTCCGAGCGCCAGCACGGGACCTGCCCCCCGGGCCAGCCCTCGGGCTTGTCCTCCCACGCCTCGCGGCGGCCGTAGGGCGTCATGTCGAGCAGGCCCAAGGACCCGTTGACCCGCTCGTTGCCCCGGCCCGTCGTGGAGTAGGTGAGGAACACGCGGTCGCCGTCGCGCAGGAAGCTGGTGAGATAACCCATCTGCCCGCCGACCGGCTCGTCCACGTCGCGCACCGAGTACCACGGCTGGGTGTAGCCCATGAACTCGACGAACGAGGCCACCTCGTCCCACCGGCCCGTGGTCACGATGGCGAACGAGACGTCGCGGGCATTGAGGTACACGGCGTCCTTCAGGTGCCAGGCCGTGGTGGTGCAGCCCTCGCACTGCCCCTGGTGCGGTGCGCCGTCGTACCACATGTGCTTGTAGACCACGAGCTCGTCGCGGCCCTGGAACAGCTCCAGGAACGGGACCGGGCCGCCGGGCCCGACGACCTCGGCCTTCCCGTCGAGCTCCACCATCGGCAGCCGGCGGCGGGCCGCCGCGATGGCGTCGCCCGCGCGGGTGTGGGCCTTCTCGCGGACCAGCAGCTCGTCACGGGCGGCCTGCCAGGTGGCCAGGTCGACGATGGGCGGGCGGCCGGGCAGCGCAGTGGTCGGGTCACTCGGCGTCGTCGTCATGGCGTCCTCCGTGGTGTCTCGGGCAGAGAGAGTGGCGGGGAGTGGTCTACGACCGTGCTGCGACGGTCATCAGTACAGACTCGCGACCCGGCCGAAACTCATCGCAAAACGGCGGAAACGACGAAATAGCCCGATGAGAGCGGGCTGTGTCAGAGGAAGCCGACCGCGTCGGTGAAGCGGTCTCTGTCGCGTGGCAGTGAGGCGGTCACGACCAGGCCGCCCCCCTCGCGCGGCCGCGCCCTGACGCTCCCCCCGTGCGCGATCGCCACCGACTGCACGATCGACAGGCCGAGCCCCGCGCTGTTGGCCGTGACCACGCGCTCGGCCGCGTGCCGGTGGAAGGGCTTGAAGAGCATCGGGACGTCGTACGGTGGCACGACCGGCCCGGTGTTGCTGACCTCCACCTCGACGTTCCCCTCCGACACGGTACGGCTGACGACCCGCACCCACCCGGTGCCGTCGTCGAGGTTGTAGCGGACGCCGTTCTCCACCAGGTTGTGCACCAGCCGTTCGAGCAGCAGCGCGTCCCCGGTGGTCGGCGCCGGCTCGGAGACCTCGTAGACGGTGGCCTTCCCGGGGTCCGCGTGCGCGACCACGTGGGTCACCACGTCCGCCAGGTCCACCGGCGACCGGTCCGCGATCTCCTGCTCGGACCTGGCCAGCAGCAGCAGGCCGGAGATGAGGCGTTCGTGACGGGCGTTGATGTCCAGGAGGCTCTCGCCCAGCTCCTTGACGTCGGGGGAGGCGGAGCGGCGGTGCATGGCCAGCTCGACCAGCGCCCGGTTCAGGGTCAGCGGCGTGCGCAGCTCGTGCGAGGCGTTCGCGACGAACCTGCGCTGCCCGTCGAAGGAGTGGTCGAGCCGCTCGACCATGGTGTCGAAGGTGTCGGCCAGCTCCTTGACCTCGTCACGGGGGCCGATCAGCGAGATCCGCTCGTGCAGCCCGCGCTCGGCCATGGGAGCGGCGGCGATCTTCCGGGCCGTGGCGGTCACCAGGCGCAGGGGAGCGAGCACCCGGCCCGCGACGAGCCAGCCGAGCCCGGCCGCCCCGGTGCCGACCACGACGAGCGCGATCATGCCCTGCGTGATCAGCGAGGTGCGGGCGCCGCTGCGCAGCGTCTCCTCCTGCTGGCGCATCCACTCCACGGCGGCGTCGCCCGTCAGCATCTCGCCGCCGAGGTTGAAGATCAGCTGCTTGACCCTGCCGGGCTCCCCGACGTACCGGCTCTCGAACGTATCCGTCAACTGCTGGTTGAACAGGACATAGGTGACGCCGAGCAACGTCAGCCCCGCCAGGAAGAAGACGGCCCCGTACACGATCGTGAGCCGCAGCCGCAGCGTGGGCTGCGGGCGGACGGCCGCGAGCCGGCTCTTCAGCGTGCTCATGGGATCCGGTACCCCACTCCCGGCACGGTCTCCACGATCGGCGGGTCGGCGAGCTTGCGGCGCAGCTTGAGAATGGTGAGGCGGACCGCGCCCGTGAACGGGTCCGCGTGCTCGTCCCACGCCTTCTCCAGGAGCTGTTCGGCCGAGACGACGCTGCCGGCAGCCCGCAGCAGCTCGGCCAGCACCGCGAACTCCTTTTTCGACAGCGGGACGAACCGCCCGTTCCTGAACACCTCTCTGCGCGCGGGATCGAGCGTGATCCCGGACCTGCGCAGTACGGGCGGCACGGCAGGCCGCGAGCGCCGTCCCAGCGCCAGAACGCGGGCGGCCAGCTCGGGAAACGCGAACGGCTTCGGCAGGTAGTCGTCGGCCCCCAGGGACAGGCCGGTCACCCGGTCGTCGAGCTGGGCGGCGGCCGTGAGCATCAGCACCCGCGCGTCGCGCTCCGAGGCGACCAGCTCCTTGCACACCTCGTCGCCGTGCACGCGCGGCAGGTCGCGATCCAGCACGACCACGTCATAGTCGTTCACCGCGATCCGCTCCAGCGCGGCCTCGCCGTCGTGTGCCAGATCGACCGCGTGGGTCTCCTCGCGCAGCCACTCGGCAATCGCGTCGGCGAGCATCCGCTCGTCTTCAACCACCAGCACCCGCATGGCATACCTCAGGTCTTTCGTCCGACTACAGGACCGAGTGTCGCGCAGGAGGCATTTGGTGAAAATAAGCCGCGGATGGAAACGCTGAAGAAACAGCGGTCCCTATTGCATCTCCTCTCGAACGACGTTTATTCGACGGAGGAGATGTTTCATGCGAGGACGAGTCCTCAGTGCGCTCATCGCGGCGCCGATCGCGGCCACCCTGCTCCTGACGGGCTGTGGCTCCAGCGAGGCAGGCTCAGACGTGGTGTCGGTGGACAGCACCGGCAAGCAGGCCGCGGCCAGCCCCACCGCGAGCGAAGACCCGCAGGCGAAGGGCCTGAAGTTCGCCCAGTGCATGCGGGAGAACGGGATCGACATGGCCGACCCCGAGCCCGGCAAGGGCGTGCTGATGAAGCTGGACAAGAACACCCCCAAGGAGACGATGGACAAGGCCCAGGAGGCCTGCAAGCAGTACGCCCCGAGCGGGCAGCGTCAGGGCGGCGGCGACCCCAAGATGGCCGAGAACCTGCGCAAGGTCGCCCAGTGCATGCGGGACAACGGCGTCGAGAAGTACCCGGACCCCGAGGGCGGCTCCATGCGCATCACCGGTGACGTCGGCGAGGACCCCGACTTCAAGTCCGCCCAGGAGAAGTGCCAGAAGGAGCTCTCTGAGGCCGGTATGGGAGGTTTTTGATGGGCGTAAGCACCATCGATGGCAAGGCGGAACCGGACGCGACGCCCTCCAGGCGCCGGCGTCGCGGGCGGGGCAAGCTGGTCGCCGGGCTGTTGTTCGTGGTGGCCGTCGCGGGCGGCGGCTTCGTCGCCGTGAACAGCACGGGCCTGCTGGAAGGCGGCTCCGGCCCCACCCGGTCGGCCAGCGCGCTGCCGCCGGCCACCGCCCCGGTGACCAAGCAGACCTTGAACGACACCAGGGACGCCGACGGCGAGCTCGGTTACGGCCCGGTGAGCACGGCCATGAACAGGAAGCCCGGCACGGTCACCTGGCTGCCCGACAGCGGCGCGACGATCACCCGCGGCAGGTCGCTGTACCGGGTGGACAACGAGCCGGTCATGCTCATGTACGGCTCGACGCCCGCCTACCGCGACCTCAAGAACGGCGTGGAGGGCAAGGACGTCGAGAGCCTGGAACGCAACCTGCGCAAGCTCGGCTACGACGGCTTCACCGTCGACGACGAGTACACCTGGGACACGGCCGAGGCCGTCAAGGAATGGCAGGATGATCGCGGTCTGGACGAGACCGGCGTGGTCGAGCTGGGCCGCGTCGTCTTCGCCCCGGGCAAGGTGCGGGTGGAGAGCCTGGAGGCGGAGAAGGGCCAGCCGGCCAGTCCCGGCCAGAAGATCCTCACCTACACCGGCACGTCCAAGGTCATCACGGTCCCGCTTGAGGCCGAGGATCAGCGGATGGCCAAGAAGGGCGCCAAGGTCGAGGTCACGCTGCCGGACGGCAAGAGCGTGAAGGGCAAGATCACCGAGGCGGCCACGGTCATCGTGCCGGGCGAGGGGCAGAGCGAGCCCGAGACGCGGGTGGAGGTGCTGGTCTCGATCGGCAACGCCAAGTCCGCCAAGGGGCTCGACAAGGCGTCGGTGGACGTGACGTTCACGGCCTCCCAGCGGAAGAACGTGCTGACCGTGCCGGTCGCGGCGCTCGTGGCGCTGAAGGAGGGCGGGTTCGGCCTGCAGATCATCGAAGGCGGCACCTCCCGGTACATCGGGATCGAGACCGGGCTGTTCTCCGGGGGCCGGGTCGAGGTCAGCGGGGACGGGCTCATCGAGGGCATGACCGTGGGGATGCCGAAATGACGCCGTACCCCATGATCGAGCTGTCTGACGTGTCCAGGACGTACCCGGGCGGGGTGGCGGCGCTGAAGTCGGTGTCGCTGCAGATCCGGCACGGCGAGCTGATCGCCATCGTCGGGCCGTCGGGTTCGGGCAAGTCGACGATGCTGAACGTCGTCGGCACCCTCGACCGGCCGACCACGGGGACGATCCACATCGACGGGTACGACGTGTCGAAGCTGTCCGACGGGCAGCTCTCGGCGCTGCGGGCCACCACGATCGGGTTCGTCTTCCAGTCCTTCCACCTCGCCGCGAAGGTCCCGGCGCTGGACAACGTGTCCGACGGCCTGATCTACACGGGCCTGAGCAGGCAGGAGCGCCGCCGTCGCGCGGCGGCGGCGCTCGAACGAGTGGGGCTCGGGCACCGGATGGACCACGAGCCGCACGAGCTGTCCGGCGGCGAACGGCAGCGCGTGGCCATCGCCAGGGCGGTGGCGGGCGACCCGCCGCTGCTCCTGGCCGACGAACCGACCGGCGCCCTGGACTCGGTCTCGGGGACCGGGGTGATGGAGCTGCTGCACGAGCTGAACGCCGGCGGCACCACCATCGTGATCATCACCCACGACCGGGAGATCGCCGCCAGCCTGCCCCGTCAGGTGAGCATGCGCGACGGCGAGATCATCTCGGACTCGCAGGCCCGGCGCGAGCCATGGCCCCAAACCCTGGAATCCGGAGTGTCATGATGGCCGTCATCGAGATGGAGCGGCCCAAGCTGGCCCCGGCCAGAATGCGGCCGCGGGACGTGATGCGGGTCGGCGCGGTCGGCCTGCGCACCCGGCCGCTGCGGGCGTTCCTGTCCGCGCTGGGCATCGCCATCGGCATAGCGGCGATGGTCGCCGTGGTCGGGCTCTCGTCCTCCTCGGGCGCCGAGCTCGACCGCCAGCTCTCCGCGCTGGGCACCAACCTGCTCACCATCTCGTCGGGCACCACGCTCCTGGGCGAGGCGGCCCAGATGCCGGTGGACGCGGAGGCGATGATCGAGCGCATCGGCCCGGTCGAGACCGTCTCGTCGATCGGCAAGGCGCCCGAGGCCAAGGTCTACCGCTCCGAGCAGATCCCCGAGGCCCAGACCAGCGGCATCAACACCTACGCCGCCCGTCTCGACCTGCCCGCCACGGTGGGCGCGACCCTGAGCAGCGGTACCTGGCTGAACGCGGCCACGGAGCGCTACCCGGCCGCCGTGATCGGCGCGTCGGCCGCCCAGCGACTGGGCATCGGCTCGGCGAGCCCGGACACGCAGGTGATCGTCGGCGGCGTCAGGTTCACCGTCGTCGGCGTGCTCAACCCGGTGGCGCTGGCCACTGAGCTGGACAGCGGGGTCATGGTCGGCTGGCCGGTGGCGGAGGAACGCCTCGGCTTCGACGGGCATCCGACCATTCTCTACACCCGCGCGGAGGAGGCCAGGCTGGAGTCCGTACGCGGGGTGCTGGCCGGCACGGCCAACCCGGAGGCGCCGAACGAGGTGGACGTCTCCCGGCCGTCCGACGCGCTGGCCGCCAAGCAGGCGACCAGCCAGGCCTTTGCGAGCCTCCTGCTGGGCGTGGGCGCGGTGGCCCTGCTCGTGGGCGGGGTCGGCGTGGCCAACACGATGGTCATCTCGGTGCTGGAACGCCGTGCGGAGATCGGCCTGCGCCGCTCGCTGGGCGCGACCAGGGGGCAGATCCGCACCCAGTTCCTGGCGGAGTCGCTGCTGCTGTCCGCGATGGGCGGGGCCGGCGGGATCCTCCTGGGGACCGGGGTCACGACGGGGTACGCGTACTACAGCGGCTGGCCGTCCGTGGTGCCACTCTGGGCCACCGGGGGCGGGCTCGCGGCGACCCTGATCATCGGCGCCGTGGCGGGGCTCTATCCGGCCATCCGCGCCTCACGCCTGTCCCCGACCGAGGCGCTCGCGACGCCGTAGAAGGCTTTTACCGGGACGCGCGCGCTCACACATGGGCGCGCGCTGTCACCGTTACTGCGCTGGCACTGTTATTGGGCCGGCACCGTTATTGGGCCGGCACCGTTATTGGGCGGCCGCCGTCTCCTGGACGGCGTAGCAGGTCGTCTTGCCGACGACGCGGACGCCGGGCTTCTCCCCGGCGAGCACGGTCAGCTCGAACGTCAGCCGCGTCTCCGGATTGCGCAGCACCGACACATCCGGCTCGTCGTCGCGCAGGTCAAGGTCGTCGACGACCTTGCTGTAGCCCATGGCCTGGAGCCGGTCCAGCAGCCCGGCGGAGGCGCCGGCCAGGTCGCTCTCGGCGCTGAAGAACCGGCGTACCTCGCCGTCCACGCAGGAGTCGTCGTCCAGCCGCTCGAACGCCGACAGGCCCAGCTCGGCCGCGCTGAGCAGGCTGCCCGCATCGGTGTCGAGCTGCCTGGTGGCCTCTTCGAGGGAAGGCAGCTCGGCCGCCGCCGAGCAGGCCGTCATCGCCGCGGCACAAAAGAGCACCGCGGAAACAATGTGACGGCGGGCGCGCACGTTTGGCACCTTATCCGAGATCATCAATAGCTTTCGGTCATATCACATAAAAAGCACAAATATGCGGTCACAGCGCCCCTTGGCCCGCATCGTCATCCCGGCCTCCCGCCCAGCTCGTCCAGCTTGCGTTCGATGCGGTCGAGCCTTGCGTACAGCTCCTCCACGTCGCCCCGCTCGGCGTTCTCCTCCTCGGGGCGCAGCCGCACGAGCACCGCGCCGCCCGGCTCCAGCCGTACGAGGGTGGTGTCGGCCACCGTCGAGCCGCCCCTGAGCTGGATCGTCACGTCCACATCGGCTCGCCGCAGGCCCAGCCGCCGCAGCGCGGACATGAGGTAGCGGCCGTCGCGGGCCAGCACGATCGGGCGGCCTTCGACGATCTTGGCGACCATCGGCACCGCCGCGGCCACCCGCACCACCACCGCGTTGAACGCCATCAGGATCACCAGGCCCGCGAGCCCGCCGACCAGCGAGTTGTCCGGGCCGATGATCGCGTTCTGCACGACGTTGCTCATCAGCAGCATGACGACCAGGTCGAAGTTGTTGAGCTGGGCGATGCCGCGCTTGCCGGCGATCCGCAGCAGGGCCGCCACGGTGAGATAGACGGCGACGGTCCTGACCGCCTTGTCGGCGAGCGACACCCCGGCGTCGAACAGGTCCCCATCGACGAACGGGAGACCGGCGAGCGGGAGGCCGGCGAGCGGGAGGCCGGCGAGCGGGAGGCCGGCGAACGGGAGACCGGCGAGCGGGAGGTCGCTCAGTGAGAGGTCGCTCAGTGAGAGGCCGCTCAGTGAGAGGCCGCTCAGTGAGAGGTCGCTCAGTGAGAGGCCCGCTGCGAACAGGCCGTCGCTCATCGGCGCCTCATCGCCGCCGGAGCTTCGCCGTCAGCCCGAGGTCCTCGACGCACCGCCCGAGCCCGAGCGCCAGGGACTCCAGCGGCCGCTCCGACCTGCGTACCGGCATGCACAGCGCGGCTCGCAGCCGCCGCCCGAGCCCCCGCAGCAACGCGCCGCCCCCCACCAGCACCGCGCCGCGCTCCCCGAGGTCGGCGGTCAGCTCGGCGGGGCAGCGCTCCACCGTCTCCACCGCCGCCCGCACGATGGCCTCGACCGGCTGCCGGGTCGCCTCGTAGATCCCCTGTACGGGCAGCGGCACCGATCGCTCCCGCCCGGTGTCGGGATCGCGGCCGCGCACCGTCACCTGGCGGTCCAGCGGCTTCCACTCAGTGCCCGCCGCCCGCTTGGCCGACTCGGCCTCGATCTCGTCGATCAGCAGCCCGTACTCGGACTCGACCAGGCGCACGATCGCCCGGTCCATGGCGTGGCCGCCGCCGGGCACCGTCGTGGCCGCCACCACGGCCTCGCCCGACAGCACCGCGATCCTGGTGGAGTCGCGGCCGATGTCGAGCACCATGTGCCCGGCGCACTCCTTGACCGCCAGGCCCGCCCCGAGCGCCGCCGCCAGCGCGTGCGGGATCATGATGATCCCCCTGGCCTCCGCCTCGTACGCCACGTCCCGCAGCACCTTGCGCTCGATCGGGGTGGAGTCGTCGGGCAGCGCCATGACCATGCGCGGCCGGGAGAACGGATGCCAGTGCACCTTGCGGATGAAATGCCGGATCATGCGCCTGGCCAGCTCACCGTCGACCGGCAGCCCGCCGCTGACCGGCCAGCACGTCTCGCCGCCGGTGCCGGCGGCCGCCTCGGCGCCGTACCCGATGACCTTGCCCGTACGGAGGTCGCGCATGATGACCGAGGGCTCGTCGAGCACGATGCCCTTGCCCCTGATGTAGATCCGCGTGCTCGCGCCGCCCAGGTCGAGCGCCAGATCGCGTCCCAGGAGGCTCATCGCGGGACCGGGGGTTTGACCGTCATGCCGGGTTTCATATCCGGGGCCGTTTCAACGCAACACCAGGAACGGAACGGTTCCCCTTTACCTCCGCGCACTCCTCCACCGGCGTCGGCGTAGGTTGGCTGCCGGCGGCGTCAGATCCCGGGAGGTTCAGCTCGTGCTCGACTACGACCTCGAGGCCGGCCGTTACGACGAGACCCGCGGCGGGCCCGCGCGCGCCAGGGCCGCCGCCGACGCCGTGCGCGGCCTGGTGCCCGGCGGCACGCTGCTCGACGTGGCCTGCGGCACCGGTCTGGTGACCAGGGAGCTGGCCAGGCGCGGGCTGCGGGTGCTCGGCGTGGACGCCGCCGCGGGGATGGCCCGGCTGGCCGCCGGGCGCGTCGACGTGGTGCGCGGGGACGGCCGGGCGCTGCCCGTACGCGACGGGTGCGTCGACGCGGTCACCACGATCTGGCTGCTGCACCTGCTCGACGACGCCCGCCTGGTGATCGCGGAGGCCGCTCGCGTGCTGCGGCCCGGCGGCGTGTTCGTGACGACCGTGGACAAGCGGGCCGCGCACGGGCCCGGTGGCCGCGCCGAGCCCGCCGACCGCTCGGCCCTGGTCGTCGAGGAGACGGCCAGGCACGGGCTGCGGCCATCCGGCGAGTCCGGTTTCGTGGGCCTTGGCCAGGGCGGCGCGGGCCCCGACCCGGTGTTCCGCCTCCTCGCCTTCAGGAGGGCATGAGAAGCGGCAGGGTCAGGCGCGCCTGAGGTCGGTCAGGGTCAGGCGCGTCTGAGGTCGGTCAGGGTCAGGCGCGCCTGAGGTCGGTCAGGGTCAGGCGCGTCTGAGGTCGGTCAGGGTCAGGCGCGTCTGAGGTCGGGAAGGGTCAGGCGCGTCTGAGGTCGGTCAGGGTCTCGTCGGCCCATTCGATGCTGGTGCGGGCCTGGCGCAGGCCCAGCTCCAGCGCGTATCTGCCGAGAGCCTGGCCGTGCCCGGGCTGGCACTCCAGCACCGCCAGCCGTGCCTCGAAGCCGGCCCTGATCCGCTCCATCACCGCGATGGCCTGCTTCCGGTCGAGCAGCGGGAGCAGGAACGCCTGGAGCGCCACCTCGCTGCGCACGGTCACCGAGGGCTGGTGCTCCGTCAGCCACGTGCGCAGCTCGTGCGTCCCCTCAGGGGTGATCGTGTAGATCTTGCGCCCTCTCGCGCCCTCCGACTCGACCGCGACCAGCCCGTCGGCGGCCATCTTCACCAGCTCCGGGTAGATCTGCGTGTGCCCGGCCTGCCAGACGTGGTTGAGCGAGTGCTCGAACTTCTTGGCCAGGTCATAGCCGCTGGCCGGGCCCGCACCTGACAGCAACCCGAGCAACGCGATCCGCAGGGACATGTCCGCCAGCATACCGAAGACTTGACATGTCAGAGCTTACAGGTGACTCTTCACAGGTGACTACTGACATGAAGCCGCGAGGCAACGGGCTTGTGCTCATGGCCGTGCTCGGCGGGATGTTCCTGGCGATGCTCGACCAGACGATCGTCGGCACGGCGCTGCCGCGCATCACGACCGAGCTGGGCGGCACCACCCTTTACACCTGGGTGGTGACGGCCTACCTGCTCACCTCCACGGTGACCGTGCCGCTCTACGGCAGGCTGTCCGACCAGCACGGCAGAAAGCCCCTGCTGCTCGTCGGGATGGTGGTGTTCGTGGCGGGCTCGGCGCTGTGCGGGGTGGCGCAGGACATGGTGCAGCTCATCGCGTTCCGCGCGATCCAGGGGCTCGGCGCGGGCGCCCTGCTGCCGCTGTCGATCGCGCTGGTGATGGAGATGTTCCCGGCCGGCTCGAACGGGGCCCGCGTCCAGGGCGCGCTCGGCGGCGTGATGGGGCTGACGTACCTGGCGGGGCCGTTCCTCGGCGGGTTGTTCACCGACCATGCGAGCTGGCGGTGGGCCTTCTACGTGAACGTGCCGCTCGGCGTGATCCTTATCGCGATCGTGGCGCTGCGACTGCCGCGGAGGCCGGGCGTGGGCGGCGGCCGGCCCGACTACGCGGGCATCGCGGTGTTCACCGTGGCCATCAGCGCGCTGCTGCTGGGGCTGACGGAGAAGGGGATCGACGGCCACACCTGGACCGACGCGGCCGTGGCTGGGCCGATCGTGCTCGCGCTGGCGCTGCTGGTGGTGTTCGTGCTGGTCGAGCGGCGGGCGGCCAGTCCGATCATGCCTTTGCACCTGTTCGGCAGCCGCACGTACACCCTGGTGAACCTGACCTCGTTCAGCACGGCCTTCTGCATGTACGCCGGAGTCGTCTTCCTGCCGCGCTACTTCCAGGAGGCCCTGGGGGTCAGCGCCACCGAGTCCGGGCTGCGGATCTACCCGATGATGCTGGCGATGGTGGCGGGCAGTGTCCTCATGGGCGCGCTCATGTCCAGGACCAAGGTCTACAAGCCGTGGCTGGTCGGCGCGCCGTTCCTGCTCGCCGCCGGAGCCCTGCTCTGCCTGAACCTGACCCTGGACACCGGCGGCGTGGCCCTGGCGGTCTGGATGTTCCTGCTGGGGCTCGGGATGGGCCCGATGCTGTCGGGGCTCACGGTGGCCGCCCAGCAGTCGGTCGAGCCGCAGTACATCGGCACCGCCTCGGCGAACCTCACCTTCTTCCGGCAGATCGGCGGCTCGGTCGCGCTGGCCGTGGGCGGCACCCTCTACACCTCGACCGTCACCGCGGAGGCCCCCGTGCACGGCCTGGCCGCCGCGCACGCCTCCGCGGCGGCCGCGGTCATCCCGTCGCTCGGGGTCGTGGGGGCCTTGATCGCGCTGTTGGCGCTGGTCGCGATGCCGGGCAGGCGGCTGGAGATCCCCGCCACGCCGCAGAGCAAGGTCGAGGCCGGTTTCGCGTCATAACCGGCGTCGTGCGAAGCTGTGATTGTCCCCAAGACCACGGAGGTCCTCATGGCTGAAACACCGGAGCCGGAAATCGACGAAACTCCCGAGGACGAGATGAAGCGCAAGTTCCGGGAGGCGCTGGATCGCAAGCGCAACCAGTCCGCCGGTGCGGACGCTGGTGGCAGGGGCGGCGACCCATCGAAGATCCACGGGGCGCACGGTCCAGCTGCGAGTAAAAGACCGTTCAGGCGCAAGAGCGGCGGCTGAGGCTGGAATCAGCAGGGGGTACGGCAACGCCGTGCCCCCTTTTCTCTTTACCTGGCTAGGTAGATCTTCGCCCGATTCATGACGATGTGTTTGCGTTTGTCCGGAATTCGTGGTTACAGTGTTGAACCGTTACCAGCCGGTGGCGTGGACCTTACCCAGGAGGGACCAGCCGGCTGGCGCCGAATCCCGATCCGTCGGGAACCGGGGACCCATTGCAATTGGGGTGAGTCCGACCTCGTGTCGGTAGGGCATCTCCACGCCCGAACCCGTCAGCTAACCCGGTAGGCGAGATGGAGAGGACACCTTTCACCGCCATGCAAGAACGCGTCATACCCCCAGACAGAGTAGTGCCGGCCGCCCGCTGAGCGACCGCATTCCCCCCGGCTCTTTCCGCGCTCTCGCGTAGCGATTTCGCCAGGCGTCCTGCTCTGCTGCGCCTTTTCCTAGCGAGCGCATTCCCCCTGTCCCCTCGCGAAGGACTTCAATTCTTCATGTCTCGATCTGGCCTGCGTGCCCTCGTCCTGCTCACTGCCTCCGCCGTCGGCGCGCTGACCATCGCCGGCACCGCGGCCCACGCCGACTCCGACACGGACCGCGTCATGCTCAAGGGCTCGACCACGGCGTCGTACTTCTGGGACGACTCCTCCGGCCGCGCCGGTGACACCGGGCTGCCCGCCAGCGGCAAGCCCATGCAGAAAGGTCTGGCCGCCAGCCCGAGCTGGCCGCTGCTGACCGAGGGTTACGTGGTCTACAAGGGCAAGAGAATGCCCTTCTTCGTCGGCGACCGCGGCCCGGGCGAGCCCTCCAACCGCGGCGTCATGCTGGACCTCGACGCCAAGACCTTCGCCGAGCTGACCGGCGGCCGGTTCAACTCCAGCACGCTCGGCGTGGACGGCGTCGGCGGCGAGGGCCACATCGAGGTCGACTACGTCATCACCAAGTGGGGCGAGGGCGTGGGCAAGAAGAACTACCCCGTCGCCTTCTCGACCGGCGCCTGGTCCGAGCGCGACAGCAGCCCGGCCACGCCCCCGAAGGCCGATGAGCCCGCCCAGGGCGGCAGGTCCGTCCCGGCCGACGAGAACGCGGACGGCTGGCTCACCAAGGGCGACTCCAAGGCCACGGAGTCCGGCGAGGAGTCGGACGACACCGTGGGCACCACCATCCTGGCCGGCGCCCTGGCGGCGGCGGGCGGCGGCGTGGTGCTCGGCGGCGAGCGCATCCGCACCCTCCTCAGGTCCCGGATGCACTGAGCGAAGCTTTACTGACCGGAACCAGAATGTCATTCTGGTTCTCGTGACCACCCGCGTAGCCGTAAACGGCATCGAAATCGCCTACGAGAGCTTCGGCTCACCGGCAGGGCGGCCCCTGCTGCTCATCATGGGCCTCGGAGCCCAGCTCATCCACTGGGACGAAGAGCTCTGCGAGCTCCTGGCCGAGCAGGGACACCACGTCGTACGGTTCGACAACCGCGACGCCGGCCTGTCCACGCACTTCCACGACGCAGGCGTCCCCACGACGGGGGCGCCGTCGTCGTATCTGCTGGACGACCTGGCGGACGACGCCGCCGCGCTGATGGACGCCCTCGGCTGGCCGGCCGCGCACGTGGTGGGCGCCTCCATGGGCGGGATGGTCGCCCAGACGCTCGCCATCCGGCATCCGGCACGCGTGCTGACCCTGACCTCGATCATGTCCACCCCCGGCCCGTCGATCGCCCCGCCGACCGAGGCCGCGACCGCCGTGCTGATGACCAGGCCGCCCGCCGACCGCGCGGCCGTGCTGGCGCAGGCGGTGAAGACCTGGTCCATCATCGGCTCACCCGGCTACGACCTGGACCACGAGCGGATCTCCGCGCTGGCCGGGCTGGCCTACGACCGGTGCTTCGACCCGGCGGGCACCGCCAGGCAGCTGGCCGCCATCATGGCCTCGGGCGACCGTACGGCGATGCTGGCCGGCGTGGCCGTGCCCACCCTGGTCCTGCACGGGGAGGCCGACCAGCTCGTCCCGATCGCGGGCGGCCGGGCCACGGCGGCGGCCGTTCCTGGCGCCCGGCTGGTCACCTATCCGGGCATGGGGCACGATCTGCCGCGCCAGCTCTGGCCGGACTTCGTCGCCGAGATCACCAAGCTCACCAGCCCCTGATCCTGTGCCGTGGCCGCCCCGATCGGGGCGGCCACGCCGCGGTCAAACCTCCAGCTTCTCCTCGATGCCGCGTAGCTGGTGCCTGGCCAGCGCCAGGTTCGCGCGCGATCGATCGAGCGCCAGGTAGAGGAACAGCCCCTTGCCGCTGCGCCCGGTGATGGGCCGGATGATGTGGTACTGCTGGCCCAGCGTGATCAGGATGTCCTCGATGTTCTCCTTGAGGCCCAGCGAGTCCATCGTGCGGAGCTTGGCCTTGACCACCTCCGTGTTGCCCGCGGCGGCGACCTGGAGGTCCAGATCCTTGGAGCCGCCGAGCGCGCCCAGCGCCATGCCGCTGCCGTGATCGACGATCGCGGCTCCGATCGAGCCGTCGATCGTCATCATCTCCTTGAGGGATACGTCCATGCCCGCCATGTCTCCTGCCTTTCTGTCGGGGATGGTCAGTGCTTGCGTGCTGCGACGGCGGCCACTCCGGCAGCCGTCTTCCTGCCCTCCAGCCGCAGCAGCCCGACGTTCGTGCCGGGCCCGGCCAGGACTGTGAGGACGATGGTGGGGCCGGCGGCGTAGAAGGCCACGAAGCCGGCGGTGCCGGAGACGAGCGTCTCTTCCAGCGCGCCCTGTCCGGTCATGGTCAGCATCCGCCGGCTCATCGCGAGCAGCGCCGCCGACAGCGCCGCGGCCTGCTCGCCGCCTTCTGCGCCGAGGTCGCAGGCGATCGGCAGGCCGTCGACGGTGCAGGCGACGCTCCCGGTCACGTCCGGCGTGCGTTCGCGCAGGAGCGACATCTCCTCCAGAACTTCTTTCCGTAGCTCCATCGATGGCCTCCTCCTGAGCGAGAGGAACCTCACGACAGCTCCTCGAGAGCCTTCTTCAGCCGCAGTAGCAGCGCGATATCGGATGGGTCGCCCGTCATGGCCGGGCTGAATCCCGGCCGGGCGGCACCGGGTTCGTGCGGCGGATGCGCGTACGCCCGTCGCTCCCGCTGGGGCAGGATCTCTCCCGCCGCAGCGCCGTCCTGGTCCTGCGCGGGGTTCTTCCCGTCCGGTGCGGCGGCGTTCGAGTACGGCGCAGGGCCCCTCTTGCCCGGGACGCCGGCGTTCGGGTCCGGCGGCGGTCCTTTTCTGCCCGGGGCTGCGGTGCTCGGGTCCGGCGGCGCGAGCAGCCCGGCCGCGGCCAGCCGCCGCACGGCCAGCAGGACCGAGTACGCGGACCGGCCGATCAGCTTGGCCAGCTCCAGCGGCGTGGCCTTGTGGTCGGCCTGGATCAGGACCTCCCACTGGATCCGGCTCAGCGTCACCCCGTGCCCGGGCAGCCGCGGCGCCGGCCGTACCGGCAGCGTGTCCATGTCGGCCGACGGCCAGACCTGGGCGAGCTGGGCCCGCCGCCGCGCGCACTCCCGCACCAGCCCAGGTACGTCGAAGAACCAGTGCCCGCCCAGCCAGTGCTGCTCGCCGGGCCGGAACTTGGGCCGCGTCCCGCTCAACGGCAGCAGGAAGAAGGCCGCGTCCAGCACCACGCCGAGCACCGCGTACTGGAGCTCGCCCGCCGTGATGGGCCCGTCGGCGAGCAGCCGGTCGGAGCCGCCGTCGGCCTGCAGCTCGCGCAGGGCCGCCTCGGTCATCAGGCCCCTGGCCGTGAGGAGGCGTTCGACACTCGGGGTCTGGGCGCACTCCATGTACGTCACGCGCCCCTCGGACAGGAAGATCGTGCCGTTCCTGCCGAGACGGAGCGCGCCCGTGGACTGCTCTCGGGCGAGCCCGGCCAGGAGTGTGTCGAGCCTGGTCATGGGTCACGTCGTCAGGCGGCTGGAGATGGACTGCAGGCGGTGCCGCGCCAGGGCGAGGTTAGATCGTTCCAGGTCCAGGCGGACGTAGATGACCAGCGGCCCCTCGAAGACCGTCTCCAGCGGCCTGAGCAGATGATGGCCCTTGTCGGTGGTGACGAGCATGTCGTCGATGCGTACGACGTCGCCGGGGCACGATCGGGCCAGGCTGTCGGTGGTGGCGCGCAGCGCTTCCGTCAGGGCCGCGGCCGACCGGTCGGCGTCCACGCCGGAGGAGCTGCTGAAGGCCACCGCCATGCCGCTGGTGTGATCCACCAGCATCGCGTCGAGCGCGCCTGGTATGGACATCACCTCGGCCAAGCAGGTGTCAATTCCGAGCACGTGCCCTCCCTCGCCGTCCTGGACGGAGCAAGCGTAAGAGGAAGGAGTGGAGCAGAATTGATGGATTGCTCGCGCGTTAAGCTTTTATACGGCTGCGTCGGAGAAAAACACCACCGCTGCGGATAAACGTACGATTCATGAGGATTTTTCGCGGCAGCGTAGGATTTCGCCGACATTTTCCTCGGCCCATCGGGCCACCACCGAGACCGGGTCGTGCAGCGATCGGCCGAGCTCCGTCAGCGTGTACTCCACCCGCGGCGGCACCTCCGCGAACACCTTCCGCGTCACCAGCCCGTCATACTCCAGCGCGCGCAACGTCTGCGTGAGCACCTTGGGCGTGACCCCGCCGATCCGGGTCCGCAACTGGGTGAAGCGCATCGGCCCGCCGTCGAGGCTGAGCAACACCAGCACCGACCATTTGTCCCCGATCCGGTCCAGGACCAGCCTGGTCGGGCAGTTGGGGTCGAAGGCATCACCAGTATCCACAAGGTACTTATAGCACGATGAAGTAACCAGTATCTGTTGGATACTGTTGGGCTATGAAGATCCTCGTCTTTGGCGCGACCGGCATGGTCGGGCAGCGCATCGCCACAGAGCTGAGCAACCGCGGGCACGAGGTGACCGGGGTGAGCCGCTCAGGTCCCGTCAAGGGAGACGTCCACGACTCCGCCACGCTGGCCAAGGGTTACGACGCCGTCGTCTCCGCCATCGCGCCGCCGCGCGACGGCACCGAGCCCGAGGCGCCCTTCGTGGCCGCCAACCGCGCTCTCATCGACGGCCTGCGCGCCGCAGGGGTGCGCAGGCTGATCGTCGTGGGCGGCGCGGGCAGCCTCCAGGTCGCGCCCGGCCTCGACCTGGTCGACACGCCCGACTTCCCGGAGCTCTACAAGAAGGAGTCGCTGGCCGGGCGGGCCATCCTCGGCCTCTACCGCGCGGTCGACGACCTCGACTGGACCTTCGTCTCGCCGGCCGCCGAGATCGCGCCGGGGGAGCGTACCGGCGTCTACCGGATCGGCGGCGACACGCTGCTGACCGACGACGAGGGCCGCAGCTTCATCTCCGCCGAGGACTACGCGGTGGCGATCGCCGACGAGCTGGAGAAGGACACGCACCCGCGCCGGCGCATCACCGTCGCCTACTGACCGGTCTCCTCCGAAGGCTCGTCGGGCAGCAGCGCCTTCTCGTCGGGCTTGTGGATCAGAACGTTGTCCACGTACGACTTCACGGCCTCGGCGACGCCCACGTCGGCGCCCGCCTCCTCCGACAGGTACCAGCGGTGGTCGAGGATCTCGTGGAAGAGCTGCGCGGGCTCCAGCTTGCCGCGCAGCTCGGCGGGGATGGCCTCGACCGTGGGCTGGAACACCTCGGCCAGCCACTTGTGCGCCACGATGGCCTCGTCCTCGTGGCGCAGCCCGTTGGCCACCCGGTAGCCGTCGAGGTCGTTCAGCAGCCGCCGCGCCTGGTTCTCCTCCACGTCGAGCCCGGTCAGCCTGAGCAGCCGCCGCTGGTGGTGCCCGGAGTCCACCACCTTCGGCCGGACGATCAGCCGGCCGGTGCCGACCTTGCGCCGCACCATCATCTCGGCCACGTCGAAGCCCAGCAGGTTGAGCCGCCTGATCCGCTGCTCCACCCGGTGCCAGTCCACCTCTTCGATGATCTCGCTCTGGGTGATCTCGTCCCACAGGCGGTGGTAGCGGGCGACGATGTCCTCGGCGGTGTCCATGGGGTCGATCGACGGGTGCAGCAGCCCGCCGGCCTCCAGGTCGAGCATCTCGCCGAAGATGTTCGTGTGCGCGGTGTCGATGTCGCCGAGCCGCTGGCCCTCGCTGATCATCGGGTGCATCTCGCCGGTCTCGGCGTCCACCAGGTAGGCCGCGAACGCCCCCGCGTCCCTGCGGAAGAGCGTGTTCGACAGCGAGCAGTCGCCCCAGTAGAAGCCGTTCAGGTGCAGCCGCACCAGCAGCACGGCCAGCGCGTCCAGCAAACGGGTGAGGGTGTCGGGCCGCAGCGTGCCCGACATGACCGCGCGATAGGGGAGCGAGAACTGCAGATGCCTGGTGATCAGTGCCGCGTCCAGCTCGTTCTCGCGGCCGGTGACGTACGCGACGGGCTCCACGGAAGGCGCGTCGAGCCGGGCGAGGTCCCACAACAGCTGGTATTCACGTTTGGCGAAGCGCTCGCTGATCTCCTTGATCGCGTACACCTTGCCGGAGAGCCGCGCGAACCTCACCACGTGCCGGGAAATACCGCGCGGCAGATCGACCAGGTGATATTGCGGCCAGTCTTGAAGCGGGACCTCCCACGGGAGGCGGATCAGGTCAGGGTCGCCTAGCGCGCCGGTGATCTGCAAGGGCATTTGCTCAGGATAAGGTGCATTGGTGGACGAGTTTCTCAAGTGGTACTTTTCCGACCGTCCCGTCGCAGCCAGCTCCTTGGGGGCCGACGGTTACGATCACACCCTCGGCGACTTCACCGCCTCCGCCTGGACCGCCCGCGCGCGGGAGGAGGAACGCTGGCTCGAACGGCTGTCCGCCACCGAGACCACATCACTCGACGACGCGATCGACAGAGATCTCGTCCGCTCCCAGCTGAGAGGCTCCATCGCGCTCGCGTCCTGGCCCGAGTGGCGCCGCGACCCGGCCGTCTACCTCTCCGCGATCTTCGCCTCGATGTACACCCCGTTCCAGCGGCGGCTCAAGCCGGAGCCCGAGCTGGTCTCCTCCGCCGTCTCCAGGCTGGCCGAGGTGCCCGGCGTGCTGGCCGCCTGCCGGACGAACCTGGACCCGGAGCTGGCCGCGCCGCTGCTGGTCACGCGCGGGCTCGGCCAGGCGCGCACCGGCCGCAACTTCCTCACCCGCACGATCCCGTCCATGGTCGAGGATCCCGGCCTGCGCGCGAAGCTGGCCGAGGCCGCCGAGCCCGCCGCGCGGGCCTTCGACGAGCTCGTCGCGTTCCTGGAGGGCTTTCAGTGCGGCGGCACCTGGCGGATGGGGGAGCGGCTCTACTCCACGCTGCTGCGCGAGCGCGAGCTGCTCGGGTACGGCGCCGCCGAGCTGCACGAGAAGGGCAAGGCCGCCTGGGCGGAGCTGGACGGGCGGATGCGCGGAGTGGCGCGCCAGGTCAACGGCACCGAGGACTGGCGGGCCGCCATGGAATCCCTCATGGACGACCATCCGCCGACCCTGGCCGACATGCGGGCCGAGTACGACGCGGAGACCCAGCGGGCCCGCGCGTTCGTACGGGAGCGGGACCTGGTCACGTTCGCCGACGGCGAGGAGTGCCAGGTGCTGCCGTCGGCCGAGTACACCCGCCCGGTGCTGTCCGTGGCCCACTACCTCGCGCCGCCGCCGCTGACGAGCTCCAGGACCGGCATCTTCTTCGTCCCGTACACACCTGACGACTTCACCCCCGAGCAGGTACGCCAGCGCCTGCGGACGAACTCGCGGGCCCAGATGCCCTCGATCGCCGTCCACGAGGCGTACCCGGGGCACCACTGGCATCTGTCGTACATGGCGGGCAATCCCCGTACGGTGCGGAAGGTCTTCAGGACGCCGTACTTCACCGAGGGCTGGGCCCTGTACGTCGAGAAGCTGCTGCACGAGCAGGGTTACTTCGACACCCCGGCCACCGAGCTCGCGCACCTGGACTGCCGGATCTTCCGCGCCGCCAGGATCGTCGTGGACACCGCGCTGCACTGCGAGGACATGACCATCGAGGAGGCCGAGACGTTCATGGCCACCAAGGCGTCGCTCTCGCCGGGCACGGCCCAGGGCGAGGTGAACCGCTACTGCGCGTGGCCCACCCAGGCGCCCTCCTACCTCACGGGCGCGATCGAGATCGACCGCATCCGAAACTCATTCCAGGGCTCGCTCAAAGGCTCGCTCAAGGAGTTCCACGACCGGATCGCCGGCTCGGGCGGCCTGCCCCTGGGGCTGGCCGAGCAGGCGGCGCTCGCCTAGCGTGGCCGCCGGGGGAACACCGGCGGGTGGAGCGCCCGCTCGACGACGGCGGTGAGCTGGTCTTCCGTGAGGACGGCCGGCTTGCCGACGCCGAGTCCTCTGACGTAGACCTCGCACAGCCATTCCAGCAGCCGGGTCGCCTCGAACGCCTGATCGAGCGAGCCCCCGATGGTCACCCCGCCGTGGTTGGCCATCAGCGTGGCCTGCTTGCCCTCCAGGGCGGCGCGGACGTTCGCGGCCAGCTCGGGGGTGCCGTACGTGGCGTACTCGGCCACCTTGACCACCCCGCCGAGCAGCAGCGCGTTGTAGTGCACGGGGGGCAGCTCGGTCATCGTGGTGGCCACCACCGTCCCGAACACCGAGTGCGTGTGCACGATCGCCGTGGTGCCGGTGGCCGCGTACACGGCCAGGTGCATGGGGGTCTCGCTGGAGGGCTGCAGGTCGCCCTCCACCAGGTTGCCCTCCAGGTCCACGATCGGGCACATCTCGGGCGTCAGCCGGTCGAGCGCGACCCCCGAGGGCGTGACCCCGACCAGCTCGCCCTCGCGCACGCTCAGGTTGCCCGACGTGCCGATGACCAGGCCGAGCTCGATCGCGCGCCGCCCGTACTCGCACAACTGGTCACGAAGGCTCATGTGCTGGGAATGTAGTCGGTCGTCCGAAATGCGGCAATCACAGGCGGTCGAGGGCGCGGAGCATGAGGCGTTCGAGGTCCGCGCGGGTGCGGCTGTCAGGGTAGAGGAGCAGGTGCAGGCTGAGGCCGTCGACCAGGGCCAGCAGGTGCTCGGCGAGGTCGTCCAGGTCGTCGTCCGTACGCAGCTCGCCGGCCGCGCGGGCCTGCCCGAGCAGGTCGCGTACGGCGGTGCGCAGCTCGCCCGCCTCCGTCCGCTGCACCTCGGCCAGCCGCTCCGAGGCCAGGCTCCGGCTCCAGAAGCTGACCTCCAGCCGGGTCTCCTCCGTGCGCTCGGCGTCCAGCGGCAGATTGTCCAGCAGCAGCTCCCGCAGCGCCGCCAGGCCGGTGACGCCCTCGACCTTGCCGCTCAGCCTGGCGCGGATCCGCTGGTGCGACTGGCGCAGCGCGGAGAGCAGGATCTCGTCCTTGTCGGCGAAGTAGTGGGCGAGCACGCCGTTGGAGTAGCCGGCCTCCTTGGCGATGGCCCGCGTGGTGGCGGCGTCGATGCCGTCCCTGACGATCACCCGGCTGGCCGCTGACAGGACCTCGCGCCTGCGTTCGTCGTGATCGACGATCTTGGGCATCGGCTGCCTCCCCTTGGCATTGACTTTTTATTCGGACGTCTGTCTATTTAGACTATGACCGTCGTCACCGTCGGCGTCCACATCGTCGACATACTCGCCAGGCCCGTCGAGCACATCCCCGAGGGCCAGGACACCGTGCTGGTCGATCAGATCCGCCTCACCGCCGCGGGGGCCGCCGCGGGCACGGCGGTGGACCTGGTCAAGCTGGGCCACGACGTGGTCACCATGGGCGCGGTCGGCGACGACGAGCTGGCCGACTTCCTGCTCGCCCTGCTGGCCAAGCGCGGTGTGGACATCTCCCGCCTGGTGCGCAGGACGGGGGAGCAGACGGCCGCCTCGATCCTGCCCATCAGGCCCGACGGCGGGCGCCCCAGCTTCCACGTACCGGGGGCGAACCTCGGGGTGACCTACGCCGACCTCGACCCCGGCGTGCTGCGCGGGGCGCGGGCGATCCACCTGGGCGGCATGGACGTCACGTTCGGGCTCGGCGACCCGGCATTCTTCGAGCTGCTGGACTCCGTGCGCGCGGCGGGGACCATCGTCACGATGGACCTGCTGTCGGAGCTGCCCGACCTGCTGGGCATGGCCCGCGCGTTCCTGCCGCACGTGGACTACGTCCTGCCGAACGAGTCCCAGGCCCTGCTCATGACCGGCGCGTCCGGCGTCGAGGAGGCCGCCGCCGCGCTGCTGGCGGACGGGCCGCGCGGCGTGCTCGTCACCCTCGGCGCGTCGGGCAGCCTCGTGGTGACGCCCGACGGGACGGAACGCGTTCCCGCCCTCAAGACGGACGTCTCCGACACCACCGGGTGCGGCGACGCGTACTGCGCGGGGTTCATCACGGGCCTGCTGCACGGCCAGGACGTGCTGACCGCCGCCAGGTGGGGCACGGCCGCCGCGGCCCGCGTCGCCACCGGGCTCGGCTCCGACGCCGGCCTCACCGACCTCGAATCCACCCTCGCCCTCCTCTAAGGACTCTTTCCGATGACCGACGCAGATCTCCGCCGGCGGGCCTCGCTGGTCGTCCCCGGCGGCATGTACGGGCACCTCAACGCCGCGCTGTTCGCCCCCGGCTTCCCGCAGTTCTTCGAGCGCGGCGAGGGCTGCCGCCAGTGGGACGTGGACGGCCGCGAGTACATCGACTTCATGTGCAGCTGGGGCCCCGTCGTGCTCGGGCACCGGCACCCGCGCGTGGAGGCGGCCGCCGCCAGGCAGGCCGCGCTCGGCGACTGCCTCAACGGCCCTGGCCCGATCATGGTCGAGCTGGCCGAGCTGCTCGTGGACACCGTGCCGAGCGCGGACTGGGCGATGTTCTCCAAGAACGGCACCGACGCCACCACGCAGGCGCTCATGGTCGCCAGAGCCGCGACGGGGCGGACCAAGGTGCTGATGGCGCACGGGGCCTACCACGGCGCCGACCCGTGGTGCACGCCCTCGCTCTCCGGCACGACGCCGAACGAGCGGGCCGACCTGGTCGAGTTCGCCTACAACTCGCTGGAGTCCCTGGAGGCCGCGGCGGCGACCGTGGAGGGGGACGTGGCGGCGATCATCGTGACGCCGTTCAAGCACGACTCGTTCGAGGACCAGGAGCTCGTGGAGCCGGAGTTCGCGCGCGGCGCCCGCGCGCTGGCCGACCGGCTCGGGGCGGCGCTGGTGATCGACGACGTGCGCGCGGGTTTCCGCGTCGACCTGCGGGGATCGTGGGAGCCCTACGGGGTGCGGCCCGACCTGACGGCCTGGTCCAAGGCCATGGCGAACGGCTACCCGATCGCCGCCGTGACCGGCACCGACGCGTTGCGCGGGCCCGCGCAGACGCTGTACTCGACGGGCTCGTTCTGGTTCTCCGCGGTGGCCATGGCGGCGGCCAAGGCGACCATCGAGACGCTGCGCGACACCGACGGCATCGGGGCCATGGAGCGGGCCGGCACCCAGCTCCGCGAAGGGCTGTACGAGCAGGCGAAGTCACACGGGTTCGTGGTGAACCAGACCGGGCCCGTGACGATCCCGTGGCTCAGCTTCGACGGCGACGCGGATCTGTCCACCGCCATGCACTGGAGCGACGCCTGCCTGCGGCACGGCGTGTACCTGCACCCCTGGCACAACTGGTTCATGTCGGCCGCCCACACGGAGGCCGACGTGGCCAAGGCGCTGGAGGGCACGGACCAGGCGTTCGCCGAAACCCGCGCTCATTTCGGCTGACCTGTAATGCATCCGGCCATCCGGACATGGGTGGGACGTAACCGACCCACCTAAGGAGACCGGATGGGAGTCGACCCAGAGAGTCGATTCGAGGAGATCTACGGATCTTCGTACGGCGCGCTCCTCGGATACGCGTTGCGCCGGTGCCCCGACCCCGACGACGCGGCCGATGTGGTGGCCGAGACCTTCACCGTCGCCTGGCGGCGGATGGCGGAGGTCCCCGAGGGGGACGAGGCCCGGCTGTGGCTGTTCGGCGTGGCCAGGAACGTGCTGGCCAACCAGCGGCGCGGCGAGCGCAGGCACGAGCGGCGCACCGCGGCCCTGCGCGCGGAGCTGGCCGCCTCGCCCGTGGTCGCCTCGTCCCTGGCCGCCGAGCTGCCCGGCGAGGATCTCTCGCCGATGGGGCGCGTGTTCCGCTCCCTGTCGGACGACGACAGGGAGTTGCTCGCGCTGGTCGCGTGGGAGCGGCTGGACCCCGGGCAGATCGCCAGAACGCTCGGCATATCCCGCAACGCGGCAAGAGTCAGGCTTTATCGCGCCCGCAAGCGCTTCGCCCGGGGCTTGGACGAGGCCGGGATCGAGCGTCCGCGGGCTGTCGTGATCGAAGGGAGCGCCCTGTGAACATCGCCGATCTCGCCCGCGTACGGGACGAGGACCTGGCCGGGGACCCGGTGGGACAGCCGTCCGGCGCGGGGGCGCGGGCGCTGATGGACTCGATCATGAGGGAGGAGCCGCCGCCCGCCCGCCGGGCCGGCCGGCTGACGCTGCGGCGCGGCCTCGGGCTCGGAGCGCTGACGGCCGGGCTGGCCGCCGCCCTCGTCGTCGGCGTGCCCTTCGTCACCCCCGTCACCGAGTACGCCAACGCGGCCGTCTCCGTCAAAAGCGGCGAGGACTTCATCGACGTCGTCATCAACGATCCCGAGGCCGACGCGGCGACGTTCACGGAGGCGTTCCGCGCCGTGGGGTTCGACGCCGAGGTGAAGAAGGTCCCGGTGGCGCCGCACCAGGTGGGCGAGCTGATCGGCCCCGCCACGACGGGGCAGTTCCCGCCGGGCACGGGCATGACGGTCTCCTACGCGGAGCACTGTGCCTCCGCCTGGTGCGGCAAGGTCTCCATGCCGGTCCACTACACCGGGAAGATCATTTTCGGGATCGGGCGGCTCGCCGCCCCCGGCGAGCGATACGCCAAGTCCGTGCAGCTCATCCCCACGCCGCCGCCGGGGACCCCCGACGCCGTCGAAGGCGTCGAGGGCTTCGACGGCTATCGCAAGCCGGTCTCCGAGGCCCGCGCGGAGATGGAGCGGCGCGGCATGAAGATCACCTACGTTCTGGGGTGGTTCGCGCCCGACGGGAGCGGCAGCGGCTATCAGGTGGACGCCGGCCAGATCAAGGACGACTGGCTGGTCGAGTCGGGCCGCATGGTGGCCTCCGACGCCGTCATGCTGACCGTCGCCGCCCCTGCGGACGTGCCCCAGGACTCCGTCCCCCGGGCCGATGTCCCGCCTCCCCAGGGATGGTGGGAGAACTGAGCTCATGAGCGCCGCCTGGACTCGGCGGCGGCCCAGCTGAAAATGCCCTTCGCCATGAGCGACAGCTCATTGGCCGCCCTGGCGGAAAAGACTTCCGCGCGTACGCGGTGCACCCCCGCGTCGTCGGGAGCCGCCTGGGCGGCCATTTCCGCCAGTTGCCCGGCCAGCCGTTCGTCGCCTGCTGAAAGCGCTTTGAGTGCGGCGTCCGCGAGGGCCGTGGCGCCGCCCGCGAGTTCGGCGACCGAGCGCGCGAGAACCGCTTCGGGGGCGGGCTTCAAATGCGCGGGATTGCCGTCGTACCAGCCGCCGTAGAGCCGCCACAGATTGCGTACGACGAATTCCGGCTCGTCGTAACGGGCACGCAGGTAGGGGCGGTCCGAAAGGCCCTCGGGCGGCCGCACGGAATGCACGATCTCGTCGAGCCGGGCGCCCGCGTTGAGCAGGTCGAGTGTCTGCGCGATGAGCGATTCGAGCCATCGCGCGGTTTCCAGCAGCGCGGTGCGGATGCGGTCGCGGCCGAAGATGGGCGCGCCATGGCTGGGCAGCATGATCTCGGCGTCCATGGCGGCCATCCGGTGCAGCGCCTGCACCCATTCCCGGGGATAGCGCTGCACTTTCTGCGGGTTGCCGCAATTGGGCGTCACCCAGATGAACAGGTCGCCGGGCATCAGCAGTTTGTGCTCGGGGACATAGCCGATGGTCGCGTCGTCGGTCTCGCCCTTGGCGTGCACGAGGTCGAACGTCAGCCCGCCCCGCCGCACGGTCAGGCTGGAGGTGTAGGTGACGTCCGGGTGCCGGTAGTGGGTCGGCCAGCGCAGATTCGGACTCTGGAACTGGCGCTGGTTGATCACCGCGTTGTAGCCATTTGTCAGCAGATAGCGCTCAAACCGGTCAACTACCGCTTTATGGGCATAAACCGTGGCGCGCTGTCCCTCCTCCTCGAACGGCCCCAGCCCGGACACGTGGTCGATGTGCCCGTGCGAATAGACGGCGGTCGTCAGCGGCGCCCGGCTCCAGCGGCGGACGTCTTCGTGCAGGCTCGCCGCCGAGAACGGACTGCTCGTGTCGAACAGCAGCAATTCGCCCTCGGTCTCGAAGGCGATCACGTTTCCGAACCCTGACCACCAGCCCAGTCCGTCCGTTATTGTCTGAACGCCCTTGCCGTCCATGCCCGCGTCCACGATGCTGTCGTCTGATTCACCGCGCCACACGCGGTCGGCGTACTCGACAATCATGTGCCCCACTGTGCTTCTAGAACGGCGTTCTAGGCAAGGGATCACGGCAAGGTCACGTCTCGATTGCGCCCCCTTGACGCGTGTCGGCGGCCATTCGTACGTTGCGGGCAAACGTTTAGGAAACTTTCCTAATTTACGGGAGCCCCCCATGACCCACCCGGGCGAGATCACTCGGCGGCAGCTGCTCCGCCGTATCGGCATCACCGCGTTCGCCGCCGGTCCCGGCGCGGGCCTGCTGAGCGCCTGCGCCACCGCGGGGACCGGGGGCGAGCCCTCGGCCGCGCCCTCGACCTCGATCGCGGCCTCCACCAGCCCCCAGAACCCGTTCGGCGTCGATGCGAAGAAGCCGCTCGAGGTGGTCATCTTCAGCGGCGGATACGGCGACGCCTACGCCAAGGACCTGCACGAGGAGCTCTACAAGAAGGCGTTCCCCAGCGTCACGATCAAGCACAACGCGACGCAGCAGATCGGCACCCAGCTCCGCCCGCGCTTCGTCGGCGGGGACGTCCCCGACGTCCTCAACAACTCGGGCCCGGAGTCCCTGGACCTGGCCGCGCTGGCCGCCGAGGGGCACCTGGCCGACCTGAGCGTGCTGTTCGACGCGCCGTCCGTGGACGACCCGGCCAAGAAGGTGCGTGACACCGTCACGCCCGCCGTGCTCGACAACGCCCTGATCAACGGCAAGGACCTGGTGCTCAACTACACCGTGTCCCACCGCGCGCTCTGGTACAACGCCAAGCTGTTCGCGTCCATGAAGTGGACGGTGCCGGCGACGTGGGCCGAGTTCACGGCGCTGGGGGAGGCGGCCAAGAAGGAGGGCATGCTGCTCTTCGCGTACCCGGGGCAGAAGGGGCCGTACTACCAGCTCTGGAACGTCCTCTACACGGCCGCGAAGATCGGCGGCAACCAGGTCATCATCGACATCGACAACCTGGTCGACAACGCCTGGAACGCCGAGCCGGTGAAGCAGGCGGTCGCCGTTTGGGCGGACATCCAGGCGAAATATGGCGACAAAGCGTACTTCGGCCTCGACCACACCCAGACCCAGGTCAAGCAGCTGCAGAACAAGCTGCTGTTCTACCCCGTCGGGTCCTGGGTCGAGAACGAGATGGTCAAGGACAAGCCGATGGACTTCGAATACGCCATCGCCCCCATTCCCGACGTCACCGCCACCGACAAGATGCCGTACGGCGCCATCCAGGTCGGCGTCGGCGAGAACTTCGTGGTCGGCGCGAAGGGCAAGAATCCGCAGGGCGGCCTCGAATACCTGCGCATCATGCTGTCGAAGGAAGGCGCCCGCGGATTCACCGAGAAGACCCAGAACCTCACCGTCGTGAACGGCGCCGCCGAGGGCCTGAACCTGCCCGCCGGACTGATGAGCGCGGCCCGCGCCCAGGACAAGGCCGGCCAGAACATCATTACCGACGCGCGTTTCGAAGGCTGGTACAAGGAGCTCTTCGACTACGGCACCGAGCAGATCAACGTGGTCATGGCCGGGCGCATCACCCCGGAGAAGTTCTGCGCCAACATGCAGAAGAAGGCCGACGGCGTCAAGAAGGACGACTCCGTCGCCAAGCAGACGCGGAACCAGTAAGCACATGGAGCGGTTGCGCAAGTACGGGTTCGTCGCCGGATTTCTCATCGTCCCGCTCACGCTTTACTCGGTCTTCGTCATCAGCCCCTATGTCCAGGCGTTCCAGCTCGCCCTGACGAGCTGGAACGGATACAGCTCGATCGTCCGATACGTGGGGCTGGACAATTTCCGCCGGCTGCTCGACGACGAGGTGTTCTGGCAGGCACTGCGTAATCACGCGATCCTGCTGCTCGTGCTGCCGCTCGCGACGATCGTCATCGCGTTGTTCCTGGCTTTCCTGCTGAACCTGGGCGGCGGCGCGCGCGGCGCGGGCATGCGGGGCGTCTGGGGGTCGAAGTTCTACCGCGTGGTGTTCTTCTTCCCCCAGGTGCTCGCCGTGGCCGTGGTCGGGGTGCTCTTCCAGGCCGTCTACCGCCCGGACGCCGAGGGCGTCATCAACGGGGTGCTCGCCAGGTTCGGCGTCGATCCCGTCGGCTGGCTCATCGAGCCCAGCCTGGCCCTGTGGTCCGTCCTGGCCGTGATGGTCTGGCAGGGGGTCGGCTTCTACGTGGTGCTGTTCTCGGCGGGCATGGCCGCCATCCCCAAGGACTATTTCGAGGCGGCGGCGCTCGACGGGGCCGGGCGCATGCGCCTGTTCTTCTCGATCACGCTGCCGCTGCTGCGGGACACCGTCCAGGTCGGCTGGATCTATCTGGGGATCGCGGCCTTCGACGGGTTCGCGCTGATCCAGGTGCTGGCGGGGGACAAGGGTGAGCCCGACGGCGCCACCACCATCCTGCCGGTGACCATCTACAAGACGGCCTTCTCCTACCAGAAGGTCGGATACGCGTCCGCCATGGGCGTGGCGCTGTTCTTCCTCACCGTGACGTTCGCGGTGCTGACCTTGCGTACGACCAGGCGTGAGAGGGTTGAGCTCTAGAGATGGCCTCGCGTGACATGGGCCGGCCCCGGCCCAGCGTGCTCAGTGGGCTTTCGCATGTGGCGCTGGTGGTCTGGGCGCTGCTGATCATCGCGCCGCTGCTGTGGACGTTCCTGGCCTCGTTCAAGAACAACACGGAGATCTTCGGCGATCCGCTGCAACTGCCGGGGGCGTTGCGGCTCGACTCGTGGGGCCGGGCGTGGGACAAGGCGCACATCGGCCAGTACATGCTCAACACGGTCGTCGTCGTCTTCTTCGGTACGGCGGGCACGATGCTGTTCGGGTCGATGGCGGCGTACGTGCTGGCTCGCTACCGGTTCGTCGGCAACAAGCTGATCTACTACTTCTTCGTGGCGGGGCTGGCGTTCCCGGTCTTCCTGGCGCTGGGGCCGCTCTTCTTCGTCGTCAAGCAGTTCGACCTGCTCAATTCGCATGTCGGCTTGGTGCTCGTCTACATCGCGTACTCGCTGCCGTTCACGGTGTTCTTCTTGGCTGCATTTTTCCGGACATTGCCGGAAACCGTCGCCGAGGCGGCCAAGATCGACGGCGCCTCCCATACGCGGACGTTCTTCCAGATCATGGTGCCGATGGCCAAGCCGGGCCTGATCAGTATCACGATCTTCAACGTCCTGGGCCAGTGGAACCAGTACCTGCTGCCGCTGGTGCTCCTCGCCGGCGACCCGGACAAATGGGTCCTCACGCAGGGCATCGCCACGATCTCCACCTTGGCCGGGTACGAGGCGGACTGGCCGGGCCTGTTCGCCGCCCTGAGCATGACGATCCTGCCGGTCATGATCATCTACATCATCTTCCAGCGGCAGATCCAGTCGGGGCTCAGCTCCGGGGCGCTGAAGTAACGTGGACCGGGAGCACCGGACCCGGGAGGTGTCATGGACATCGAAAGCAAGCTCAACGACCTGCCCGCATGGCGGCGCGAGGGCGACGAGATCCGCCGCACGGTGACCGCGCCCGACTTCCCCGCCGCCATCCGCATCGTCGACGAGATCGCGGTCAAGGCCGAGGAGCTCAACCACCATCCCGACATCGACATCCGCTGGCGCTCCCTCCACCTGGCCCTCACCACCCACGACCAGGGCGGCCTCACCGACCTCGACTTCACCCTGGCAGCCCTGATCGACACCATCGCCACGAAGCACGGCGCCTGACTCGGCCGTGCGGCGCGGGGCTCGGTCGCAGGGCTGCGGGCAGCGTTCGGCGGGCGCGTGGCTGAATACGCACCGTAATAGACTGATCACTCGTTAGAGTGGGTGCCCTCTCCGAGCCCCCATCCCGCCGGGGCTCGACCGATGGGGGGTCCCATGCGCGTGCCCGCGCTCCTGCTCGCTCTGCTCACCGCGACCGTCGCCGGCGCTTCCGGCTGCGCGGGCCCGCCCGCCCCGCTCCAGGACGCGTCCGGTCCCGGCAAGCCGGCCGCCACCCCGACGACCGGCGCGGTCACGCTGTCCGGCGGCGGCGAATTCATCTCCGCGAAGGCCTCCCCGGGTACGTCCCCGGACGCCTCCGACGGGGCCTCTCCCGACGCCTCCCGGGGCGGCTCCGGTAACGCGGCCATCGTCTACGACCGCAAGCTGGCCCCCGAGGGCGCCCAGGCGAGCCTCACCGCCGAGTCCACCGGCGGCAAGACCCGTACCTCGCTCGTCGTCGAGGGCCTCCTGCCCGACCGCCGCTACGGCGCCCATCTGCACACCAAGCCCTGCGGCGCGAAGCCCGACGAGTCGGGCCCCCACTATCAGCACCACCCCGGTCAGATCGACGCGGCCAGCGAGGTGTGGCTCGACTTCATGACCGACGGCGAAGGCGGCGGCCGCTCGACGGCCCGCAACGACTGGGCCCTGGACCCCGCCGACCTGCCGCGCTCACTCGTGCTCCACTCCCAGGCCACCAAGACCTCAGGCCCGCAGGTGGGGACGGCCGGCGACCGCGTGGCCTGCCTGACCCTGAAAAAGGTGCCGTAAACCCCTGACTAGGGGCATAATTACACAATTACATAGCGAAGGTGGGAGCGACATTGACCAGCCGCCAGTGGCAGCCGCCCCGATTACGGCTGTTCGAAGACGCGCACCGCCGGGCGACCTGGCTGGAGCTCCTGTACGACCTGGTCTTCGTGGTGGCCGTCGCGGAGCTGGCCGCCGTGCTGGCCGATGGCGCCGACCTCGCCAGCGTGCTCACCTTCGTCGGCCTCTTCGTACCGGTCTGGTGGGCCTGGGCGGGATACGTCTTCTACGCCAACAGATTCGACACCGACGACGTCAGCCACAGACTCCTCGCGTTGCCGCAGATCCTCGCCGTCGCGACCATGGCGGCGAGCGTCGGCGACATCGCCGAGCGCTCCGGGCTCTTCGCCGTCTCGTACGTCGCGGCCAGAGTCCTGCTCATCGTGGCCTACGTCCGCGTCGGGCGGCACGTCCCCGAGGCCAAAGCGCTGACCGTCCGCTACGCCGCCGGGTTCACGATCGCCGCGCTCATCTGGCTGGCCTCGCTCGCCGTGGACCCGCCGCAGCGCTATGCGTTCTGGGCCGTCGCCCTCGTGATCGACCTGGCCACGCCGCTGCTGGCCAGGCGGCACCAGGGCAAGCTGCCGCCGCAGAGCGAGCACCTGCCGGAACGCTTCGGGCTCTTCGTGGTGATCGTGCTCGGGGAGGTCGTCGCGGCGGTCGTCATCGGGCTGAAGGGCCACGACGTCACACCGGGCACGCTGCTCATCGCCCTGGCCGGGGTGGCGATCGCGATGGCCTTCTGGTGGCTGTACTTCGGTCACATCGACGAGTCCGTCGTTCTTCGCACCCAGCTCGCGGGGCAGATCTGGGTCTACTCGCATCTGCCGCTCTCGCTGGGCCTGGTGGCGTTCGGGGTCGGGATCGAGCACGCGATCGAGCACCCGTCCGCCACGAGCTGGTCCGTCGGGATCCCCGCCGCTTTGGTGCTGGCCGTGCTCGGGGTGCAGCACCTGTGCTCGCGCGACCGGCGCGCGGGCGGCATCCGGCTGGCCGCCGCCGCGCTCACCCTCGCCGCCTCCGCGTTGCCCGTCGCGGCGGCGCTCCCGCTCATCCTGCTGCTCGGAGCGGCCCAGGTCGCCTACGACCTGTCCCGCCCGCTGCCGGAAGCCGCCGCATGACCGTTCCCGGGAGGCAGCACACGCCGCGCGACCGCTCTCAGCAGCCGCCGCACGACCGTCGTGAACGGGTGCCCATGACGACCACACCCCCGGAAGGTGCCGGATGACCACCAGAGACCTGTTCGATCGCCAGCTCGCCGCCATCGCCGCCCAAGACCTGGAGGCCCTGCTCGCCCAGTATCACGAGGACGCGACGGTCGTCCGCTTCGACCGCGTCGCCAGCGGCCCCGCCGAGATCAGAGAGCTGTTCTCCGGCTACCTCTCCGCGAAGCCCCAGGTGGACGAGATCGTCTCGCTCCAGGCGACCGACGACGTGATCTTCTACAACGCGCGGATGACCATCGGTGGCAACCACGTGAGCACGTACGGGACCCTGGTGGTCAGGGACGGACGGATCTGGCGGCAGACCGCCGCCGCCCTGCCCGTCACCTGATCACGAGACCTGAAGGGCCAGGTCACACGTGCCCGGCGGGAACGGTGCCGAGCCTGCCCGCCTGGAAGTCCTCGAAGGCCTGGGCCAGCTCCGCCTTGGTGTTCATGACGAACGGCCCGTAGTGCGCCACCGGCTCGCCGATGGGCTCGCCGCCCAGGACGATCACTTCGAGCGTGTCCTTGGCCGTGATCGTGAGGCTCTCGCCGGAGGCGGCCAGCCCCGGCCGGTTGCCGAAGCCGTCGAACACGGCGAGCTGCCCCGAGTGGAACGGCCGCCGCTCGCCCCCCACCGTCCCCCGCCCCGACAGGGCGTAGGCGAGCGCGTTGAAGTCCTTGCGCCACGGCAGGACCAGCCGCGCACCGGGCGAGACGGTGGCGTGCAGCAGCGTGATGGGCGTCTGCGTGCTCCCCGGCCCGGCGTTCCCGGCCAGCTCGCCCGCGATGAGCCGGACCAGCGCACCACCGTCGTGGCTGCTCAGCAGCGCGACACTGGAGCTCCCGATGTCCTGATATTTCGGTGCGATCATCTTCTTCGCGCCGGGCAGGTTCACCCAGAGCTGGATCCCGTGGAACAGCCCGCCCTGCTGGACGAGCCACTCGGGCGGCGCCTCCTTGTGCAGGATCCCGGACCCGGCGGTCATCCATTGCGTGTCGCCGTTCGTGATCGTGCCCCCGCCCCCGTTGGAGTCGAGGTGGTCCATCACGCCGTCGATCATGTAGGTGACCGTCTCGAACCCGCGATGCGGATGCCACGGGGTCCCCTTCGGCTCACCCGCCGCGTAATCGACCTCGCCCATCTGATCCATCATCACGAACGGGTCCAGGTACGCGGGCTTGATGGCCGCCAGCGCCCGGCGTACGGGGAATCCCTCACCCTCGAACCCGCTGGGCGCGGTCTCGACGGCGAGCACTTTACGCTCCTGGCCCCCGGCGGGCGGCTCGGGCAGGCGCGGGAGGCTGAGCGGGTTCTCTACGGTCACGGCAGGCATGTCGCGCTCCTTCCAGCGGATCTGCCCGGCTCAACCCAATTTAGTTTTCAACTATTCCGCGCGATCCCGAAAGGAAGGGACTCAGGAGGACTTGACGAGGGTGAACGCGCCCCGGGCCAGCGCGACGAGCTCCATTGTGGCCTGCTCGCCGATCGGCGCGCCCGGATCGACCGACATCGAGGTCACGACGTACGTCCTGCCCTTCGCCGTACGGGCGAGGAAGCTCATGTCCACCAGGCCCAGCTCCGAGCCGCCCTTGTACCAGACCACCGGCCACTCTCCCCCGTCCAGGCCGAGCCCGGCGTCGTTGATGGACAGCGCCTCGCCCACCCGCTTGTCACGCAGCTTCGCCAGCCCCGCGTACGCCTCGCAGACGTCGGCGGGCGAGCCGAACCACTCCAGCGTGTCCAGCTCGCGCGGCGCGGTCCACGGCGCGATGCTCGACAGCGGGACCTTGGCGACGACCCCGTCCAGGTACGCCCGCCGCTCCCGCACGTTCATCGGCAGGTAGCGCTTGGCGTGACGGGGATACTCCGCGCCCTTGAGCACGAACAGCTCCCGCGTCGTCAGGAACGGCACGTTGCGCTTGTCGTCATTGCCCCACACGCGCATCGTGCGCTCGACGGCCTTGCGCCCCGCCTTGTGGATCAGCAGGTCGGTGGCCGTGTTGTCGCTGATGGAGATCATCATCTTGGCCGCCTCCAGCACGGACACCTTGCTGCCGTCGGGCCGGTCCTGGAGCTGCCCGCCGGGCAGGCTCTTGAGCTCCGGCGTGATCGTGAGCTGGGTGTCCCAGCCGAACGCGCCGCTCTTGATGCGCTCGGCCACCGCGCCCAGGACGTACAGCTTGAACATGGAGCCGAGCGGCTGCGCCTTGCCGGCGGCCACGGCGTGCGCGGGCCGGCAGTCGCCGCCCTTGGTCACCTCGGCCGCCAGGAAGGACGTTCTGGACGCGGTCTTGCCCAGCCGCTGGTCCAGCTCGGCCCAGCTCTTCGCCGCGGGCGGCTGGAACCGCAGGCCGTTGATCAGACCCGTGCCGTCCACCGACAGCGCGATCTCCATCGCCGTGCCGCCGGTCCTCCCCAGGGCGAGCAGTGCCGTGTGCTGCGACGTGACGACCTCCTCCAGCCGCATGCCCTTGAACGTCGCGAACACCTGGTTGAGCTGGGCGGCGGGGATGCTCTTCAGGAAGCCGGCGGCGAAGTGGGCGCTCAGCTCGGTCTCCGCGACGGGCGGCCGGGAGAGCGCGTCCAGCAGCCAGCGCAACTGAGCGCCCGCGGGCGTGCCGGGGATCTCCGGCGCGCTGCTGACGGCCGACGCCGTGGCCTGCACGGGAGCCGGCTGGCCCGCACAGGCCGACATGGTGACCGCCACCGCGGCCGCCGCCAGGATCCGCACCGGTTTCGACGGAGTGTTCATAGGATCTCCTTCAGATCGCGGAACGTGCTGACTCCCAGCCAACCGGGGCGCGAGCGCGGAGCCCACCAGGCAGGCCACCGTTCGCGCAGGTGAGGCTGGCCGTACGAAATATGCGGATAACCTCATAGACGCCCTCCTGATGTCTCATGACGATGGGTTCTTATGAGTTCGAGGCTGGTGGCCGGGCTGCTGGCCGCGATCGGGGTCGTCGGCATCGTGGCCGGCACGCTGATCGTGAACGACTGGCCGCCCCCGCTGTCCGAGTGGGTGTTCGCGGCACTCGGCCTCACCCTGTCCGCGCTGGGCTGGCTGCTGACGTCGCGGCGGCCCGAGATTCGTTTCGGCTGGCTCCTCCTGGTCTGCGCCCTGTGCTTGGGGCTCGGCGTGACCGGCATCGGGTTGTCCTACCGCGGCAGCTCCGGCCTGCTCGTCTCCCTCCTCTACGCGGCCACCGCCGGGTTCTACGGCCTGATCTGGATCTTCGTGCCGCTGCTCTTTCCCGATGGGCGGCTGCCCTCGCCGCGGTGGCGGATCGTCGCGTGGATCTCGGGGGTCGCGATCGCCCTGCACGCCATCGGGATCGGGCTGACCCTGCACAACGGGTACGACCTGGCGAACACCCAGTTGTCCGCCGGGAAGCTGACCGCGGTGGCGATGGCCGGCGGCGGGCAGTTCGTCACGTGGATCATGGCCGTGGTCGTGTTCTGCGGGCTCGTCGCCCGCTGGCGGCGCAGCCCCAGGACCGAGCGCGGGCAGTACGCCTGGATGGTCGGCGGCATGGTCGCGACCATGGCCGGCGGCGTGCTGATCATTGTCGACGCCGCCGGCGGCGAGGCGTCGGCGTTCGGAGCGGTCGGGGCGCTGGCCCTGATCGGGTCGCTGCCCGCCGCCATCGGGGTGGCGATCGTCCGGCACCGCCTGCTCGACATCCGGTTCGGCATCAGGGGCTCGCGCCTGCACCTGGTGTTCGACGTGCGGCCCACGGTGGACGAGGTGCTCTCCGACCTCGGCACGGCGCTCGACGACACGCCCGAGCCGGTGGAGCAGCTCGGCCGGGTGGCCGCGGCCGTGCGTACCGTGCTCGACACCAGGTGGGCGGCCGTGACGCTGGAGGACGGCAGGCGCGTGGTGGTGGGCAAGGAGGAGGGCGCCGCGGCGCTCGCGGTGCCGGTGCGCGGCGGCCTCGGGCGGATCGAGTGCGGCCCCAGGGAGACGGGCCGGCTGACGCGCGTGGACCGCAGGCTCCTGGAGGCGCTGGCCGTCCCCGCGGGGCTGGCCATCCAGAGCGCCGGCCTGGTCACCCGGCTGGTCAACGCCCAGGAGGCCGAGCGCAGGCGCATCGAGCGCAACATCCACGACGGCGTGCAGCAGCAGCTCGTCGCGCTCATCGCCGGGCTGGAGCTGGCCCGCGCCACGGGCGCGGGGCCCGAGTTGCTCGCCCAGTTGCGCGAGCAGGCCCGCCAGACGCTCGCCGACCTGCGCGAGCTGGCGGCCGGCATCCACCCGTCCGCTCTCGGTCAGGGCGGCTTGGTGGAGGCCGTCGAGGAGCGCTGCTCGCGCTTGCCCGTGCGCACGACGGTCGCCTCGGCCCCCGCGCTGCGGGCCAGCCGCTTCTCCGACGAGATCGAGGGCGCGATGTACTTCACCGTGAGCGAGGCCGTGGCCAACGCGCTCAAGCACGCGGGCGCCGCTGCCATCGAGGTAAGCCTGTCGCACGCGGACGGCCGCCTGCGCGCCACGGTCACCGACGACGGAACGGGCTTCGACCCGCGGACCACCGAACGCAGAGGGCTGGCCAGGCTGTCGGACCGGCTGGACGCCCTCGGCGGCGGCCTGGACGTCCGCAGCGAGCCGGGAAAGGGGACACGGATGAACGCGTGGGTGCCGGTCGATGGCTGAGCCGATGTCTGGGTCGACGTCTGGGTCGACGTCTGGGCGGATCCGCACGGTGGTGGCCGACGACCACTATCTGGTACGCGAGGGCGCCCGCCAGCTCCTGGAGATGTCCGGCGAGGTGACGGTGGTGGGCGCGGTCGGCAACGCCGACGAGCTCCTCGACGCCGTCCAGAGGCTGGGCCCCGACGTCGTGGTCACCGACATCAGGATGCCGGGAGGGGAGTGGCGGCAGGGCTTCGAGGGCATCGACGCGGCCCACCGCATCCGCTCCGAACATCCCGCGGTCGGGGTCGTGGTGCTGTCGCAGTTCTCGGACGCGCTGTTCGCGTTCGAGCTGTTCAAGCACGGGACCGAGGGGTACGCGTACCTGCTCAAGGACCGGGTGGGCGACCTGGACGAGCTGCTCGGCGCGATCAGGGCGGTGGTCGCCGGCGGCTCGGTCATCGACCCGAAGGTGGTCGAAGGGCTGCTGGCCAGGCGCGACGTACGCGGTCAGCACGAGGCCCTGACGGCTCGCGAGCGGGACGTGCTGCGCGAGATGGCGCACGGCCGGTCGAACGCGGGCATCGCCAGGGCCCTGCACCTGTCGATCTCGTCTGTGGAGAAGAACGTCAACGCCATCTTCACCAAGCTCGGCCTGGAGAACAGCGGCGACGTGCACCGCAGGGTGGCCGCGGTGCTCGCCTATCTAGGCCCGGACCCGGCTTAGGCGCTCGCCTGTCCGGCCCGGACCGGCCCGGACCCGGCTTAGGCGCTCGCCTGGTCCGCTCGCGAGGTCTGGCTGCGGTAGGAGTGGCCGAGCTCCCTGCCCAGGCCGAAGTAGTGGCGGAAGTTGTAGATGAGCGGGCTCCAGGCGGCCGGGTCCACGTGCTGCGTCCCTGGGACGACGATGCGCGGGTCCGCGTGCACCTTGCCGACGACCGCCTCGGCGATGACGAACGACCCGGAGACGTCCCGCCGCACGCTCTGGGCCCGTGCCTCCAGTTGCAGGGGGCACTCGCGCACGCGCGGCGGGCGTACCGTGTCGGAGGGCTCGGCGCGCAGCCCGGCCGCCCCGAACTTGTCCGGCTCGAACCGGCACCCGTCCGGCTTGCTCGCCGGCACCGGGTCGCGCCCGGTGAGCGGGGCCAGCCGCTCCACCGCCGCCCATTGGTCCGGCGCCGGCAGATTGATCACCAGCTCCGGCCGCTCGGCCAGGTTCCTGGCGGTCTGTCCCTCGGCGCCCAGCCCGAGCACGACGATCTGGCCGAGGGCCCAGGCCGAGGACATGGGGGCGAGGTTGTACGAGCCGTCCGGGTTCTCGGTCGACAGCAGCACGACCGGGGTGCCGAAGTACAGGATGCTGGGCTCGATGGCCAGGGTTGCGGACTCCATGCCGTGGAGCCTAGGAACGGGACGTTCAAGCGGCGGACGAACTGTCGGCGCACTCCTCCCGAGGCCGGCAGGCAGCGCCCGCCCGGCCGGCAGGCGTCAGCCGGCCGAAGCCGCCGCCGCCGCGTTCGCCGCGTCCACGCTCTTGCGCAACGCGGTGGTCACCGGCCGGACGGGCCCGGCCAGCTCGTCGAGCCTGCCTTTGCGCTCGCGCAGCTCACGTCCGGACACGACCGTCTTGAGCCTGACCGCCGCCGCCAGCGCGGCCAGCGCGCGGACGTCCTGGTCCACCCGGCCCACGGGCTGGCCGCCGCGGATCGCCCGCCCGACGCGCTCGGCGAGCTTGCGCGACAGGTACAGCCGCCGCGGCTTGATCCGTTCGTACCGGAACACCAGGAACCGGTGGTGCTCCACCTCGACGAGCCGTGCGGCCGCCAGCTCGTCGCGGATCAGGCGGTAGGCATTTTTGCGATCCCGGTCGATCCACCGCTGCCACGTGCGGGGCGGCGAGCTCGTGATCTGCTCCCAGACGGCCGCCTGCAGCGGGCCGGGACGGGCGGGCGCGGTCACCGCGCGCGCCTTGCCGGATTCGTCGGCCAGGTTGCCGTTCATGACGAGCTCGGCCAGCACCGCCGCGCGCATGAGGCGGCCGAGGTCGCGGCGGACCGTCAGCCGCTCCTTGCGCGGGTCGAAGGCCAGCAGGAAGGCCGACGCGGGCAGGGATTCACCCGGCTCCACCGGTGTTCGCATCTCCATCCGAGGTCTCCTCCTCGTCCAGGTCTCCAGGTCCTTCGTGCTCATCTGCCGGCTCCTTCCTCGGCCGTCCGCGCGGGCGCATCCGCCCCACCCCGTCGGGCAGTCGCCCGGCCTCGGTGAGTGCCCTGCGCAGCAGGAACTCGATCTGTGAGTTCGTGCTGCGCAGCTCGTCGGCCGCCCATCGAGCCAGCGCGTCGTGCACCACCGGGTCGAGCCGCAGAAGGAGCTTCTTCCTCTCCACAGCGGGTTACTGGTAGAGCGTGCCGGCGTTGACGACCGGCTGGGTGTCGCGGTCGCCGACCAGCACCACGAGCAGGTTGCTGACCATCGCCGCCTTGCGCTCCTCGTCCAGCTCGACCACGTCGTGCTCGGCGAGCTTGGCCAGGGCCATCTCCACCATGCCGACCGCCCCTTCGACGATCCGCTGCCTGGCCGCCACCACCGCCCCGGCCTGCTGGCGGCGCAGCATCGCGTGGGCGATCTCCGGCGCGTACGCCAGGTGGATGATGCGCGACTCGATGATCTTCACTCCGGCCGCGGCCACCCTGATCGCGATCTCCGCGGACAGCCGCTCGTTGATCTCCTCGGCGTTGTCGCGCAGCGACAGCCTGGGCTCGCCGTGCGCGTCGTACGGATACGCCCCCGCGATGTGCCGTACGGCGGTCTCCGCCTGGATGGCGACGAACTCCACGAAGTCGTCCACCTCGAAGATCGCCTGCGCCGTGTCCTGCACCTGCCAGACCACCACGGTCGCGATCTGGATCGGGTTGCCGTCCGCGTCGTTGACCTTCGTCACGTCCGTCTCGTGGTTGCGGATCCTCGTGGACACCCGCCGCCGCGCCGTGAACGGGTTGACCCACTGCAGGCCGGGCGTGCGCAGGGTGCCGACGTAGCGGCCGAGCAGCTGCACGACCCTGGCCTCGCCCGGCGCCACCGCCGTGAGGCCGAAGACCAGCGTGATGCCGGTGAGGAGGACGAGCACGCCGGCCACGAGCAGCCAGGCGCCGCTCTGCCCGCCGTCCGTGGCGAGCATGGCGATCCCGGCCACTATCAGCGCGATCCCGGCCAGGTCCAGCAGCGTCGCCAGGCCCAGCATGACGAACCCGTTGCCCGCCCGCACGGGGTGCTCGCTCGTGTTCGGCTCCGGCATGTCCACGACGGGCGCGTCGAGCGCGACGCCGTCTGAAGTGTCCTTCATCGTCCGTCCCCTTCCCTCGTCTCGATGTGTGCTATCAAAGTGATATCACTTTTCCGAGAAGGCGGGAAGGGCCTGATTCCGGGCAGCACAAAAAGGCCGCCGGGCTGCCGGCGGCTGGGTCAGGTGGGGTCAGCCGAAGACGGCCGGCGGGGGGACGGGGGCCAGGACCGGGTCGCCGTCATTGATCGGGTACGCACCCGCGACGAAGTTCGTCAGCGCCTCGCCGTGCACGCACCGCGCCTGCGTCAGCCCGCCCGCCGCGCGCCGCGCGAGCTGATCCAGCGGCAGCTCCGCACGGGAGGCCGCGACGATCAGGTTGCCGAACCGCCTGCCCCGCATGATCCCCGGCTCGGCCAGCAGCGCCACGTGCCTGAACGTGCCCGTCACCGTGGCCAGCAGCCGCTTGGCGAACGCCAGCCCCTTGCCGTCGGCCATGTTGATCAGCAGGGTGCCGCCCGGCCGCAGGATCCGCGCGATGTCGCCCATGTACTCGGTCGTGGCCAGCTCCACCGGCATCGTCGCGCCGGTGAAGGCGTCCAGCACCACCAGGTCGGCCGTGGCGTCCCAGACCTTGGCGGTCCCGGCCCTGCCGCCCTCGATGATGACCTTCAGCTTGGGCACCGAGCGCAGGTCGAGCTGCTCGCGTACGAGGTTGACCAGCAGGCCGTCGGGCTCGATCACGATGTGCCTGGAGCCTGGACGGGTGGCGGCGACGTAGCGGGGGATCGTGCAGCCGCCGCCGCCCACGTGAACGCAGCTCAGCGGCCCTTCTTGGAGAAGGTCGATCACGTCCGCCATGAGTCGTACATACTCGAATTCCAGAAATGTCGGGTCTTGTAGATCTACATACGACTGAGGTACGCCTTCCTTGGACAGCACCCAGCCGTCCTGCCTGTCGAGATCCCGGAGCAGTTCGATCTCACCGAACGTCACCGGATACCGGCCGGGCATCGGTTCTCGCTGTCCACGGGCCAACTTGATCCCCTCCCTGGGAGAAACCGTATGCGACGACGAAGGCTGATTGTGCTCGTTATCGCGCTTGTCGCGGTAGTTGGGGCGGGTGCTTTCGCTGTTCTGGCGTCGAGCGGGGTGAAGGGCAGCGCCGCCCAGACCGCGACGGCCTACTTCGCGGCGTGGCGCAAGGGCGACGTGCAGGCCATGGCCCGTTTGGTCTACCAGCCGCCGCCCAACTTCGTCGTCCTGCATCGCGAGCTGAGCGACGCGTTGCACGTCGATTCCATCCAGCTCACCTCGGGGCAGCTCAAGGGCACGGGGGAGGAGAGCGCCGAGGTGCCGTTCGCGGGGGTGCGGCTGCTCACCGAGTTCGGGGCGTGGCCGTTCGACGGGACGTTGCGGCTGGGCGTACGCGATCGGGCCTGGAAGGTGTTATGGGCGCCCGAAACGCTGCACCCGCTGCTCAAGGGCGGCGGCACGCTGGAGCTGAGCGAGATCGACTCGTCCGCGGCCGAGCTGGTCACCAGCGAGGGCGACAAGATCCCGAACGACAGCTACGCCGACTCCTACCTGAAGCAGCTCGAGCCCGAGTTCGAGCGGGCCAACCACGGCTGGGCCCTGGTGTCGAAGGTCCCGGGGCAGCCCGACCGGCAGCTCATGGCCCGCCAGCCGGAGGCGAACGTCGAACGCACCACCCTGTCGCGCCCGGTCCAGGCGGCGGCCGCCCGCGCGCTGGACGGGGTCGAGGACTCCGCGATCATCGTCATCCGGCCGAGCACCGGCGAGATCCTCGCGCTGGCCGACCGGCTCAAGGAGAACCACAGCGCCGTGCAGGACGTCTTCCCGCCGGGCTCCACCTTCAAGACGATCACGGCGGCGGCGCTGCTCGAATCGGGGCTGACCCCGTCGGACCAGCTCCCGTGCCCCAGTACGTACACCATCCCGTCCTACCGGCCCTTCGAGAACGACGGCGAGGTGGACCGCGGGCTGGTCAGCTTCACCGACGCGTTCGCCTACTCGTGCAACACGACGTTCGTCGAGCAGGCCACCACCAGGCTCACCGTGGAGGACCTGCGTGAGACGGCGAACGAGTGGGGTTTCGGCCGCCCGATCGCCACCGGCATCGGCGGGACCTGCGGCACCGTGCCGGAGACCGACGACCAGAACATGTTCGGGGCCGACGCGATCGGCCAGGGCGAGGTGGTCGCCACCCCGCTCTGCATGGCCGCACTGGCCGCCGCGGTGCAGAGCGGCACCTGGCGCTCGCCCCGGCTGCTGTCGGAGAAGCAGGTGCGCCGCATCGACGGTGAGCCGTATCGCGACGTGCAGCTCGACGCGGGGGTCGCCGGCGCGCTGCGGGAGATGATGGCCGCCGTGGTCGATCACGGCACGGCCAGCGAGGCGGGGCTGCCGGACGGCGTGGCGGGCAAGACGGGCACGGCCGAGGTGCCTGACGCGGTGTCGCACGGCTGGTTCATCGGCTATCGCGACGATCTGGCCTTCTGCGTCTTCGTGCGGCACGGCGGCTCCGGCGGGTCCGTCGCCGTGCCCGTGGCGGTCCGTTTCCTGAAGGGGCTGTGACGGACGTCGCAGAGAAGCATTCGCGTAACCTACGGTACCGTAGGTTATATGACGACCATCACCGTTAAGCCCAGGCTGCGAGGCTGGTTGCACACCGGAGCACTGCCTGTGACGCTTGTCGCCGGGTTCGTGCTGGTGGCGCTCGGCCCGACTCTTCAGGCCCGCCTCGCCTCCGTCATTTACGCAGTCACCTCGGCGTTGTTGTTCGGCATCTCGGCCACCTATCACCGCAGCACGCTCGGCCCCAAGCTGGCCGATTTCCTGCGCAGGCTGGATCACGCCAACATCTACTTGATCATCGCGGGCACCTACACGCCCTTCGCCCTGCTGGCCCTCGACGGCGCCGCGAGGGTGGTGATGCTCGCCGTCGTCTGGGGCGGCGCCCTGTCCGGGGTGTTGTTCCGGGTGTTCTGGATGGGCGCGCCGCGCTGGCTCTACACCGTCCTCTACCTCGCGCTCGGCTGGGCCGCGATCTTCGTGATGCCGCAGCTGCTGGAAGGCGCGGGCGTGGCCGCCGTCGTGCTGGTGGCCGTGGGCGGCCTGTTCTACTCGGCGGGAGCGATCGTGTACGGGCTGCGCCGCCCGGATCCCTCGCCCCGCTGGTTCGGCTTCCACGAGGTGTTCCACGCGTTCACCGTCGCGGCGTACCTGGTGCAGTACATCGCGGTGTCCCTTGTGGTCTACTCGCACGTGTGAATCTCGGTGCGGAGCAGTACATCTCGGTGACCACCTACCGCAGGGACGGCCGGCCGGTCGCGACTCCCGTGTGGGCGGCGCAGGACGGCGACGCGGTGGTCTTCTGGACCCCCGCCGACTCCTGGAAGATCAAGCGCATCAGGCACAACCCCGAGGTGAGCGTGGCCGGCTGCGACTTGCGCGGCAAGCTCAGGACCGAGCAGGTCAAGGGCAGGGCCGAGGTGCTGGACGCGGCGGAGACCGAGCGGGTGCGCGGGCTGCTGCGGCGTAAATACGGGCTCATGGGGCGCATCACGCTGCTCGGCAGCAAGCTGCGCAGGGGGAGCACCGGCACCGTGGGCGTGCGGATCACCGACATTTGACCCGATGCTGGTCTGTTTTCGGGCGGCGCCCGGAAAGCAAGACCAGCATGGGAGAACTCTCTCGATCGTGGTGGCTGCTGCTCCTCAGGGGCCTGCTGGCGATCATCTTCGGCATCCTGGCGCTGATCTGGCCGGGCATCACGCTGCTCGTGCTGGTGATCTTCTTTGGCGCGTACGCGCTGGTCGGCGGAATCTTCGCGTCGATCGCCGGGTTCCGGCACGGGGCCAGATCGAGAGCCTGGCTCATTACTTCCGGAATCATCGGGATCCTGGCCGGTATCGCGGCACTCGTCTGGCCGGGGATCACCTCCCTGGCCCTGCTCTACCTCGTGGCCTTCTGGGCCATCTTCACCGGCATCGCGGAGATCGTGGCCGGGGTCCAGCTCCGCAAGGTCATCGACAACGAGTGGATGTTCATCGTGGGCGGCGTCCTGTCGGTGATCTTCGGCGTCCTGCTCCTCATCTGGCCGGCGGCGGGCATGCTCAGCCTCGTCTGGCTGATCGGCGTCTTCGCCATCCTGTACGGAATCGCGATGATCGCACTATCGCTGCGCGTGAAGAACTTCACTCCAGGGGCAGGCATACCGTAAATTTTATGTAGATGTCGGCGTTCCCCAATAGGAACGTGCGGCCCAGTCTGACTGTGGAGGCGACATGGACGTACACACCCGACTTGCCCGCCACCTTCTCGTCGACGGATACCGCTTGGTGCTCGATCTCGAGCTCAGCCGGGGCTCCTGGCTCGTCGATGCCCGAAACGGCCGCCGCTATCTGGACTTCTACACGTTCTTCGCCTCCGCGCCGCTCGGCGTGAACCCGCCCTTCGACTCCGACTTCGCCCAGCTCCTCGGCCAGGTGGCCAGGAACAAGCCGGCGAACCCCGACATCTACACCGAGCACCTGGCGGACTTCGTCGACACCTTCGCCCGTGTGCTCGGCGACCCCGAGCTGCCGCACCTGTTCTTCGTCGAGGGGGGCGCGCTCGCCGTCGAGAACGCGCTCAAGACCGCCTTCGACTGGAAGAGCCGCCGCAACGAGGCCGCCGGCCGGTCGCGCGACCTGGGCACCCAGGTCCTGCACCTGACCAAGGCCTTCCACGGCCGCAGCGGCTACACGCTGAGCCTGACCAACACCGAGCCGGGCAAGACCGACCGCTTCCCGAAGTTCGGCTGGCCGCGCATCGACGTGCCCGCCATCCACTTCGGCGACGTCGAGGCCGCCGAGGAGCGGGCGCTCGCTCAGGCGCGGGAGGCTTTCGAGCGCAATCCGCACGACATCGCCTGCTTCATCGCCGAGCCGATCCAGGGGGAGGGCGGCGACAACCACATGCGGCCCGGGTTCCTGCAGGCCATGCAGCACCTCTGCCACGAGTACGACGCCCTGTTCATCCTCGACGAGGTCCAGACGGGCGGCGGGACGACCGGGACGCCCTGGGCGTACCAGCAGCTCGGGCTGGCTCCCGATGTGGTGGCGTTCGCGAAGAAGGTCCAGGTCGGCGGGATCATGGCGGGCCGCAGGGTGGACCAGGTGCCGGACAACGTGTTCCAGCAGAGCGGGCGGATCAACTCCACGTGGGGCGGCGGCCTGGTGGACATGGTCCGCAGCCGGGGCATCCTGGAGATCATCGAGCGCGACGGCCTGATCGAGCGCGCCGGCACGCTGGGGACCGTGCTGCTCGAACGTCTCGTCAAGCTGGAGGCCGAGCGTCCCGAGTCGCTGTCCAACGTCCGCGGCCGGGGCATGATGTGCGCGTTCGACCTGCCCGACCAGGCCGCCCGCGACGCCCTGGTGACCAGGCTCAGGGAGGACCAGGGCGTGCTGGTGCTGCCCTGCGGCCCCCGCTCCGTACGCATGCGTCCCGCGCTGAACATCCCGGAGAGCGACCTCGACCACGGCCTGAAGGCCCTGTCGGAAGCGCTCTGAGCGTGCTCACTGCGTGACGCTGGCCGCGCTGCGCCGCGGCCCGAAGTACCGCCAGAAGAAGTTGAGCAGCACGCTCGCCCGGTTGCGCCCGCCCAGCAGGTACGCCACATGGATGAAGATCCACACCAGCCAGGCGGGCAGGCCGTGCATGGTCATCCCGTTGGCGAGCTGCAGCACGGCCTCCGCCTTGCCCACGGTCGCCATGATCCCGGGGTCGTCATAGGAGAACGGCCGCAGCGGCTTCCCGTGCGCGGCCGCGATGATCTCCTTGCCCACGTGCTTGCCCATCTGGATCGCCGGCTGGGCGAGCTGGGGCAGCGGGTGGGGCGACCCGGCCAGGTCGCCGATCACGAAGATCTCGCGATGCCCGGGGACGTTCAGCGTCTCCGTGACCGTGATCCGGCCGCCCTTGCCCTGCGGCAGCCCCCAGTGGGACACGTCGTCCGGCGCGGTGACGCCCAGCGCCCACACGGTCACGTCGCTCGGCAGCCGCGTGCCGTCGGCCAGCACCACCGCGTCCGGATCGACCGAGGCCACGGTGGAGCCCAGGCGCAGGCGCACCCCTCTCCTGCGCAGCGCCTTGGCCGCCTGGTCGCGCAGCCGCCGCTTGTAGGGCGACAGCACGAAGTCGAACCGCTCCACCAGCGTCACGCTCGTCTGGTCCGGCCTGATCTCGGGATGCGTCAGCGGTATCGTGTGCCGGCGCAGCTCGGCCAGCGTGCCGGCCATCTCGACCCCGGTCGCGCCCGCGCCGACCACCACGACGTGGGTGCTCTTGCGCCGGCCCGCCGCCGTGTCCTCCAGGTAGTGCTGCAGCCGCCGCCGCAGCCCGGCCGCGTCGCCCAGCGAATAGATCGGCAGCGCGTTCTCCGGCGCGCCCGCCACGTTGAGCCAGTTGGTGGTGACGCCGGTGGCCAGCACGAGGTAGTCGTAGTCGAGGACGCCGCCGTCGTCGAGCTCGACCCGCCGCTCGTCGGGCAGCACCTTGCTCAGCCCGGCCCGCCGCGCCCGCACATTGGGCCACCTGGCGGCGAAGGTCCTGATCGGGTACGACACGTCGGACGTGCCCATCCCGGCCGTGGCGACCTGGTAGAGCAAGGGCTGGAAGGTCGAGTACGGGTTGCGGTCGACGAGCGTCACCAACGCCCCGCCCTTGGCCAGCTCCCGGGTCGCGGCCAGCCCCGCGAAGCCCGCTCCCACGACCACGACACGCGCTCTTTGCACCATGACCAGGTCCCTCCCCAGAACACCGTCTTCGATGTCTATGGCACCAAGAGCATCACTTAAACCATTCAGCCGCCAAGCCCCCATTTCTCCACAGACCTACGCGTCATACCCTCCGGGGAATCGCCGCCAGCGGGGAGCGTCGGCTAGAAAGGGCACGTGGAAGCATTCGCGACCGAGCTGCGGCGCTGGCGGAGCAGCCGCAGGGTGAGCCAGCTGGAGCTGGCGAACCGGGCCGGCACCACCCAGCGCCACCTCAGTTTCATGGAGCAGGGCCGCAGCCGGCCGGGCCGCGGCATCGTGGTGCGCCTGGCCGAGTCGCTGGAGCTGTCGCTGCGGGAGCGCAACAGCCTCCTGCTGGCCGCCGGATATGCCCCGCTATTTCCGGAGTCGCCGTTGGATGAGCCCATGCTCCGCCCGATCCGGGACGCCCTGGACGACATCCTCCAGGGGCACATGCCGTACCCGGCGGTCGTGGTGCGCCCCTATGGCGAGCTGGTGGCCGCGAACGCGGCTCTGGACCTTCTGACCGAAGGCGCCGCTCCCGAGCTCCTGGAGCCGCCTCTCAACGTCCTGCGGCTGGCGCTCCACCCCAAGGGGCTGGCGCCCAGGGTGCTCAACCTCCCCGAGTGGGGGCGGCACATCGTGGAGAGCCTGCGCGGACGCCTCGTACGCAGCCCCGACCCGCGGCTGGACGCGTTCGTGGCCGAGCTGGAGTCTTATGTGCCCGACGCCGTCCCCGGGCCCGGCCACCTGGGGTTCGCCGTGCCGCTCCGGCTGCGGTGCGGCGAGACGGAGCTGCGCCTGCTGACCACGCTGACGTCCTTCGCGACCGCCGTGGACGTCACGCTCGCCGAGCTCCAGCTCGAAGCGTTCCTGCCCGCCGACGAGAGCACCGCCGCCTACCTCCGCGCCCGCTTCCGATAGCCGGCGCGGCCGGCCGGGGCGCGGCTACTGCTGGCGCGAGCGCCACAGGCCGATGGCGGTGACCCTGGAGTCGACGCCGAGCTTGGCGTAGATGCGGTTGACGTGGTTTTTCACCGTCTTCTCGCTGAGGAACAGCAACTGCGCGATCTGGCCGTTGGACTGACCTGTGGCGATCAGATCCATGACCTCGGCCTCGCGTTTGCTCAGCGCCGTGAACACGCTATCGAACGCTGCGTCGTCGACTCTCATCCGGCCTCCGGGGGCGCGCAGACGGTCAGATCGCCGATGGCCCCCGTGCTTCCGGCGTTAGCGGTAGACAGCGAGCATAACTCGCAATGTCATGATTTGGGGCCGTTGTCGGGAGAAAACGACAACGGCCGATCCCGAAGGACCGGCCGTTCGCGTTGGGGTGAGTGAAGGGACTTGAACCCTCGGCATCCAGGACCACAACCTGGCGCTCTACCAACTGAGCTACACCCACCATGGCCACCGCTGTGTGGTGGCACAAGAAAAGTGTAGCGGGATTCGGGACTCTTTACGCCACTCTTTTAGCCGCTGACACGCTCTGCCAGGGATCTCGCGGTCGCAGAGTCGGGTCCTGGCTGCCCCACGAAGATCGCCGCGCGGTAGTAGCGGAGCTCCCTGATGCTCTCCGTGATGTCGGCCAGAGCCCGGTGTCCGCCCTGCTTCTCCGGCGCGGCGAAGTAGACCCGCGGATACCACCGCCGGACCAGCTCCTTGATCGACGAGACGTCGATCATCCGGTAGTGCAGATAGGAGTCGACCCCGGGCATGTCCCGGGAGATGAACGTCCGGTCCGTGCCGATCGAGTTGCCGCACAGCGGCGCCTTCTTCGGCTCGGGAATGTGGCGGCGGATGTAGTCGAGCACAAGCGACTCGGCCTCCGCCAGCGTCACGCCGCCGGCCAGCTCAGGCAGCAGCCCCGAGGCCGTGTGCATCTCGCGCACGACCTGCGACATCTGCTCCAGGGACTCGGGCGGCGGCTTGATGACCACGTCCACGCCTTCGTCCACCTGATTGAGCTCGCTGTCGGTGATGACGCACGCCACCTCGACGAGCGCGTCACGACCAAGGTCGAGCCCGGTCATCTCGCAGTCGATCCAGACCAGCAAGTCACTCATGAGATCTCCTCGCCCAGCGGCTCGGAGCAATCCGCCCGCTTGTTACCCCACCAGCCTAGTGCCACGGCTTATGAGGACTTGAGCGAGCCGAGAACCTGACTGACCACGTCGGTGCCCAGGTTGTCGGGAACGGAGACGTACAGGATGGCCGGTCGCTCACCCTGCCCGCGATCCATGAGGACGACCGCGCCGTTCTCCTTCTTCCACTTGTAGCCCTTCTCCTCCGACACCTTGGTGAAGTCGAGCTCGAACTGCAGCACCCACGCGTCGCGGTCGCCAACCTTGATGGCCTTGTCCTGCACGACCTTGCTCTCGTGCGCGATCGCGTAGTACTTGGTGGAGAAGTCGACGAAGACGGCCTTGGCCGTGTCGCCCAGGCCCGAGGCCCCGGTGTAGGGGTAGAGCTCGTTGAGCACGCCCGTGTAGACGTTGCCGATCCAGTCGGACTCGCCCTCGTAGTTCTCCTGGGAGGTGGCCTGCACCCCGCTCGACCACGCCTGCTCGGTCGGGTCCGTGCCGTTGACCTGGTTGGCCGGGGGCACCGTCCAGTCCTTCGGCACCGCGAAGGAGATGCCGCTCGACGGGTCCGCGACCCGCCCGTCCACCGGCTGCGGCAGCTCGCTCGCGCCCTGGCTGGGCGGCGGCTCACTGGAGGGCGGCTCGTTGGAGGGCGGCTCCTGCGACTCGAACGTGTCGGTCGGCGTCGGGGCCGACACGACCCCCGTGGTTCTGTTGATGAAGAAGATCCCGGCGACCACGATCAGCGCGAGCACCACCAGCGCCGCCAGCCCGCCGAACACCCACGGCAGCGGATTGCCCTGCTTCGGCGGCGGGCCGTAGCCGGGGCCGGGGAGCTGCGCCCCGCCCCACTGCTGGGTGGGCGGCGTGGGCTGGCCGTAGGCCGACTGGCCGGACGTGGGCTGGCCGTACTGGAGCGTGGGGTTCGCCGGCATGCTCGCCCAGTTCGGCCCCGTCGGGCCGGACGGCTGGCCGCCCGGTGCCTGGCCCGGCGGTGATTGGCCCGGTGATTGGCCCGGTGATTGGCCCGGTGATTGGCCCAGTGATTGGCCGGGTGCCTGGCCGGGCGGCTGGGGCTGCGTCTGCGGCCCGGAGGAGGGCTGCTGGGGCCGGCCGCCCGGCCCCTGCTCCTGCGCGTGCGTGGCGTCGGTCCACTGGCTGCCGTCCCACCAGCGGAGCTGGGGCTCTCCGTACGGGTCCGGGTACCAGCCCGCGGGGGTCTGCGTGGTCATGCTGGCCAGATTAGTAAGAACCGCTTTGATATGCATTGCTGGGCGAGCATCAACACTTGTAAGTGAAGCTCGCCTTGTCGGTGCGCACCGGGCCCGGCGTGAGGATCCGCAGCGTGGCCGTGGCCTTGACGCTGCTCTTTCCCTGCAGCGTCCACCGCAGCGGCACGGTGTACGACGTCTGATCGGAGTTTGTGCGCAATGTTCCCTTGACGACTTGCTTGTCGAGGTTCTTGCGCCATTCGTACGTCACCTCGCCGGCCGCCCCGTTGGTCACCACCGTGCCGGTGATCACGACCGCGCTGCCGCAGCCCTGCGTCTTCTTCGGCGCCACCACGTTGATCGACTTGACCGCCAGGTCCGGGGTGTCGCCCAGCTTGAACCAGGCCAGGATCGCCCCCGCCATGATGGCCGCGAACACGGCCGTGGCCAGGATCGTCCGCCGCCGCCGCCGCCGCGCCCGCGTGGCCTTGGCGATGCGGCCGGGGCGCTGCTCGGTGGCGGCCTCGCCGCGCCCGGCCCGCCAGATCCGCTCGGCCGTCGTCTCCGGCCGCTGCTCCTGCGTGCCGACGCCGGGACCGAAGTGCAACGGCCCCGCCGACCTGCCCGGCACGTGCAGAAGCGTGACGATGTCGCCCTCGTCCGGCGGCGTGACGGGCGGGACGGGCGCCTGCGCGTACGAGCGGGGCTGCGCGAACGCCGACCTGCCGCGCGCCGCCCGCGCCAGCCCGTCCCTGCTGATGGAGCCGCCGGGCAGCGCGGCGCGCTCGCTGATCAGGGTGCTCCGCGCGGCCCCCAGGCCCAGGGTGCCGGCCGCGGCCGCGGCGCGGTCGAACAGCGCGGCGGCCCGCGGCGCGCTCTGGCCGAAGGAGGCGGCCAGCCCGCGGGCCAGCGACGCCCAGCCCGCCGCGTCCCGCTCGCGCCCGGAGATCTGGCCGCGGATGGCGTCGGACAGGCCGCGTTCCGACAGCAGTGCGGCGCCCTCGCCGGTGATCACCACGGTGCCCGGGTGCACGGAGCCGTGCGTGACGCCGGCCCCGTGCAGCGCGAGCAGCGTCTGCGCGGTCTCCACCAGCGCCGCGGCCGCGCCGCCCGGGTCGATCGGCCCGTCGGCGAGCAGATCGGCCAGGGTGGGGCTGACCGCCTGCGCGGTGAGCAGCCACACCTGACGGCCCGCCGCGACCACGTCGGCCACGGGGATCAGCCCGGTCAGCCCGGCCAGCACGAGCCGCTGGTCGGTCATGACCGTCTGCACCACGCGGTCGCGCACGCCGGGCAGACCGATGATCTTGGGATCGAACAGGAGCGCCCCCGCCCTGCGGCCATCGGGTGAGATGGCGTCGATCCAGTTGCCGAGCTCCGTGATCCAGGTGTGCTCAGTGAGCCGGAACCCGGCGATGTCGTTTTCGGGGTTGTTCATCGCCGTCGCCCCCCCGGCGCCGTCTAGCGCTTCCTTCTGTGGCGTCCTGCCATCCGGCGCCTCACCGCAAGTGTGACGGGAAGCACGCCCGACGTCACGAGGCCGAGAGCGATCAATGCGGACTGCGCCTTGCCCACGCTGTCGAGCCTGGGCTCCTGCGGCGTCGTCTCGTCGCCAGGGGTCCCGTCGTCACCGGTGGGCGATGGCTGCGCGGTCGTCGGAGCGGTGCTCGGAGTCCTGGTCGTAGGGGCGGTGGTGGGCGTGATCGAGGCGGTCGGGGTGGCCGAGGTGGGCGGCGGGTTGCCTTCGGGGTCGCCGACCTTGCCGGAGAGCTCGGGCTCGGGCGTCGGCGACGTGGTCGGCTTCTTGGTCTTGACCGGCGGCTTGGTCGGCTTCTTGGTGGGCGTCTTGGTCTTGGACGCGGTCGGCGTCGGCGTCGTGGCGGGCGGGTTGCTCGTCGGCACGGCGGGCGGCGGCGCGTCGCTCAAGGTGTCCGTCGGCGTCGGCTCGTCGGTGACGGGCTCCTCGGTGGCCGGCGGCGGCTCCTCGTCCGTCTCCGCCGGCTCGGGCGTGCCGGGCGCGCTCGTCGTCGGCGCGACCGTGCTGGTCTCCGCCTGGAGCACCGGCTCGCCCTTGGATGCGTTCGCGATGATCACGACCGCGGCCACCAGCACGCCCACGGCGGTCGCGCCGATGGCGATCTTGGCGGGCAGCTTGCTCAGGATGCGGGACGGCTCGCGGAAGCGGGTCTCGGCGAGCGAGGTCTGCGTCTCGACCGGCTCGTCGAGCGCGCTCGGGAAGAGCAGGACCAGCAGCCCCGCGAGCGCGGCCAGGCGGCGGCGCCCGCGCTCCTCCCAGTCGGGCCCGTAGCCTTCGGCCGCCACGGCCTCCAGCTCGGTCAGGAACGCCTCGGCCGACGGCGGGCGCCCCGCCGGGTCCTTGGCCAGGCCGCGTTCGATCAGGCCGCGCAGCGGACCGGGCACCTCGTCCACGGGCGGTGGCGCGCTCTGGTGCTGGCGGGCCAGCGCGGCGATGTTCCCGGCCCGGTAGGGGCGGGTGCCGGTCAGGCACTCGAAGAACACGACGGTGGCCGCGTACACGTCGGTGGCGGGCCCAGGGGACCCGCCCGACCACTGCTCGGGCGCCATGTACGGCGGAGTGCCCGCGGCGCTCGCCTCCTCGCCCGCCCTGACCGCGATGCCGAAGTCCACGAGCTTGCTGGTGCCGTCGCCCTGGACCATCACGTTCTCGGGCTTGAAGTCGCGGTGCACGACCCCGATCGCGTGCGCGGAGGCCAGGCCCTGGAGCGAGCCCTTGAGCACCGTCAGCGCCGCCTCAGGCCCCGTGGGCCCCTCCGACCTGAGGACCTCGCGTAACGAGATGCCGTTGATCAGCTCCATGACGATCGCCGCGCCCTGGCCCGTCTCGACGTAGTCGATCAGGCGGGCGTGGTGCACGCTCTGGAGCGTGCCGAGCAACCGGGCCTCGTGCCGGAAGCGGGCGACGAATCCCACATCGGCTCTCAGCTCGTCGCTGAGGTACTTGATGGCCACCTCGGCGTCGTCGTAGTCGCGCCTGGCCAGCACCACGCGCCCGGCCGCCCCTGCGCCGAGCTGGCGGACCTCGGTGTAGCCAGGGACCCCCCACTGCCCATCACCGTGCATAACGGTCTCCTCTGGAGTTGTCTGGGCCCCCACCCTCATCAGACGGTCCGTAGCTTAACCAGAGGGAACCGCTTTCCCGCTACTGATATGCCAAGGTGTCAGGATTATCACTCAATGGTGCCGGGTGATTCAGTGCTCGGTGTCTCACTGGGCTTCGGGTCTTTTGTCTGTTCGGTCGGCGGATCCTTGGGCGGATCCGACGGCGGGTCCTTCGGCGGGCACGCCTGCGTGCTGCCGCTGCTGCTGTCGCTCCCGCCGGCCGCCGCGGGGACGGTGGCGGCGGTCACGGACCACTTCGTGCCGCAGGGCAGCTTGACGGGCAGGCTCAGGGTCTCGGTGTAGGAGGTGCCGCCCGACAGGGTGACCGACCGCGTGCCGCCCCCCTCGCCACCGGTGGAGAACGAGACGTTGAGCCGTACCGGCTGGGTGCTGGACGTGGTGACCCTGACGGTCGCGCTGAGCCCGCCCCTGCCCGGACCGGCCTCGACGATCGACACCTGCCGCACCTGCGGCGGGCACGGCACGGAGGTTCGCGCGGTGGCGGTCCTGCCGCCCGCGCGCACCGTCACCGACAGCGTCGCGCCGCACGGGCGGGACTTGAAGGTGTGGGTGAGCGTGCGCGAGTAGGACGTACGTCCTGACAGGCTCGCCGTCTGGGTGCCGGCGCCGTCGCCGTTGATCGCGAACCGCGCCTCCACGGGGATCTCCCCGGTGCCGCTCGCCGTCACCCTGATCCGGGCCGCCGCCGTACGTCCCGGCGCGGCCGGCATCCCGAGGCTGACGCGCAGCCCGGTCACCCTGGTCGGGCAGGGCGGCACGGACACCGACGTCGTCCGCGCACCGCCGGAGGCCGCCGGTGACGTGGTGAGGGTCAGCGTGACCGTGCTGCCGCACGGGCGCTCGCCCATCGACCAGGTGAGGGTGCGGCTGTAGAACCTGGCGCCGGCCAGGCGCACCCGCTGGAGGTGGCCGCCGGTGCCGGGCGCGGCCCAGGTCGCGGTGGCGAACACGGGAGCGGTGCCGTCGGTGCGCACGGTGACCGTGGCGCTCGCGGTCGCGCCCTCGCCGAGCGTGAGCCCGTCCAGGCTCACCCCGAGCACCGAGGTGACCGGCGGCGGCGGATCGGCCGTCGGAGTCTGGGTGGTCGGCGTGGGCGTGGGCGTCGGCGTCGGCGTCGGCGTGGGGGTCGTCGGGGTGGAGGTCGGGGTCTTCGTCGGTGTCGGAGTGGCCTTCTTGGTCGGCTTCTTGGACGTCTGCGGCGTCTTCGACGGTTTGGTGACGACCGGGGGCGGCGCGAGCGACCTGGTGGGCCGCGCCTCCGGCACGATCGCCTCGGGCGACGTCTGCGGCGTGGCCTCAGGCGTCTCCCCGGGCGTCTCCCCGGGTGTCTCTTCTGGCGTGCTCTCCGGCTCGGGCTCGGGCGTGGTCGGTAAGATCGCGGCCGGTTCGGTCGTGGCCTGGGACGGCGGCACGGCCGCCGCCGCGCCGATCGGCTGGGCGGGCGGCGTCTGCCTGTTGGCCAGCACGACCACGACCGTCGCCGCCACCACCACGGCGGCCACGGCGCTGCCCATGGCCACGCGCGTGATGTTCGAGCGCACGCCGCGGAACACCGTCCTGGCCAGCGAGGTGGTGACCTCGGGGGCAGGCGTCTGGGGCATCGGCAGCAGCAGCGCGAGCAGGGCCACGAGCGCGGCCAGCCGCCGCCTGCCGCGCTCCTCCCAGTCCTCGCCGTACGCCGCCCTGGCCGCCGCCTCCAGCTCCGCCACGAACGCCTGCGCGGTCGGCGGACGCTGCGACGGATCCTTGGCCAGCCCGCGCCTGATCAGCCCGCGCATCGGCTCAGGCGCGTCGTGGAAGGGCACGGGCGCGTGCATGTGCTGGTAGCCCAGGACGCTCGGCTCGGTCGATCGGTACGGCCGGTGCCCGGTCAGGCACTCGAAGAAGACGGCCGTGGCCGCGTACACGTCGGTCGCCGGCGAGGCGGGCTGCCGGTCCCACAGCTCCGGCGCCATGTACGGGGGCGTGCCCTCGGGATGGGCGATCGTGCCCTGGCTCACCGCGATGCCGAAGTCGACGAGCTTGCTGACCCCGTCGTCCCTGACGAGCACGTTCTCGGGCTTGTAGTCCCGGTGGACGAGGCCGGCCCCGTGCGCCCTCGCCAGGCCCAGCAGCGAGCCCTTCAGCACGACCAGCGCCGCCTCAGGCTCGGTCGTGCCGTGCTCACGCAGCAGCGCGCGCAACGAGACGCCGTTGACCAGCTCCATCACGATGGCCGCGCCGCCGGGATCCTGGATGTACTCCCACATCGTGGCGATGTTGGGATCGCGCAGCGTGGTCAGCAGCCGCGCCTCCGACTGGAACCTGGCCAGGGAGGCAGGACTGTGCCGCAACTCCTCGGACAAGTACTTGATCGCGACCTTGACCCCGGTCTCGTCATGTACCGCCAGCACCACCCGTCCGCTGGCGCCTGTCCCGAGCTGCTTTATTTCGGTGTATCCGGGAGCAATCCACTCCATTTGCCCTCTCCCATCAGGAGCCGGCCCACCTGATGAGACGTGCGATCAAGAAGATAGGTTGGCCAGGTGGTTCCGGATTCATGGAACTACTCCCGATGGAGGATGTGAACAGGCGCACCGATACCTTCTGGGAGCATCGGATCTGGCTCTGGTTCGCCCCATGACGTGACCAGGGGCAGCACTCCCGCCCAAACCGGCAGCGCGTAGTCCTCTTCCTCGTCCTTGGGCGCCCCGCGCCGGATCTTGACCGACGCCTCCTCCAGCGACAGCGCCAGCACCGCCGTGGCGGCCAGCTCCTTGCGCGACGGACGCCGCACGTAGTCCCACTGACCGGGCGCGAGCTGCTCGGACAGGGCCCGCAGCCCCTCCATGCGCTCGTCGGGGTCGGTCACGAGCCTGGCCCGCCCGTAGATGACGGCCGAGCGGTAGTTGACGGAGTGGTGGAAGATCGAGCGGGCCAGCACGATCCCGTCCACGTGCGTGACCGTGACGCACACGTCGCCGCCCTCTCCCGTGCGCAGCGTCGTGGCGCCGGTGGAGCCGTGCAGGTAGAGGGTCTCGCCGATGCGCCCGTAGCCGGTGGGCACGACCATGGGGTGGCCGTTCACGACCACGCCCAGGTGGCAGACCAGGCCGGTGTCGAGCACCTCGTAGAGATCGTTCCTGTCGGTGCTGCCGCGTTGCTTCTCGCGGCCGAGCGTGGTGCGGGGTGTGGTGGAGAGCATGATTCGACGGTAATGACGAAGTGGACCTATCCTGTAGGGCCACTATCCAGCCCTTCGTAGAGACCACTTTTATGCGTACCCATGTTGACCTGCCGGTTTCCCTTTCGCGGGAGTCGGTGGCCCCGCTCACCGCCCAGCTCGCGGACTGGCTGCGCCGCGCCATGCTGGACGGCACGCTGGCCCCCGGCGAGCGGCTGCCGTCCACCCGGGCGCTGGCGGCCCAGCTCGTGGTGAGCAGGACCGTGGTCACGGAGGCGTACCAGCAGCTCTACGCGGAGGGCTGGCTGGACGGGCGGCACGGCTCCGGCACGTTCGTGGCCGACATGGAGCGGCCGCGCCCGGCGGGCGGGCCGCCCAGGGAGAGCCCGCACACCCCCGTCCCGCCGCCGCCCCCGGCGAGCTGGATCGACCTGACGCCGGGCCAGCCGTGGGTGCGCGACTACGACCGCGCGGCGTGGAAGCGGGCCTGGCGCAAGGCCGCCGACCTGCCGCCGGGGGCCGAGCCCGACCCGTACGGCCTGCCGCACCTCAGAGAGCTGCTCGCCGACCATCTCCGGCGGGCCAGAGGCATGGCCGTCGGCCCGGAGAACATCCTCGTCACCAGAGGCACCGGCAACGGGCTCGACCTGTGCGCGCTCGCCCTGCTCGGCACGGGCGCCAGGGCCGGCGTCGAGGAGCCCGGCTACCACGTGGCCCGCACCGTGTTCGCGGCCAGGGGCGCCGAGGTCGTGCCGTGCCCGGTGGACGAGGACGGCGTGATCGTGGACGGGCTCCCGCGCGATCTGCGGGTGCTCTACACGACGCCCGCGCACCAGTATCCGCTGGGCGGCCGGCTGCCGATCCCGCGCAGGGAGCGGCTGCTGGCCTGGGCCAGGAGCACCGGCGCGACGATCGTGGAGGACGACTACGACGCCGAGTTCCGCTACGACGTCGCGCCGCTGCCCGCCCTCTACGGACTCGACCCCTCCCGGGTGGTGCTCCTCGGCACGCTGTCCAAGATCCTCGCGCCCGACGTGGGCGTCGGCTGGCTGGTCGGCGAGCCCGAGCTGGTCGGCAGGATCGCCGGGCTGCGCCGCGCGCTCGCCGACCGCACCAGCGGCCCTGTGCAGCAGGCCGTGGCGACCCTGCTGGAGCGCGGCGACCTGGACCGGCACCTGCGCAGGATGCGGCTGGAATACGCGCGCCGCCGCGCCGCCGTCGTCGAGCTGCTCGGGCCCGTGTGCCGGCTGCGGGGCGACACGGCCGGGCTGCACGTCCTGGCGGAGCTGCCCGCCGGCGCGGTGCCCGCCGTGGTCGAGGGGGCCAGGGAGCGCGGCGTCCTGCTCGACTCCATCGAGCGTCACCACCACGCCCGCGGCCGCCTGCACGGCCTCGTGATCGGGTACGGCTCCGCCTCGCTCGCCGACGTCAGACGCGGCTGCCGCATCCTGGCGGGCCTGATCCCAGGTGCTCAGGACGGAACTGAGTAGCCGGGCTCTCGCGCCGGGACCCCCGGGCACAGCAGGCTGAAACGCATGAAATGGTGGCTACTCCTCGCTTCCCTGCTCGTCACGCTGCTCACCGCCTGGCTGATCCTCTACGCCGGCGTGCCCCTGTCCACCCTCCTGTCGCTGGGCGCGGGTGCGATCGCCCTGCTCTGGCTGATCGTCGTCCTGACCGTCCCCTGGAACCTGTGCTTCGCCGCCCGCCACGTCGTCCACGAGATCGAGGCGTCCAGGGAGGCCGGGATCGAGGTGACCCAGCGCCGCGAGGACGAGGCCAGAGGCATCGCCCGCCGCATGCTCGCGCTGGCGATCTCCGGTCACATCGTCTCGGCCGCGGTCATCGCGGTCGTCACGTACTTCTCCGGGGCGCAGGTGGGCTACTACTTCTCCGCCTTCTACCTGCTGGCCACCTGCTTCCGCCCGGTCGGCGCCTACACCTCGCACCTGCGCGACCGGGTCAGGACGCTGGGGCAGGAGGTCCGCTACCCGCGCGTGGACGTGATCGAGCTGCGCGAGCGGGTGCTCGCGCTGGACGCCGCGGCCGATCAGCTCCGGCGGGACGTCACCGAGATCGCGGCCGGCCTGGACACGACCAGGCGGGAGCTGGAGTCGGCCGACCACGACCTGGGGCGCAGGATGACGCTCATGACCCGCCGCTTCGACGAGACGGTGGACGGGCTGGGCGACAACCAGGAGGTCATCACGGGGCTGAAGGCGTTCTTGCGGCTGGTCAGGTCGGACCCTGCGTAGGGGGCTCCAGGCGGCGCAGCAGGGGCAGGGAGCGGTCGGCGTACACGGGATCGACCGGGAGCACGTGCCGCGCCCACCAGCGCGCGGGCCGCGGATCGGGGGAGGCCTCGGTGAAGGCGGGGGCGTAGTCGTCGTACGGCGGGTCGTACAGGTAGCCGGTCGCCACCCCGTGCCGCTCCAGCTCGGCGATGGCCGCGTCCCGGTCGCGCACCAGCAGCGGCACCCGGAAGAGTGGCCGGGTGAGGTCGTCGCGCACGGCCGGGGCGACGGTGGGCAGCTCCGCCAGGCGGCGGACGCCCGCCAGCCGGCGGGCCCGGTCGGCGGGGACCTTGGCCAGGCGCCTGGAGTGGTACCAGCGGGCCACCGCGCCGCGGCGCGCGCGATAGTCGTGCAGGTCGGCGCGGACCCACGGGTCGAAGGGCGGCAGCGCGGGCACGTGCTTGAGCGCCAGCTCCAGCCCGTCGGGGTCGAGGGCGATCCGGTAGCCCTCGCGTTCCTCCTGGAGGCCGAGCGTGCGCATGAGGGCGAGCGCCGGGCGTACGAGGCCGAGCTTGAGCGCCGCCTGGCGGGCCATCGAGGTGGCCACGCCGGTCAGGTCGGACCGCAGCGAGCCGGGGGCCATGAGGTCGTCGCGGGCGTGTTCGAGCGCGCGCAAGTCGGACTCGCGCTCCACGGCCAGCACGCCGCCCGAGCCCGCTCCCGGGTGCTTGGAGAGGCTGAAGACCCCCGCCTGGCCGAACGTCCCCAGCGGGCGCCCGCCGACGCTGGTCTCCATGGCGTGGGCGACGTCCTCGATCAGGATCTTCCCGGCGAAGGCGGCGACCTGGTCGGGGAGGCCGTACAGGTTGGTCGTCAGGACGGCGTCCACCGTGCCGAGGTCGACCCGGGAGACGTCGATGTTGCCGTCACGGGGGGAGAGCGGCGCGATGACCGGGCGCAGACCGGCCGCGAGCACCAGGAAGAGGATCTCGTCCGCCGAGATCGGCGACATGAGGATCCGCTGCCCGGGGACGCACCAATGGCGTAACGCCAGGTAGAGGCCGAGCCGGTTGGACGGAAGCGACAGACAGTGACGGCCTGTGCGCTGCGCGATGAGCTTCACCCTTGTAGGACAGTACGGAGCCGCCCGTAGGTTTTCAATGCCTTGTCGGCGGTTTTCAGCAGGAAGGGGCTGGCCATCACGGTCGCGCGGGTCTTGCGCACCGGCACGCGCAGCATCCAGTGGACTCCCGACGCCGGCCCCACCCTGGCCACGCGGCCTTCGGCCACCTCAAGCTCGCCGTTCTTGAGCTTGTCCTTGTACTCCTTCTGGCCCCGGCCCATGTCGATCACCTGGATCCCGGACGCGGCGGCCCGCTCGGCCATCGCGAGGTGGTGGATCAGGCCGGGGGAGTATTTCGCGAACCGGGTGTCGTAGGCGGGGAACCAGCCGGCCAGCGTCGTGGCGGTGCGGATCCCGAAGTGCCCGGCCACCGGCTCGTCGTCCACGTAGATCATGTCGAGCACGCCGGCGAAGCTCTCCGACTGGGTGGCCAGCAGCCGCTCGACGAGCTCCACGATCCACCGGTGCGCGAACCTGTCGGTGCGCCCGGTGCGGCGATATTGGTCGGTCTTCCAGCCGAGCAGCGTGCGCAGCGGCGCCAGGTCAGTGGTGGCGTAGTCGTGGCGCAGCGTCCCCGCCTCGCGCTGGAGCTTGCGCTCCTTGGCCAGCGTGGATTTGTAGGTCTTGCCGGAGTGTTCCCTGAGCGAGGCGGTATAGCGCTCGTAGCCGTCACGCAGGTCGATGATCGGCGACGGGTGCCTCTCGTGCCGCGCGCCCAGCATCGGCTGCCCCGCCACGAGGTGGTCGAACTCGTAGACCGACAGCCCGCATTCCCTGAGCAGCCGGTGCGGATTGACGTCGAAGTCCTTGGCGTGGACCAGGCCCTGCGCGTCGGTGAGGCCCGCGGCGACGGGCTTGCCGATGCCCATCGGATGGCGCTCGAAGGGGAAGAAGCCGACGATCTCCTGGCCGTCGTAGAGCACGGCCACGCGGACGAGATCGCGGAGCTCGCCCACCGTGATCGTGAACTCAGGGGACAGGAAAGGGTTGTCGAAGGCGGCGTCCGACTCCTGCAGAGCCCGCCATCGGCTCACTTCTTCTGGTCCCAGCTCGCGAGGGTGGGCAAGGGTGACGTGCATGGGCTCCTACTGTCGGCAAACCGCTGCTGCCCAGCATCTGGGCAACCGCGTACAGCCAGGGTAAAGGATCTCGCCTGATGCTTATCTACGCAGGTCCGGAACGTTACATAACTGCCAGCTGGTTTTCAGGACCGAGTGACGTTCTAATGTGTGTCCATGACCGTACCTGGCATCGACCACTCCCGCCTGGTCGCGTGGATGGGCCGGAATGTGCCCGACGCGGGCGAGCCCCTGTCCGTATCCCTGATTTCGGGGGGCCGGTCGAACCTGACCTATCTGGTCGAGGCCCGCGAACGCCGCCTGGTGCTGCGCCGCCCGCCGCTCGGTCACGTGCTGCCCACCGCCCACGACATGAGGCGCGAGTGGCGGGTCATCTCGGCCCTGGCGCCGACGCCGGTCCCGGTGCCAGAGCCGGTCGCGTTCTGCGCCGACGAGGACGTGGTCGGGGCGCCGTTCTACCTCATGGGGTACGTGACCGGCGCCGCCGTGCGGACCAGGGAGGACCTGGAGCGGCTGGGCGAGCCCGCGGCGGAGCGGACGCGGCGGCTGTCGGAGCGGCTGGCCGAGGTGCTGGCCGCCATCCACGCCGTGGACTACCACGAGGTGGGGCTGGGGGACTTCGGGCGGCCGGAAGGGTACATGGCCCGGCAGCTCGACCGGTGGTGCCAGCAGTGGGAGCGCTCGAAGACGGCTGATCTGCCCGACTACTACCGGCTGGTGGAACGGCTGCGCGAGCGGCTGCCCGCCGGGTCGGCCAGCACGCTGGTGCACGGCGACTACCGGCTCGACAACACCCTGGTCACGCCCGGTGACCTGGAGATCCAGGCGGTCGTGGACTGGGAGATGTCCACGCTCGGGGATCCGCTGGCGGACCTGGGGCTGACGCTGACGTACTGGCACGACAGGGGGGACGAGGAGCGGGCCGGGATCCCGGTGGCGGGGGACGTGACGGTGGCGCCCGGGTTCATGAACGCGGCGGAGTTCGCGGGGCACTACACCAAGGTGTCTGGGCGTGATATTTCGGATCTTGGGTTCTATGTCGCATTTGGCAACTTCAAACTCGCGGTCATCGTGGAGGGTATCCACGCTCGGTTCCGGCAAGGTAAGACCGTTGGGGAGGGATTCGACCGCATCGGCTCCGCGGTGCCCACGCTGATCTCCCGCGCGCACCGCATGCTCGACCAGCCCTGACCGCCGTACGAAGCCGGCTCTTATGAGACCGGCCCCGCACCAAGCCGCCCCGGACCCCCGCAAGGAGCGTCATGAGCACAGTTGCATTGATCACAGGAGCGGCGAGCGGTATCGGCGCCGCCGTGGCGCGGCGCCTGTCGACGGGCGGCGTCAGGTGCGTCCTCGTCGACCTTGACGGCGAAGGCGTCGAGCGGCTGGCGAAGGAGGTCGACGGCGCGTGGCTGGCCGCCGACGTCTCCAGCGAGGAGGCCTCGCTGGAGGCGGTCGCGCTGGCCGAGCGCCGTTACGGGCGGCTCGACCTGGTCCACCTCAACGCCGGGATCACCGGGCGGGTGGACTTGGCGGAGTTCGACCTGGCGCGCTACCGCAAGGTGGTCGGGGTGAACGTGGACGGCGTCGTCTTCGGCGTCCAGGCCAGCGTCCCGCTGCTCGCCCGCTCCGGCGGCGGCGCCATCGTGGCCACCGCGTCGCTCGCCGGGCTCGTCGCGTTCGCCGGCGACCCGATCTACACCATGACCAAGCACGCGGTCGTCGGCCTGGTCAGGGCGCTGGCCGAACCCCTCGCCGCCCAGAACATCCGCATCGGCGCCGTCTGCCCCGGCTTCACCGACACACCGCTGGTGGCCGAGGCGCGCGAGATGTTCGTCAACGCCGGATTCCCCCTGCTCACGGCCGAGGACGTGGCCGCCGCGGTCGAATCCGCCTTCTACGCGGACACTCCCGGCACCCTCCTGATCGTGCAGCCCGGCAGGCAGCCGGTGCCCTACCGTTATTCCGGGGTCCCCGGCCCCGCTGGAGGCCAGCGGCCGCCGAGCGAAGATTAACCGCAAGTCTCTCGCAAGTGGGACGATTAGCGTGTTGAGGGCTGGGCCATGCCCAGCCCTTCATACGTTCGCGAGACGAGGAGCGTCCAGTGATACCGAGCGACGGCCGACACGCGCGCCGACGATCGCCATGGCCGATCGCACTGGGGGCAGGCGTCCTCGCGATCGTACTCGTGGCCGGCATCATGGTGTATGCCGCTCTTCGCTCGAAGTCGCGCAGTGAGTTCAAGGGCGCGGACGTGGCCACGACGGCGCCCGCCGAGCCCGCGCCCAAGCTGGAGGAGCCGCCCGCGCTCTCCAACTGGCCGCGCTGGGGCATCACCCACACGCAGTTCAGTGCGGACAACGAGCCACGGGACGTGGTCGAGCAGGCCAGGGGCGTCCTCGGCCGGGTGCCGATGCTGCAGAACCAGCACATCATGGGCTGGGGGGTGGGCAACCCCGAGCCGAGCCCCGGCCAGTACAACTTCCGTGACCTGGACCGGCGGCTGCAGTTCATGGCGTCCTCGCGGGCGGTGCCGGTCATCACGCTGTGCTGCGCGCCCGACTGGATGAAGGGCGGGCAGGCCGGGCGTACGGACTGGAGCAAGAACCACACGGTCGCGCCGAAGCGGGAGCACTTCGACGACTACGCGAAACTGGCGGTCAGGGTCGCCAGGCAGTACCCGACGGTCAAGCACTACATGGTGTGGAACGAGTTCAAGGGCTTCTGGGATCCGTCCACGAACCGGTGGGACGCCGAGGGCTACACCGAGATGTACAACAAGATCTACACGGCCCTGAAGAAGGTCAACAAGGAGATCAAGGTCGGCGGGCCGTACATGCCGATCGAGAGCAACGCGCGCGGCGGCCCGTCGGAGCTCACCGGCCCGTGGGGGACGGTCGACCAGCGGGCGCTGGACGCGATCGCATACTGGATCGAGCACAAGAAGGGCGCCGACTTCATCGTGGTGGACGGGGCCTCCATGACGAACGACAAGGGCAACACGCCCAACGACTTCGCCGCCCAGGCCAAGTTCGGCGCGATCACCACGTGGCTGCGGCAGAAGAGCGACGACCTGCCCGTGTGGTGGGCCGAATGGTACGTCGAGCCGGAGAACTCGGGCTGGACCGAGGAGAAGCGGACGGCGGTGCAGGCGGCGGCGCTGATGGAGTTCGCCAAGAGCGGCGTGACGACGGCCCTCTACTGGAACCCGCAGCAGAAGGACGCGGGGGAGTGCGGCGGCTGCCTGTGGTCCCCGAAGGTGGGCGGCGAGCAGCCGATGGCGGGCCTGCTGAGCGGCTTCACGAAGTGGTTCCCCTCGGGGGTGCGGGCGCAGGCGGCGCAGTCGTCGGACCCGAAGATCCTGGCGCTGGCCCAGGAGCGGCAGGTGGTCATGGTGAACACCTCGGACGAGAGCGTGACGGCGACGGTGGACGGCAAGCAGGTGACGCTGGCCCCGCACGAGATCAAGTGGTCGGGACGCGGCACCGCCTGAACACCGGGGTCCCCGCACCGTCTGAGCGCCGGGTGGCCGCTCCCGGCCCCGCTTGAGGGCCGGGTGGCCGCTTCCGGCCCCGCTTGAGGGCCGGGTGGCCGCTCCCGGCCCCGTCTGAGCGCCCGGGTCCCCTTGGCGACCGGCCTGGACGCCCGGTCGCCGCTACCGGCACCGCTCTCGAAGGGTCGCGACCCCGTCCCCTTCCAGGTCGTCGCAGTAGGCCGCGCGCCCGGTCATGGCCATCGTCAGCGCCGTCGTGGCGCCCGTCACGAGCGGTCCCGAGCCGGCGGCGAAGGGGCCGTCGTTCGCGGCGAGGCGCAGCCCGGCGATCCGCCCCTTGGCGAGGACGACCTGGTCGGAGCCGCTGTAGTACGCGGCGACCCGGGTGATCGTCTCGATCGGGTAGGCGCGGCGCAGGCCCAGCGGACGCCTGATGTCCTCGCCGTGCACGATCGTCTCCCCGAGCATCGCCACGACGGGCAGCGGCGGCTTGGTGGTGCTGGTGACGACGCGCTGGAAGCCGCCGAGCGTCTCGGCAGGGGTGGCGCCCAGCTGCTCGGACAGCCGCATGGCCACCTGCCGGTCGAAGTCGAACCGGCAGCGGATCACGCCCGCCAGCCACCGTACGGCGTTGAGGCTCGCGCCGGCGGTCAGGTGCGCGAGCACCTCGCGAACCGTCAGGCCGGCGCACAAGGACGGGGTCGCCCACTGCTCGTCCGTCAGCTTGTCGAGATCGGCGGCCAGCGCGGCCCGCTCGGCGTGGACCAGCGGCCAGAGGGCGGCTTTCTGCGCTTGGTGCGGCATGTCGGGTAGGTCTCCTCTTTCCGGCGAAGTAGTCGGGTGGTCGAAAGAGGTGACTCCGGGTGTGGGGCAGAATCGTCGCTTGTGAGCGAAAATTCGCCAACCCACAACCTCAGCTTGTCGCAGGACGTCGGCCGGCCGCTGGACCCGGGCATGGATGGGGGCCTCGGCTTGGAGCTGGACCCGGGCATGGATGGGGGCCTCGGCTTGGAGCTGGACCCGGGCATGGATGGGGGTCTCGGCTTGGAGCTGGACCGGGGGCTCGATCTGGAGCTGGCCCGTGACGGGGACGGTGAGGCGTTCTCGCGCCTGGTCGAGCCGTTGCGCCGGGAGCTGCACGCCCACTGCTACCGCATGCTCGGCCACGCCCACGACGCGGACGACGCCCTCCAGGAGGCCATGCTGCGGGCGTGGCGGGGGCTGCGCGGCTTCGAGGGCCGCGGTTCGCTGCGTTCGTGGCTGTACACCGTGGCCACCCGCACCTGCCTGGACGCCGCGGAAGCCCGTGGCAGGCGGGCGTTGCCCGTCGATCTCGGCCCGTCCAGCGCCGGCGCCGTCATCGACACCGCCCCGGTGACGGACGTCGCCTGGCTGGGGCCGTACTCGGACGCGGGGCTCGTCGCGCCGAGCACCCACGCGCGCTACGAGCAGCGCGAAGCCGTCGAGCTGGCCTTCGTCGCGGCCCTGCAGCACCTGCCCGGCAACCAGCGGGCGGCGCTGCTGCTGTTCGAGGTGCTCGGGTTCGCCGCCGCCGAGATCGCCGCCATCATGGACACCTCGCTCACGTCGGTGAACTCCGCGCTGGCACGAGCGCGCCGGGTCGTCGCGGAGAAGGTCCCGGAGATCAGTCAGCAGCGGACGCTGCGCAAGGCCGGCGACGCCCGCGCGCGGGAGATCGTCACCGGGTACGCCGACGCGCTCGAACGCGGCGACGCCGGCGCGCTGGTCGCCCTGCTGACCGAGGACGTCACCTGGTCGATGCCACCGCTGCGGCACTGGTACCAGGGCGTGGCGGCCGTGATCGACTTCGCCCGGCGGGTCCCGCTGACCTCCTGCGGCTCCTGGCGGCACCGTACGACCTCGGCGAACGGCCAGCCCGCCGCCGCCTCCTACCTCTGGAACGAGGCGGCCGGCGCCCACCTGGCCTGGTCGATCAACGTGCTGACCCTGCGCGGCGAGCGCGTCGCCGGGATCACCACGTTCATCGGTGCGGAGCACTTCCCGGCCTTCGGCCTGCCCGCTTCAATGGCCTGACGTCAACGAGGGTCGTGCCGGGCCAGAAACAGCATGCTGGTGCTGATCTCGGCAGCGGATTCGGCGCGACCGGAATTCGGGTCCTGATGCGCACAGGTCCTGGCCAGCCGCTTTTTCAGATCTTCCATCCGGATGAGCGCCTGCTCGATCCGTTCTTTCCTGGTCGCCATTTCCCGGGCGATCTCAGAAACGGTCAGCCCCTGATGTCGCAGACTCGCGATTCGCAGCAGCGCGGCATTGGTCATTCTCATGGTAGAAACCCCCTCCAGCCTCTTCCCCGCCTGGAACATTACGGGGTCCGGCCGTCCGCAGGCGGCACTTCCGGCCTGTTCGGGGGCGTCCATACTTTGGCGGAAGAGCGCCTTGACGGGCCGCCAGCGGGCGGCCACGGCCTGAACAGCGGCTCTCGCCGTGCGTAATGCGGGAAGAGGCGGCAGGACGCTCTCGAAACGCACGGAACATTCGCATCCGCGCGCCGCGCCCCGCTGCTCCGGCGAGCCCCGCGCGCATTTTCGGCCGGCGCTCGGAGTGAATTGGAGCCGCGCTCTTTTCAATCCGGACTAATGGCCCGGCGGTCAGGGCTGCGGCGGCTCCGGACGCCAGGTGAGCGTCACTTCGAAATTGCCTTCGGTGGCGGCCTTGGCGACCAGCCAGTTCATCGTCCCGGTCACTTTGATGCCGAACTTGACCTGCAACTCGTCGGGACGGGCCTGGCGCGCCTGGTCGAGGACCACACTGGCGGCCTCCACCGCCGGGCCGATGGCCTTCCTGACCCGGCCGATGATCTCATCAGGACCTCCGGCGGGCTGGTAGCCGGGTGTCAGCTCGATCTCGAACTGGACCTCTGTGGCGTCGTCGAGCTCATAGGTGACCACCTGCGAGGGCAACGTCCGGCTCCTTCCGTGGGGGAGACGCTCCGGGCCCCCGCCCGGCTCGTCGTGCGCGGAGCTTAACACCGCCTCAACAGCCGGCTCAGCGGGACCGCTGTCCTGGTCTGCGCCAGTACGTGAGGAAGCGCAGCAGCCACTCCACGGGCCCGTACCGGTGGTTCTTGAGCCAGCGATGGCTGTAGAGGACCTGGGCGACGAAGAGGCCGGCCGCGATCACCATCTCGAGCGGCGGGCTCACCCGGTCCACCAGCGCCATCCCGTACCCGGTGAAGATCAGCGCGCAGATCAGGGACTGCGCCAGGTAGTTCGACAGCGCCATCCGGCCCGGCGCGGCGAGCGCGCGGGCGATCCGCGGCACGTACGGCAGCACCCGCAGGAACGTCGCCGCGTACGCCGCCGCGAGCAGCGGAGCCGTCACCAGGTCCACCGCCTCGCCCCAGAACTTGTGCACCGTCCCGTTCCACGCCGAGAGCGTGTAGAAGAGCGCCCCGGCCAGCCCGACGGTGTACCCCGTCCACTGCAGCCTGCGCAGCGTCGCCGTGTGGGCGGACAAGTCACGCAGGACGCCCAGCTTGCCGACCGCCATCCCGATCAGGCACGCGGCCAGCACGGCGGGCCCCTGGAAGAACACGCGTGCCACGATGATCAGCGACAGCTTCCTGAGATGCTCCCCGACGATCTGCCAGAAGACCCCGCCCAGGGCCGTGTCGGACTTGGCGGCCTCCGCGGCCCCGTCCGTCACCGTGCCCGTGGTGTCCAGCCCGGCCATCGCCAGCAGCGCCAGCAGCACGAACCCGAGCGCCAGCAGCACGGTCAGCGCGACGGCCAGCAGCACCGCCGTCCTGGGCCTGATCCTGCGCAGGACGAGCAGCGCGAGCCCCACCGCCGCGTACGTCGTCAGGATGTCCCCGGGGAACAGCAGCACGGCGTGCGCCAGCCCGAGCAGGAACAGCCCCGCCAGCCGCCGCAGGAACATCGGCACGAACGCCCGTCCCTGCCGCTCGGCCGAGTCGAGCTGCAGCGTGAAGCTGTAGCCGAACAGGAAGGAGAACAGCAGGTAGAACTTGTTCTCCAGGAACAGCGTCACGAGCCAGCGCACGCCCCAGTCGAGCGAGGTGTCGAACGCCGGCTCCGCCAGCCCGGCCATCCGGTAACCGGAGGCCAGGAAGGCGATGTTCACGACGAGGATGCCGAGCAGCGAGAAGCCCCGCAACGCGTCGACAGATGCAATGCGCGCAGCTGTGAGACGTGTGGCGGATGTGGTGGCAAGTGTCAGCTGAGTCCTCATCGAAGTACATCATTCCGTACTTCCTGAGGGTTTCCTGTGAATTCAGTTATTTTGAGCGATATAGATGAACCGCTCGATGATCACCGCAAAGGCCACCACGAAGGCCGGGATCGCCAGGAACAGCAGGCGTTTGCGGGCCCTCCGCGCCCGGTTCGGGCCGTTCAGCCGGATGACCTCGTAGCCGAAGAGTGCGACCCATGTCACACCCAGTGCGCCGATGCCCACCGGCGTCCAGGGCGAGGTGGGGTCGCCGCGCCCCTTGTACGGGTTCGGTTCGGGGATCTCGGTGCCCCTGACGAACTTCTTCCACGTGTAGAGTGCCGCGTCCTCGTTGGAGAACACCCGTTTCAGATCCGGCGAGGCGTCCAGCGCGGCCCGGAACTTCGTCCCCCAGTCCTCGCTGTAGCCCTCGTTGAGCTGCAGATAGCTGATCTGGCCGCGGCTCACCATCAGGTACGAGTTACGCGGCTGTTCCTTCAGCATCTTGATCGCGTCGGCGACCTTGGTCGGATCCTTGTAGACGAGGGCCTGCACGCCGAAGTTGACCAGCTCGACGTCCCGCTCGCCCCACGGCATGGTCGGCGTGACCTCGGGTCCGACCTTGGGCACCAGGTACAGCACCTTGGCGCTGGGCTTGTCGTGCTCGTAGATGTAGTGCATGGCGGCCACCTCGCCCGTGGTGACCCGCTCGAACTTCTCGTTGCCGTACCTGGCCAGCAGGAACGCCATCGCGAACAGCACCGCGAAGCACGCCGCGAGCACGACGGACAGCTTCTTGGTCAGCTCGGGGTTGAACCGCACGTTCCGCTTGCGCAGCGGCACGGTCTCCTCGCGTACGTCCGCGCTGTCGGCCGGCATGTTCGGGAAGAACGCGTACGCGGCCAGCAGGCAGGAGCCGGGCAGCGCGAACATGTAGATGCGCAGCCCGATCTCGCCGCCGTAGCTCTGCAGCCCCAGCGCCAGCACCGGCACGCAGAGCAGGATCAGCGCCGAGCGGTCGAACACCCCGCGCCGCAGCCGCCTGAACAGGCCGGTGGCCGCCAGGCTGAGGATCACCACGAGGATGCCGAGCCGCGCCTGCAGCACCATCGCGTGCGCGGGGTCGCTGCCTTCGATCCGGTCGCCGGTGCTGCCGCCGATGTTGTCGAAGATGTTGCCCAGGCCGCCGAAGATCGCGCCGATCTGGCTGGACCAGAAGCCGACGGTCATGTAGCTGATCCAGGCCAGCACCACGAGCCCGAGGAAGAACGGCAGCGCCCAGGTCAGCGTGGTCCGCTTGAAGATCAGGAACGCCGTGACGACGCCGAGCATCATGAACGGCGTGATCTGGTGCGAGGCCACCGCCGCGAAGAACAGCGCCAGCAGCATCATCAGCATGAGCAGCTTGTCGGCTCTGTACGTCCCGGTGTTGGCCAGCTCGCCCGGCGTCATCGCGTCCAGGCGCCCGATCAGCTTACGCAGGCCCTTCGGCGGGACCGGCTTGGTGCGCGGCTCGACCCGCCCGAACCAGCGCAACAGAATCGCCACGAACGCCAGATAGAGGGCGAACGTGAAGCCCTGTGGCGAGAAGTAGTCCTGCCCGATCCACTGCACCAGCACGAACAGCAGCGCCGCGAACCACCTGGCCCGCGTCGTCGCCACGACCTGGCGCAGGATCAGCACGAACGGGAGCAGGTAGAGCAGGTTCGACAGGAGCGGCGTCCACTGCAGGATCGTCGTCATGTCGCTGATGCCGGCCGCCTTCGTGACGAAGGCGAACAACGCGAAGTAGCCCGGCCAGCCCATGCGGGCGTCGATGCTGATGGCCGTCTCGCCGGTCCTGCCGATGAACTCGACGAAACCGGCATGGATGTAGGCGGTGGGGAAGCGCGGCTCGCTCGCCACGAGCGCGCCCGCGCCGTGCAGGGCGAACGTGATCGCGGCGATCTGGAACAGCAGCAGGAACTTGCGGTCGGTGCTCTGGGCGACCGTGACGAAGAACGACACGAGCATGATCAGAATGGCCACGAACGCCGTGGTCGGCAGGGCCGAGATCAGGCCGAGGCCGTCAATATCGGCCGGATCCACGCCGCGCAGGGGCCCGGGGGCCACCTTGATGGCGAGGATGTACATGAGCAGGCCCTCTAGGACCAGCAGCACGGGCAGCCACTTGGGCGCACTCGCGATGAGCGCCCCGATCCGGCCCCCGGTGCCGAGCCGCGCCTTGACCGGCGCCTGCCCGCCCTGCTGAGAGCTCTGCTGCGGTCCTTGCTGCGCCTCAAGCTGCGGCACTCCGCCTGGCGCCTGCGGCCCTCCGCCGGGCGCCTGCTGCAACCCACTGGGCGCCTGCTGCGGTCCGCTGGCGCCTTGCTGCTGCAGCGCCTGTGGCGGCGCACCAGCGGGCCCCTGCTGCGGAGAACGAGCGAGAGCTTGCTGCGACTGCGGCGCACCGCCCGGCGCCTGCTGCCCCGGCCGCAACGCCTGCTGCCCGGACGCGGCGGCCTGCTGCGGGGAGGCGGCGGCCTGCTGCGGCGCCGCACCGGGCGCCTGCGCGGGCCCGCCCTGTCCCGAAGCCGCACCGGCCTGCCCCGGCGCTCCAGAGCCCTGCGGTACGGCGCCCGTGGGCTTACCGCCGGCCGCTCCGGCACCCGGGTTGCGCCCAGCAGCCCCGCCCGAGGCCGTGTCTGAGGCAGGGGACGTCGCCCCGGCCTGTTCGCCGGCACCCGACGCCTGCGCGGACGACTCTCCGGCGGGCTTGACTCCAGCGGACGCTCCTCCAGCGGGCTTCGTCCCCGCGGACGGCGTTCCAGCCGGTTTGGTCCCTGCGGACGGTGCCTCGGCGGGTTTGGTCCCTGCGGACGGTGCCCCTGCCGGTTTGGTCTCTGTGGAGGGAGCTTCGGCGGGCTTCGTCCCTGCGGAGGCAGGTCCGGCGGGCTTCGTCCCTGTGGGCGGCGCTCCGGCCGGTGAGGAAGCGGTGGGCAGCGTACCGGCCGCCTCCGCGTCGGCGAACGCGTTCTTGCCGGACGGCCCCTTGGCGGGCCTGCCCGCAGACGGTGCCGCCTTGGGCGCGACAGGGCTCGGCTGCGTGCCGGCAGCCTCCGGCGACGCGGCCCGCTGCGGCCCGCTGTCCGGCTGACGGCCACCGGACCCTTGCGTACCCCCGGCGACCTTGGCCCCGCCACCGGCAGCCTGCGCACCACCGCCAGCGGCCTGCGCACCACCGGCAGCAGCCTGGGCGTCACCAGCAGTTTCGGCAGGCGAGCCCGGCCGCGAGGACGAGGAAGGCGTCTTCGAGCCCGCCCCACCCTTCTTGGCCCCGGCCCCCTGCGCAGGCATGGTCACCGTCCCGGCGGCAGACGGATCCGCCGCCTCATCGACCGTGGGCGGGTGCCCGATGTGCACCGTGCTGGGCAGCCGGAAGGCCGTGGTCATCTCCGCGTTCGGCTCGGCCTCCTGGCCGGCGTCCTTCGCAGCGTCGACATCGTCCTCAGCAGAAGATTTCTCAGACGAGCCGGAGTCCTCCGGAGAGGGCTCGAACGTCAGCTTCGGGATGATCCCGGTAGCCTCCGGATCGAAGGGCACGTCTGACTCCTCCTTGTCCCCGCGCACATCCGAGGACCCCGAAGTCCCCGTTGGCATGCCATCGCCGTCCCGTTGCCTCACGTTGACCATCATGCGGCCCCGGACGACCCCTGGGTGACAGTGGGCGTCCCAGTATCGCCGAACTTGAGAATTTTACGTAGATTTCCGAAGATCAAAAGTGCCATCAGAAGCTCGCTGAAGAGCAACCCGTACCCCACCGCGTTCACTCCCGCGACCGGGAACAGCGCCACCGTGGACACCAGCACCAGCACGGCGAGCCCGATCTGCACGATCGCCAGCGTCCGCGCCCTGCTCTGCGCCCGCAACGCGCTCAGATAGACCTCGATCAGCACCCGGGGCAGCACCGCCAGCGCCATGAGCCGCAGCAGCGTCGTGCCCTCGTCGGCGAACTCCGACCCGAAGATGGCCAAGATCAGCGGCGCCCCCAGGAGCGCCACCGCGATGATCGGCGTGACGATCATGAAGGCGCGCCGGAGCGCCCGCCGGCAGTTCAGGGCCAGTTTGGCACGATCGAAAGAGCCCTCGACGGTCAGCGACACCGCCATGTTCATGGCCAGCAGTTCGATCATGCTGGCCAGCGTGTGCGCCATCGAGAAGCGCCCGAACGTGGCCTCGCCCACCTGCGTGGCGATCACCACGGGCACGAGGTAGACGATCGCCAGGATCGACAGCGTTCCGGGGAAGTCCCCAGCTAGGAACCTTCCAATTTCACGCAAACGAGGCGGCTGGGCCACGACGTCGGTCTGCTTGATGTGCCTCGGCACCACCACGCCGAAGATCAGCCAGTTGACCGGGATCAGGGCGAGCGCGGTCGGGATGACCCAGGAGACGAAGATCCCGCCCGAAGGCAGCGCTCCCGCCATCGCGACCAGCAGGCCCATCTTGACCAGGCCGAAGACCAGGTTGTTCATGGGGACGAACGTGGCTCTGCGCAGCCCGGTCAGCACGACGTCCTGCAGCGTGAAGACGGCCCACACCACCACGGACGCCAGGAAGAACAGCCCGGGGCCGAACCCGGCCAGCACCGAGTACGTCTTCCCCCACATCGGCAGGGTCAGCAGGAACCCGAGCGCCGCGACCCCGCCCGTGGCGGCGGCCAGGCCGTACCCGCGCAAAATGAGCTCAGGCGTGCGCCGCCCGGCCAGCGGCAGGAAGCGGGCCAGCGCGCCCACGAAGCCCAGCGCGGTCAGCGACGCGAACAGCCGCATCGCCGTGATCACCGCCTGGCCGCGCCCGAACTCCTCGGGCGAGTAGAAGTGGGCGGCCAGCAGCCAGTAGCCCATGCCGAGCACGCCGGTGACCACGGTGTTCGCCATCAGCGCGTAACCCTGGCGGAACAGCGGGTTACGCAGGTCGCGCAGGATCTTCGACCGGACGCTAGACATTTCCGCGCACCCGCTGCAACCCGTACCTCGTCCTGCGCACGACGGCGTACCCCTTGGTGAGGATGCGCTCGCGCAGATAGATGAGAGGTACGGAGTTGCCTTCGACGGCGCGCTTGAACATGTTGATGGTCGTGCCCTTGCCGACCGTCAACCGGGGGATGGCGAGCATGTCGTGCCGGTCCGCGGCGATGGTGTTGCTCACGGCGCAAGCGGCGAAATAGCCGGCCTTACGCACTTCACGGCGTACGCGGGCGCTGGAGTACCCGTAGGGGTAGGCCATGGTGGCGACCGGCGCACCGATCTTCTCCTCCAGCAGACCCTTGTTCTTGCGCAGCTCCTGCCGGAGCTCTTCGAGCCGGAGCTGGTCGAGCTGGGGATGGCTGTGGCTGTGGCCGCCGATCTCGATGCCGGTCTGGGCGGCCTCGCGGGCCTGGCCCCAGGACAGCATGTCGTCCAGCGCCCGGCCCGCGGCGTCCGCGCCGGCGTCGGCCACCCACCCGCTGGTCAGGAAGACCGTGGCGGGAAAGCTGTAGCGTTCGAGCAGCGGCAGCGCGTGGCTGTGGAAGTCCGCGTAGCCGTCGTCGAACGTCACCACGATCGGCTTCTCCGGCACCGAGCGGCCGTTGTTCTTGTTGAACGAGGCCACCAGGTCGCCCAGCGTGAGCGGCGTGAAGCCGCTCTCGGAGAGATAGGCGAGCTGTTCGGCCAGGTCGGAGGGCCGGACCGAGTGCGGCTTGGTCTCGTCGTTCGGGTTGTCGGTGACCGAGTGGTACATGAGGATCGGCACTCGGATCATGATCGTTTCACCTTCAGCCGTACAGAACCCACCACATAGCCCCAGGTCGTCCAGGCCAGCCCGACCACGATCGCGGCGGCCCTGCCGAGCCCGCCGGCGTCGCCTCGCAGAGCCTCCCCGACCCCACGCAGCGCGCCGAGCGGCAGCGTCTTGATCGCGTGCGCCCGCTCGCTGGCCAGCCCGTCCTGCGTGCCGACCTCCTGCGTCACCAGGGCCTTCGACAGCCCTTCCGCGTAACACCTGGACCTGAAGTAGGCGAAGCCCTCGCGCTGCCTGGACACCTTGTGCCCGATCACCGCACGCGGCTCGAACAGCATGACCGAGCCCGGCTTGCGCTGGCTCAGCCTGATGCAGAACTCGGTCTCCTCGCACCCCAGCGGGCGGGACTTGCGTCCCTGCACGCTGCGGCCGATGCCGCTGTGGAACCCGCCGACCTCGGACACGACCTCGCGCAGGAAGGCGGCGTTGCCGCCCATCACGTTGCGGATCGGGGCCCTGACCGCGGGCATGCCGCGGTAGGTGCACCCGACCGTCCAGTCGAACTCGTACGGGAACCACCGCGGCCTGCGCTTGGACGCCCACAGGGGGTCGGTGCGACCCCCCACGCCCACCACGCCGGGGTCCTGGAAGCCCTCCTCCAAAGCCTCCAGCCACCCGGCGTCGGCGACCGCGTCGTCGTCGAGAAACGCGACGATCTCACCCGTGGCCGTGGCCACGCCGGTGTTCTTGCCTCCGGAAAGCCCCTGCACATGCGTGTTCTCCACCACGATGACCTGTGGATATTCACGCTTGAGCTTGAGGTGCAGCTCCGGGTTGTGGTCGACCACCAGGATCAGCTCGTGTGCCGGGCGCGTCTGGTTCTCGACCGACTCGACTGCCTGCCTGATGTCCTCCCACCGCTCCTCGGTGTAGACGCAGATGACAACAGACGTGTTCACAACGATCCTTCTTAAGCGACGCCTCGGTCAGCGGCGGGAGTGGCGGTGGGCTCAGGCTGGGCAGGAGTGGGCTGGCGACGCCACTCCTTCAGAATGGTCTTGAGCACACGGAAGCCATCTCGTACGGCGCGAAGGTTGCTCTCGCCGTGAATGCGGTTACGTTCGTGACTCGGCACCTCGTGCACCTTCAACCCGGCCTTGGCGGCACGCACGTTCATCAGAGTCTCCACCTCGAAGCCGTCGCAGTCGAGGTCGAGCACGTCCAGATGACGCGCCCAGAAGGCGTTGTAGCCGTAGCACAGGTCGGTGTACTGGGTGCGGTACATGACGTTGACGATCCCGGTGAGGACCTTGTTGCCAAGCCGGCGGTTGAGCGTCAGGTCGTCGCTGCCTCCGCCGGGGGCGTAGCGAGTGCCCTTGACGAAGTCGGCGCCGGTCACCAGCGCGCCCACGAACGAGATGATCTCGCGTCCGTCGGTCGAGCCGTCGGCGTCGATCATCACGATGATGTCGCTGGTGCACGCCGCGAAGCCGGCGGCCAGGGCGTCGCCCTTGCCCTTGCCGGTCTGCATGACGACCTTGACGTTGGGGCGCAGGCGCTTGGCCACCGCCACGGTGTCGTCAGTGGAGTTGCCGTCGACGAGCACGATCTCGTCGACCCACTGCGGCAGCGTCGCGAAGACGTGCGGCAGGTTCTCGGCCTCGTTCATCGCCGGCACCACGACGCTCACCGTTGGGGAAATGGCCAGGTGAGGCGTGACGGGCGTGAAGCTGGAAGGGGGCGGCATAGAACGCAGGGGCGCGGCCTGGAGCTTGCCGTTGTGCTTGGTTATCTCGGGACTCATGGCGAGGGAAATCCTTCCGGGACCCTTGCGCTGCGAACCGGACGGAACCACCCCCGGGTGCTGCGGGAATGGCGAAGCCGGTGAACGGTGCATCGAAGGGTCCTGTGGAGTGAGGGTGTGCTGTGGCCGGGGGGTTGGAGCGCGCTCAGCGTGCTCCGGTTGGTTCCTTGACTACTGAGTTGGGTGACTCTTGCTGCTGCATTGAGCTGCGCACCCGACCGAAGCCCTTCAGGACACGGTCGGCCGCTCTATAGAGAGACGGTCGATCCATGACAATTGTTCGGGCTTTGTTGAAAGGAGTTCGGCCCATCCAGTGAACCGCCGCCGTCGCGGACGGTCGTGAGATGCGGCCTTCGGCAACGTACAGGACCCCGCTCTTCAGCCAGTCCTTGTACTCCTTGCCGCCCTTGCCCATGTCAACCATGTGCAGACCGTCGTTCGCGGCGGCCTCGGCCATCTGAAGGTGATGGACGATGCCCGGCGAATAACGGCCGAACTCGGTGTCGTAGGCGGGGAACCACCCTACAAGCGTGGTGGCCGTACGGAGGCCGAAATGCCCGGCCACCGGTACGTCCCCGGCATAAAGCATGGTGAGGACACCCGCGAAGTCCGATGACTTTTCGGCATGCATCATGTCCGTCAGTTCGACGATCCACGGCTGGGCGAATCTGTCCACCCGGCCGGTTCTCCGATACTGGTCCGACTTCCACGCCAGCAGCGTGCGCAGGACCTCCGGATCGGCCGAGGCCCACTCAAGGCGGAGCTCCCCATGCTCCCGGCCGAGCTTGCGCTCCTTGTAGCGGACGGTCTTGAGGTTCTTCGGCGAGTTCGACTTGACCTGCTCGATCCAGGCGTCGAATCCGCCGGTGAAGTCCATGACCGGCGCGGGGCGCACGTCCGCCTCGTACGGGGCGAACGTCGGCTGCCCCGCCACCAGGTGGTCGAAGTCGAAGACGCTGAGCTTGCACGCCCGCAGCAGCGCCTTCGCGTCGAGCTGCAGATCCGGAACCGAAATCAAACCGTGACACGTAGTGAGGAAGCCCCCCAGCGGCTTACCGATGCCGAAGCTGTGCCGTTCGTACGGGAAGAATCCCGCGATGCCGTCTCCGTCGGAGATGACCGCCACCCTCACGTAATCGCGCAAGCGGTCCATCGCGACGGCGAACTCCACCGACAGGAACGGGTTGTCCAGACTCGGATCGGCCTTCTGCAGCTCTCGCCAGCGCGCGCGTTCGGAGTCTCCGAGCTCTCTCGGCCGAACTACCTGGATCTTCACCTTGCCCTGGCCCCCTGTTCGGTCTGCATGCTCTTCCCCCGGTACAACACGCGAAGCACGTACATGAACCCTCCGAGCACGGCGACCGTGGCCACACCCGCCCTGGGCGACCACGCGTTGAACAGCAACATGGCCTGGGCGAGGAGCACGTTCAGTACGAGACTTGCCGCAGCTCCTACTGATAGTGCGGCAAGGGGGTCACGATCACGCAACAGTCCCACCACTGCCGCCCCCGGAACGACCAGGAGGAAGAGAGAGATCAAGAACGGGCGCAGCGGCGTCTCGATGTCGAACAGCGCGACGACCGCTCCCGCTATGCAGGCGAGAGCCAGCAGCCATGCCAGCGCTCTGCGGTGCTTGAGCATCTCCTGTTTCTCTCCTGCTCTTACTGGTTGAGGCGCGATCGATCGCCAGTTCATGGGACCAATCCACGCCTGGACACGTCAATGCCGACGCTTGGCGACGCACTCCGGTTTACCGCAGGATGAGATTTCTTGTGTGACCTTCAACACAAGGTCATGCGTTCTTCGGCCCCGATGTGGTCCCCAAGCACACCAGAATGCCCTATGTGACCGGGTATCTTCGAGTCAGGGTCCGATTTACACCTATTTGTCGATCAAATCTGTGGATCTCCTGTGAGTTGAGAGCTACTTTGCGCTCTCACTGATCCATCGGCTCGGTCTGCGCGGCGCCGACAGATGAGGTTTCCACTCCGGTGGGCGATTCGCTCGGCTCGGGGGAGGACGTCGGCTGGTCGGTCGGCGGCTCGGAGCTCTGCGGGTCGCGGCCGTTCCAGGAGAGCGAACAGGTGGCGGTGCCGCCGTTCGAGGTGAAGGAGACGCGGCCGCTGCCGGAGCCGTTCGGGTCCACGATCGTCACCCAGATCGCCACGGAGCCGCCGGCCTTGATCGACCCGCTCGCCGGGAACACGTCCAGCCCCTGAGCGGCGGTCGCCACCCAGGACACCGAGGCGTTGCGGGCGCTGAGCCCGATCTTGGCCGCGCCGTCGATCGCGCGCGGGCACGAGGCGCGCAGCCTGGCGCCCGGCACCGGCCTGCGGCGGGTCGCCGTGGGCGCGGCGGCCGGCCTGGTGCTCGGCCGCGTGGCGGCGGGCCGCCCGCTCGGCGTGACCTTGCCCGACGGGGTACGGCTCGGCGTCGGCTCGGGCGTGATCTCGTCCGTGTCGATCACGGGCTCGGGCGTCGGGCTCGCGGAGAGCTCGGCCGTGGGAGTCGCCGGCGGGCGCAGCGCGGTGCTGTTGGAGGCGCCGCGGCCGTTGATCGCGACCATGGCGCCCGTCGCGGCCAGCACGCACGCGCCCGCCAGCATCACCGGCGCCAGCCGGCGCGGCCTGCGCCTGCGCGAGCGGTGCTCGACCGTGACGGGGAACCCGGTCCTGTCGAAGCTGTCGCCGCGATCGGTGATCAGCGTGCGGGTCTGGTCGCGGGCCGGGTTGACGCACGTGTCAACGACCCGTCTGCGCAGGGAGATCGCCGGGAACGCGACCGGCACCATGTCCAGCAGCCGCCCGGCGGAGACCTGCCGGTGCCGTCCCTCGGTGCACACCTCGCAGCCGCCGATGTGGCCGGACAGCCGGCGCCGCAGCAGCGGGGTGAGCGGTCCCTCCCACGAGTCCACCATGGCCGACAGATCGGGGCAGTGCGCCCGGCCCGTCCTGGCCAGCACCACGGCCGCGGCGGCGATCTCCAGCTGGTCGCGGGCCCGGCCGAGGCGGGCGGCGGCCTGGCGGGAGGTCAGCCCGAGCACCGCGCCGACCTCGGACGGGGTCAGGTCGTGCCGCGTCGACAGCTCCAGGACCTCGCGCTCGTTGCCGCTCAGCTCGCCCAGCGTCTCGTGGACGAGGCCGGCCAGCTCCTGGTCCTCCTGCTCGTCCAGCTCCGGAAGCGGCATGCCCTGGGCCGGGGTCCCGCTCCGGTGGGCCATCCTGGCCCGCACCTGGAACCTGGTGAGCGCGTACAGCCAGGCACGCAGCCTGGCCGGCTCCTTCAGCCGCTCCACACATCCCTGCGCGGTGACCAGCGCGTCATGTACGGCGTCCGCCGCCAGGTCCCGCTCCCCGCTGAGGGAGAAGGCGTAGTCGTGCAGCCGCTCGGCGTAGGAGTCGTAGAGCTTGGCCGGCGCATCGGCCTCGACCCGCCGCAGCGCCTCGACCAGCTCGTGATCGTCAGCGCGATCGACCGTCGGCCATCCAGGCACGGATTCCCTCCCCGCAGGTAGGACAGGCACTCAAGCCCCACGCGGAGAGGACGCCCCCTCATTCGAACAGGTTCGCCGCCCATGCCCAACAGGCATACTTATTGGCCTCTCTCCGTTCGGCTGGGCTCGGTCGCCTCATGCCGCCGTCTTCCCCCGCTCTGGTCGCTGCGCTCCCGCCGCTCCTCCAGACGACGGCACTCCCTCGCAAAACCTCGCGAAAACTCAGCCGTCGCAGTTGGGGGAGCAGAGGCGGCGTTCCATGCCCTGGAGGAAGAAGTCGCGGACCTGCAGGACGTTCTTGGCGATGTACGCCTCGCCGCCCGTGGCCTTGGCCAGCGCGTCCATCTGCTGCTTGCCCTGCTCGGCCTCCGGGCCGAACGCGATGAGCAGGATGCTGATGGGCCGCTTCGGGTTGTAGGTCTTCTTCAGGAACTGCAGGATCGCGGCGTTCTTGACGCCGCCGTCAGGGTCGTCGTTGCCCGCACCGTCCGTCAGGATCAGCAGCGTGTTGATCTTGTCTTCCTGGTACGACTTCGTGAGCTCCGTGTAGGCGGCCTTGACCGTGTCGTTTAGCCCCGTGTCACCCGTGGGCTTGGCCTCGATCTGGGAGAACGTCTTGGCCAGGAGCTCCTTGCGGAGCGCCCCGTCGATCGACTCGCTGAGCGGTCCGACGGAGACGAGCTCCTTCCAGTCCTTGTTCTGTCCGTTCAGATGCGTCGAGAACGTCCACAGACCCATCTCGGAGCCGGCCGGGAAAAGCCCCAGGCCCTCCGTGGCGATCTTGTTGATGGCCTGCATGCGGGTCATGTTCGTGCCGGGCACGGGCAGCGCCATCGTCCCCGAGACGTCGAGCAGGGTCAGCAGCCGGGTGCCGAGGTTGAGCCGCGACCAGGTCTGCACCATCCTGGCCACGGTCGCGCCGTCCGGCGGCTCCAGAGCCTGCGGCACCTCGGGCACGAACCCCTTGTCCTTCGACAGCGCGTCGCCCGCCTTGCCGTCGGAGCTGCGGAACCCGGCCTCACGCAGGGTCTTCTTGGCCGACTCCGTGGCGAGGTCCTGCTTGAAGTCCGTGGCCGCCTTGAGCACGGACGCGTCCTTGGTCAGGACCGTGACCGGGTAGTCGAGACTGAGCGTGCCCTCCTTGGGATAGAGGGCGACGACCGGGGCCTCCGGCTTCTTGGCGTTGTGCGCGTAGATGGCCTGCTCGGAGGTGACGCCGATCGGGACCTTGCTGCCCGACTTCACGGTGAGGCTGGCCAGCAGCGCCGTCGAGTCGGAGGCCATCTGCCCCGACAGCTCCTTCAGCGCGCCCACCAGCGCCTTGTCCTGCCCCGCCTCCTTGGCGCTGCCGGCCGCGGCCAGCAGCGCGGCCAGGCCGGCGGAGTTCTTCTGCGGGTCGAGGGCGAGCACACGGACCTTCCTGCCCGGTCCCTCCACGTTGGCCACGTTCGCCGCGGCGATCATGTTGACCCAGCTCGGCTGGAGCGAGTCGGCCAGCTTCGCCGCCGCCGACTTGGCCGCGGCCAGCACGACCGGCGAGGTGGCGATCGAGCCCTCCACCTCGGGCAGCCCCTGGCCGCCCTGGGTCTTGCGGATGCCCTCCAGGAGCAGGCTGGAGTCGGCCACCCAGAAGTCGGCGTTGATCTTGCCCGCGGCCAGCCCGTTCGCGGTCCTGGCCGCCGCTTCCTTGGCCACCGTCACCTCGACGCACTTGCTGTCGATCGAGTGCATGGCCTTGTTGTAGTTGCCGGCGATCTTGTTGAGCGCGGGCTGGATGTCGGGGGTCGCGACGACGCGCAGCGCCAGTTTGCCGCCCGAGCAGTCATGGTCGCGGTTGAAGATCACGAATGCGGCGACGCCGAGGAGGACGGCCAGCGCGACGGCTCCCGCCAGCGGGACGAGCACCCTGCCGCGGCCACGGCTGGGCCGTCTGCGGGGAGGGGGTTCATTCGCTCGGTATCCGCCGTCGAGCTCGTCTGTGCGGTGTCGCCCCACGATGTCCTCTTCGGTGTGTTGAGACCTTTCGGAGACCCTAGCGGGAGATGCTCCGCAATACTCCGGGAACGATACTCGGTGCGGTCAGTGTGGCAAAACAGCCCTTTTGGTGCGGTGATTACCCTCTGTTGCGCTCAATGGCAGCATGCGTGACCACGCCAGGCGCGCTTTCCCTCGCGTACGGCCACCACCGCCAGTCCCACGGCCACCAGCGGGTCCACCCACCACCATCCGAGGGTGCCGGCCCACAGCCCGGCCAGGACGCCGGCCGCCATGGCCGCGCAGATGAGATTCTGCGTTCCCTCGCCCGACGTGGCGGCCGAGGCCAGCCGCGCGCCGAGCCGCCGCTTGGCCATCCCCAGCGCCGGCATGCTGACCAGACTGAACGTCGTCACCACGATCCCCAGCACGCTCGGCACGGCACGATGCCCCGCGTCCAGGTCGTGCAGGACGTGGACGACGAGATAGGGGGCGAGCAGCCAGAAGCTGATCGCGACCGCCCGCCGGGCCGTGCTCTCCGCGTCGGGTGAGAGCGTGCGCTTGCCGGTGAACCGCCACACCACGATCAGGCTCGCCGCCGCCTCCACGAGCGCCGACATCCCCCACCCGATCAAGGCCACGGAATGCGCCGCCAGCCCGGCGGCCAGGCCGAGCGTGCTCTCCACGGTCAGCCAGACGAGCGTGGCGACGGAAAGCGTGCGCGCCGCGCGCGCAGCGCGCAGCCAGTCGGCTGACGCGGCCGGATGCTCATGAATCCGCTGATCAGGCACCGTGAACCCCCGAACTCCCGGCAATCCGGCCGTCGACAGCGATATGTACCGTACCCACTACTGACAGTCACCTTAGAGCGCCCCGGCAAAGGATGGTCAAGCTTCACCCGATAATGAACGTTGATCACCCAGGGGAGGGGTCGTGCCGTTCACACCTAGTCATATGGCCGCCGTGCTGCCGCTGCTCTCGTCGCCGCGCGTGCGCAGGTTCCTCGACCCGTGGGCGCTCGCGCTGGGGACGATGGTCCCCGACCTGCCGATCTTCCTGCCGTTCCTGCCCGACTACGGCAACTGGCACTCCTGGCTCGGCGTGGTCACCATCGACCTGGCCGCCGTGCTGCTGCTGTTGCCGCTGTTCCACGGCGTCTTCAGAGACCCGCTGATCTCCTTGCTGCCGCCGTCGCTGGCCGGCCGGGCCGCGCTCCTGGCCCCCGAACGGCTCAGATTCGGGCCGATGGTGGCCGGCGGCGTGCTCGGCTCCGCCACGCACGTCCTGTGGGACTCCTTCACCCACTCCACGGGCCCGATCGAGTGGGGCGGCTGGCTGTCCGTCTCCGTCTTCGGGGTGATCAGGCTCTTCCGGCTCCTTCAGTACGTCTCGTCCGTGGTCGGCCTGGCCGTGGTGGTCTGGTGGGGCTGGCGCGGGCTGTCCAGGATGGCGGCGGTGGCCGTACCCGACCGGTTGCGCATCTCGCCGCGCGTGCGCTGGACGGTCATGGCGGCCGGCTCGGCGGGCGTCGTGGCGGGCGCGTTCCTGTGGCCGCTCGTGGACGAGCCCAGCCCGGCGCTGGGCATACCGAGCGTGATCACCAAGACGGGCGCGGGCACGGTGATCGGCCTGTGCCTGGTGCTCGCCTGTTACGCGGCGGTCTGGCAGGTCAGGCGGCGCATGGCAGTATCGGAAGGTGCTTGAGTACGTAACCGGCGCCGGCGACCCGCGCCTTTCCGACTACACCCGGCTGCGGGACGTGGAGCTGCGCAAGAGCCTGGAGGCCGAGCGCGGGCTGTTCCTCGCGGAGGGCGAGAAGGTGATCAGGCGGGCGATCGGCGCCGGCTACCCGATCCGCTCGATCCTGACCACGCACCGCTGGCTGACCTCGCTGTCGGACGTGCTCGGGGACGCGACGGTCTACGTCGTGAGCGACGAGGTCATGACCGGCATCGCGGGCTTCCCGGTCCACCGCGGCGCCCTGGCCTCGATGGAACGCCTGCCGCTGCCCCCGGTCGAAACCCTGCTCACCAAGGGAGCGGGACGGCTGCTGGTCCTGGAGGACCTGGTCGATCACGCCAACGTCGGCGCGATCTTCCGATCGGCCGCCGCGCTGGGGGTGGACGGGATCGTCCTGTCGCCACGATGCGCGGACCCGCTGTACCGGCGGGCGGTGAAGGTGTCGATGGGCGCGGTGTTCTCGATCTCGTACGCGCGCATGGACGACTGGTTCGAGGGTCTGACGCGCTTGCGGAAGGCAGGCTTCCAGACCCTGGCGCTGACCCCTGATCAGGAGGCCACGCCCTTGGACGCCGTCGAGATGAGCGACCGGGTGGCGCTGCTGCTCGGTTCGGAGGGCGACGGGCTCTCGTCCCACTGGCTGGAGGAGGCCGATCGGGTGGTGTGCATCCCGATGAGCGCGGCCGCGATGGCCGCGGGCGTCGACTCCCTGAACGTGGTGGCCGCCGCCGCGATCGCCTGTCATGGGCTGATGCGATCAGCCGGCTGAATGGGCGGGCGGGGCTCAGGGCTGGTCGTTGATGAGCCAGTCGGGATAGTGGTCGATGTCGTGGTTGACCGGCTGCCGGCTGATCGGGATGCTCTCGCCGATGTCCCTGATGTGTTGTTCGAGGATCGGGGCCTGACGTTCGGTCGTGATGAGCGTGAGCTGCCAGGTGGTCATGTCGTGACGTGCGGCCGGCTGCGCCACTTCGGACAGGTCGATCGAGGTCGCCAGGCCCGCTCTGAGGATGCCGTGAGCCAGCTCGGCCGCCTTCTCATGGCCCTCGATCGTCGTGCGGACCTCGATGAATTCCGTCATGAGGTTGTCCTTTGCGAGGGGGATGAGCCTCACACTATCCACGGAAGCGCGCGACGAACGCGGTTCTCGCCGGAAATTGGGCCAGAGGTGGTGATGGTAGTGGAATCGCCGGTCAGGCCGGTGGAGCGGTGGAGTTACGGACGATCAGCTCGTGCGGGAACAGCAGCCGCTCCGGCTCCGCCGCGCCCCCTGACAGCAGGAGGCGGCCCACGGTCTCGCCGATCTCCCGCTTGGCCTGCCTGATCGTGGTGAGCCCTGCCTCCTCGGCCGCGCTGTCGGAGAACCCCACCACCGACAGGTCCGCGGGCACGTCCAAGCCCAGGTCGGCGGCGGCGTCGAGGATGCCCAGCGCGAGCACGTCGGTGTTGGTGAGGATCGCGGTGGGCCGCGGCTCGCGCCCGAGCAGCGCGTGCCCCGCCTTCCGGCCGGCCTCGCGGGAGTTGCGCGCCAGCTCGTAGAACGGCACTCCGCCCCAGTCGAGGCCCGCCTCCTCGCAGGCCCGCTGGTAGCCGCCGCGCCGTGCCCGCATGGCCTCGAACGTGGCGCCCGCCTGCCGCTCCCCGTCGGCCCAGCCGGAGTAGCCGTCATCGTTGAGCCCCACCATGGCCACGCCGACCCGCCGGTGACCGAGCTCCAGCACGTGGCGCGCGGCCGCGGCCCCCGCGGCCGGCTCGTCGGTGCCCACGAACGGATGCCCCGGCACGTACGGCTCGTCCACCACCACGATGGGCAGCTTCCTGGCCAGCACCTCCGCCAGCGCCGGGTGCCCGTCGGGCAGCGACACCACGCAGAACGCGTCCACCACCGCGTCCCTGACCGTCTCGCTGCGCCGGTCGCCGTGCGGCAGCGGCAGGATGAGCAGGCCCACGCCCGCCTCCTCGGCCGCCGTGGCCAGCCCCTGGAAGAAGCCGATCGCGTACGGGTCGGCGAACGCGTACGCCAGCGTCTCGCTGAACAGCAGCCCCAGCGCGCCCGCCCGCCCGAGGCGCAGCGAACGCGCGGTCGGATTGGGCCCCGCGTAGCCGAGTTCGTCGGCCACCTCCAGGATCCGCCGCCGCATCCCGTCGCTGAGCTGGTCGGGCCGGGAGAAGGCGTACGACACGGTGGCCCGTGACACGCCGAGCCTGTCGGCGATCGTCTGCAGCGTGACCTTGGCCATCGTCCAACCGTATCGAACGCCTTGCCCGTACCGTCTTAATTGATTAAGCTCTTAATTGATTAAGGAGGAGTCAATGGATGCCATGCAAGTCCTCGCGCACCAGACCGCGATGGGTTACCGGGAGTCGCCTGCCGAAGCGCTGCCAGGCGCGCCGCGCCGGCCGCACCGGGAGAGGGGCGCCGTCCGGGTGCGCCTCGCGTACTCGCTCAGGTGGACCGCCGACCGCCTCGACCCGGCGTGCCGACCGGCCTGATGCTGCACAATGTGACGCGTCGATTACGTTGAGCAAGGGGAGCAAGGGGCGTCGCATGTACATGGCCTGGATCGTCGCAGCGGTGGTCGCGGCGGGGCCGCCGGTCCATGCAGCCCCGCTGCCGGCCGCCCTGACCTGCGCGGTCGCGACCCCGTCAGGACGTCCGCTGACGTTCGCGCCCGAGGTCGCCCTCATGCCGCGCAACGTCACGGTCCGCGGCAACCTCCAGCTCACCGGCTGCGCTTCCCCCGACGGCTCGGCCACGCCGCTGCGCTCGGGCTGGGTGAGCGTCAAGGCCACCGCGCAGGTCTCGTGCGCCAGCGCGCGTCAGGTGCGCGGCAGCGCCGTCATCACCTGGTTCGGCGCGGACGGCCGCCCGCTCGGCACCTCCAAGCTGCGCATCAGGGCCGACCGCCTGGCCACCCAGCGCCCGGCCGACGCCCTGCTCACCGGCCACGTCACCGCGGGCCCGCTCACGAACGAGCGCGTCCGCGGCGGCATCAGCCCCGCGACGGCACTCCTCGGCTGCGCCACCCGCGGCATGAGCACCCTGCCGGGCAGCGGCCGCATCACCTTCGGCTGACCGCGGGCCGCATCACTTTCGGCTGGCGGTGGTCGCCTCGCCTTCGGCTGACCGCGGCGGGGTCAGCCGAGGGCGATCTGTTCCTCGGCGTAGTCGAGAAGCTGCTCGGCGGTGCTGAAGCGGCGCTCGTTCTGATCGCCGAGCAGCACCCCCACGACCCGCCTGCCGCCGCGTTCCCCGGCGAAGAGCAGGCAGTAGCCCGCCGCCCTGGTGTAGCCGGTCTTCACGCCGAGCACCCCGTCGGCGCGGGTGAGCAGCTTGTTGGAGTTCGTCCAGGTGTGCGCCCGGTGCACCGACGACTTGGCCACCTTGTGCACCTTGCTCTTGACCACGGAGGTGAACGTGCCGCTCGCCAGTGCCCGCTGCGCCAGCTTCACCTGATCGACGGCCGTCGAATAGCCGCCGTTGCCCGGCGCGGGCAGGCCGTCCGGATTGGTGTAGCGGGTGTCGGCCAGGCCGAGCGAGCGCGCGGTGCGGTTCATCTTCGCCACGAAGGCCGTCTTGCCCGGCCCGTAGCGGCGGGCCAGCGCGTTGGCCGCGTCCGCCCCCGACGGCAGCATGAGCCCGTACAGCAGGTCCCTGACCGTCAGGCGCTCGCCCTTCTTCAGCGCCGCCGTGGTGGCGCCGTTGCTGGCCGCGTACTTGACGTCGGCCGCGGTGATCGTGATGGTGTCGCTCAGCTTGGCCTCGCGGAGCACGACGTACGCGGTCATGACCTTGACCAGGCTGGCCACGGGAAGCCGACGCGTCTCACGCTGGCTGAAGTGGATCGTTCCGGTGGAATCGATCAGGTACGCCGACTTGGCCCCCACCGCCGGCGCGTCCGCCGCCCGCGCGGCCGTGGCGGGGGAGGAGACCCCGACAACCAGCGCTAGGACGGCAGAGCCAATGAAACCCCCAATATGCATGGCAAACATGTTGTCAGGAGATCAAGGGTTCGTTTGCCGAACACGGCCATAAGGCACCATCAGATGGGGGTAAATCAATCATAGATCCGATATGGCCGGGGCGGTGGTTATGGCTGGCAGGTTCGTCATCAGCGAGGATGGGCGCGGCGGGTACCGTTTCACGCTCGTCGCGAACAACGGGCAGACGCTCGCGGTGGGCGAGGGGTTCCCGAGCAAGGTCGCCTGCGTGAACGGCATCGAGACCGTACGCAGGAACGCCCCCGAGGCCGCGATCGACGACCAGAGCGGCGGCGGCGCGGGCTAGGAGACCAGGGCCTCGTCGCCGGCCGTGCGCTTCTTGCGCCTGCGCCGCACCACGAGCCACGCGACGGCGGCCACGGCTGCCACGGCCACGACGGCGGCCATGGCGGGCGACTGCGCGGCCAGCTCCAGCCAGCCCCAGATGAGCGCCGTCAGCCCGAACCACCAGATCGGCGCCCAGGTCAGGCAGCCCAGCGCGCTGGCGACGACGTACCAGGGGTAGGACACGCGCAGCGCCCCCGCCACCCACGGCAGCGTGTGCCGCAGCATGGGCACCCAGAAGCACCCGTAGACGGCCAGCGCCCCCCACCGCTCCACCACATGCTCGATCTTGGCGATCCGCTCGCGGCCCAGCTTGACGCCGATGCGGGAGTCGTACAGGCGCTCGCCGAGCTTGCGCCCGACCCAGTAGTAGACCTGGAACGCCCCGAACAGGGCGAGGATCAGGACGGCGCCCACCAGCCAGTAGGGCAGCCCGAACCAGAACGGCTCCGTGGGGGCCGGGACCGCGAACGTCGCATGCCGCATCTGCCGGCCCACCACCCCTCCAAGACCTTAGGTCAGCCTTACCTTAATTCATCGGCGCAAGTCTTTGCCACACGCGCTTGCAAGCCCCCGGGCAAAAGGTGCAACCCGCCGACAACCAGCACTCAACCACCTGGTCCCACTCTATGACTGAGGCAAAAGGGGTGTTGAAGATGTCGACGAGAAGCGCGGCCGTTCTGGCCAGTGGCACCGCGAACGCGGCCAAGATGTTCGTGGCCGCCCTTGCTTTCACCAGCGCGTACGTCGGCTTCTCCGCCTACAGTAACGCCAGCTCGGCCCCCGAGCCGGTGCGCACGGTCACCCTGTCGGCCCGCGAGCTGCCCATCACCGCCCCCGCCCAGGCGAGCACCACCGTCCCCGCCGCGGCCAAGGCCGGCGAGGTCATCGTGAGCATCCTGGCCGGCGGCGAGGCGGGCTGCGCCAAGTCGTACGTGGCCCGCAGCGTGGTCACCGCCCAGAGCCCCGCGCAGACCGTCAGCTACGGCTGGCGGCTGGCCCGCTGGAGCGCCGCCACCAAGACGTGGCGCACCTACATCGTGAACTACGACGGCTTCGCCGGCGGCAGCGAGACCGTCGAGTGGCGGCCCCGGGTGTCGGGTAACCCCGGCTGGTACCGCGTCGAGCTGAGGGTCGGCGACGCCAAGGTCGTCAAGAGCGACCGTTTCCAGGTGAGCTGCTGACCGACTGCTTCGCCGCCTCCACCCAGCGCGGCACGCCGACCCGCTCGGCGACCTCCAGAGCCTTCTTGTAGTGGTCGCGCGCGGCGTCGGGCTGGCCCAGCCGGATGGCGAGGTCGCCGAGCGTCAGCGCCACCGGCCACAGCGCCACCACGCCGGTGCCCGCCCCGGCCACCCGGTCGGCGAACGGCTTGAGCTTGTCGTAGCAGTCGACCATCCGCTCGCGGTCGTCGAGCAGCATCCCGGCCAGCGCCCGCCAGGTCATCACCAGCTCGTAGAGGAAGTCGGGGCGCACCGGCGGCCGGGTGGCGGCCACGGCCTTGGCGTCGTTGAGGTGCCCGGCGGAGGCCAGCGCCAGCGCGTAGGCGTCGAGCGTCCACTTCGAGCCCCGCAGGTGGCGCTCGGCGAGCAGATCGACCGTCTCGGCCGCCCGGCCGTCCACCAGGTGCAGGCAGAACGTGGTGATCAGCGGCAGGTCCTGGCGGCCCTCCAGCATGCCGGCCCGCGCGGTCATCCTGGCCGCGTCGCGGTAGGCCCGCTCGGCGCCGGTGTAGTCGCCGGCGATCATCAGCCGCTGGCCCGCGTACCAGACGACGACCGCGGCGGGCGCCGACAGGTCGTACTGCTTGGCCAGCTGGTCGGCGGCGGTGGCGTGCTCGTCGGCGACCGCGAACTCGCCCCTGGCCGCCGCGCACTCCAGCAGCACCAGGTGGGCCAGCGCCTGCGTGGCCATCTGCCCTGAGCGCTGGGCGACCTCCAGCAGCTCCCTGCCGATGCTCTCGCGGGTGTCGACGGCGGGGATGTCGTAGGACTGGCGCAGCCGCCCGCTCAGCGCCGCCGCGATGAGCGACGGGTCGCCGCTCTGCCTGGCCAGCTCCAGCGCCTCCAGCGACGCCTGGCGGCCCCGCTCGGGTGAGGAGGAGCCCTCCAGCTCCAGCGCCAGCGTCGTCAGCAGGCTCGCCCGCAGCCGCTGCTCGCCCGGCGGCAGCTCCACCAGCGCCCGCTCGGTGACGTCCACGATCTCCCACGCGGTACGGGTGAAGTCGCGCGCCATGCCCTTGTGCGGCACCGCCAGCGACGCCGCCACCTTCGCGGTGATCTCCAGGTCGCCCAGCGGCAGCGCCGCGTCCATGGCCTGGCGGCGCAGCAGCCGGGCCGCGTGCATGTCGCCGCACAGCGCCAGCGCCCTGATCTGGCGCAGCATGAGCCGCAGGCGCTCCTTCGCCCGCTCGGGCGCCTGCGCCGGCCGCCCCTGCTCGTCGCCCTCCCGCCGCGAGCTGCCCCGATCGAAGGCGGCGATGGCCTGCTCATACAGCGTGGCCGCCTCGCGGTGCGCGAAGCGCCGCTCGGCCTGCTCGGCCGCGAGGCCCGCGTAGTGGACCGCCTTCTCCGCCGCGTCGGCCAGGAAGTAGTGGTGGGCCAGCGCCGCCACGTCGGACGGCGTGCGGTCCTCGATGACCGCCGCCACGCGCGCGTGCAGCCTGGTGCGGCGCAGCCTGGAGGCGTCGGAGTAGATCGTGTCGCGCACCAGGTCGTGGTCGAACCGCAGCATCCCCGGGCCCGGCTCGGTCACCAGCCCGGCCAGCAGCGCCGCCTCGACGGCCTCGATCACCTGGTCCTCGTCGACCTCCACGGCGACCAGCACGTCGAGATCGACGTCGCGGCCGATCACGGCGGCCTGCAGCAGGATCTGCTGGGCGCCGGACGGCAGCCGCGAGATGCGCCGCCGCAGCACGTCGCGCACCCCTGAGGGCACCCGCGAGAGCACCTCGGTGGCGCTGGCCCGGTCGGCCGCGCCCTCGGCGTCGAGCAGGCGCACGGTCTCGCGGACGAAGAACGGGTTGCCGCCCGTGCGCTCGACGATCGACTCGACCGCGTCCTCGTCGATCTCGCGTACGCAGGTCGCCCTGACCAGCTCGGCCACGGCCTTCGGATCGAGCCCCGACAGCCCCACCCGGACGGGCCCGAGCCTGGCCAGGGCGGCCAGCACGTCGGCCTGGCGGTCGTCGAGCTCGCTCTCCCTGCACGTCACCACCAGCAGCACCCTGCTGGTCGCCAGCAGGCTCGGCAGCGCGCGCAGCAGGGCGAGCGTCTGGTCGTCGGCCCAGTGGAGGTCTTCGAGGGTGAGCAGCACCGGCGCCCTGCGCGCGACCCCGGCGAGATAGCCGCCGACCGCGCGGTGCAGCCGGAAGCCGCCGGACACCTCGTCCTCGTCGGGATCGGGGGCGGCGTCGTCGAGCATCGGCGCGAGCAGCTGTGAGTATTCGCCGGCGCCGCCCATGCTGATGAGCGTGCGCAGGATCTCCACCCACGCCCAGCCGGGCGGGGTGGCACTGGAGTCGGGGCAGGCGCCGGACGCGGTGATCCAGCCGTCGCCGCCCAGCCGGCCTCCGAGCTGACGCAGCAGCGTGGTCTTGCCCGCGCCCGCGACCCCGGTCACGATCGCGACCTGGAGCCGGCCCGTGCGCGAGGCCGCGGTGGTCAGCCTGGACAGCTCGGCGTCGCGGCCGACGAACGGCTCGGGCTCCAGCGGCGGCGGCTCGACGGGCACGGCCGGCCTGGGCGGCCAGGTGTCGGTGACCGGCGCGGACCTCGGCGGCCGGGGCGTGACGGCCAGCTCGAGCTCGGGCGCCTGGGACAGGATGTCGGACTCCAGCTTGCGCAGCGCGGGCCCGGGGTCGATGCCGAGCTCGTCGGCCAGGATGTTTCGCGCCCTGCGCAGCGCGGCCAGCGCGTCGCCCTGCCGCCCGCAGCGGTAGAGGCCGAGCGCCAGCAGGCGCCAGCCCTCCTCGCGCAGCGTGTGCTCGGTGGTGAGCGCCTCCAGGTCGGGCACGGTCTCGGCGTGCAGGCCGAGCCGCAGGCCCGTGTCGGCGTGCCGCTCGCGCGCCACCAGGCGCAGCTCGGTCAGCCGGTTGACCTCGGCCTCGGCCCACTGCTGGTCGGCGAAGTCGGAATAGGGGGTGCCGCGCCACAGGCCCAGCGCCTTTTCCAGGCGGCCGCGGGCGGACTGCGGATCGCCTTCTTCGAGGTGCTCGCCGGCCGCGCGGACGAGCTGCTCGAACCGGAGCGCGTCGACCTGGTCGCTGGCCACGCGCAGCGCGTAGCCGGAGGCGACCGTCACCAGCAGCCGGTTGGGGCCGCCGCGCGGGCGGCCCGGCTCCAGCACCCGGCGCAGGCGCGAGATGTAGACCTGCAGGCCCGACTGCGCGCCCTTGGCCGCGTCGTCGTCCCACAAGTCGTAAAGGAGCGTGTCAACGGGCACGACCTGCCCTCTGGCCACGAGAAGCCGGGCGAGGACGGCCCGCTGCCGCAACCCGCCGAGGTCGAGTTCGTCGTCGTGTTCGTACGCCTCGACTGGCCCCAGAACTCGGAACGCCACCATGTCAGCCGCCACGCTATGCGGGCCCGTGAATCACGCACAAGGCCCGTGGTTGATTAGCTCGCGATGGGTTTGGGATTGTCACTAGGGGGCCTTCGAGATCGCGGACGGGGACTTTGCTTCGGCGCTCCGGCTGTTGCGTCTGCGCAGCAGCGCCCATGCGCCCAGAGCCAGGCCGCCGAACGGGATCTCGATAGTGTAAGTCCAGAAGCCGAAAAGCAGTGCGGTCGCGGTCGCCGGAGCGAGCGGAACGCCGAACGCGGAGGTGAGCAGGAGCACCACGCCGCTCTCCATGATCCCCGCGCCGCTGGGCGTGATCAGGGCGCTGGTGAGCACGCGGGACAGGGCGAAGACGGCGATCGACTGGGCGAGCCCCGGCCACGCGCCGGTGGCCTGCATGCAGACGGCCATGATCGCCCACTGGAAGCCGAGGAAGAACACCATGCCGAGAGACAGCCGCGGCCACCGCTTCCTGACCACCTCGGCGGTGTCGGCGCGCAGCTTGTGGAAGGCCCCGGAGACGTCGGCCTTGATCCGCAGCAGCCGGGTGAGGCCGCCGAGCGCCCGGCCGAGCACGTCGGCGACGCGGTCCCAATAGAGGGCGGCGGCCACGATCACGCAGAGCGCCAGGATCGAGATCGCGCCCGTCCAGCCCGCGGCGGCGATCGTCGCGTTGGGCGCCTCGCCCGCCATCAGCAGGCCGATGATCCCGATCGCCGGGAGGATGAATCTGAACAGTGTGTTCCAGATGCCGCTGACCAGCGTCATGACCACGATCGGGCGGTTGGCGAAGCCCCAGCCCTTGGTCAGCGCGAACGACAGCGCCACCCCGACCGCGCCGCCGAAGGGCAGCAGGTTGCTGACCGCGCTGCCCGCCGCGTTGAGCGTCAGGGCCTGCAGATGGGTCAGGCCGGGCATGGATCCGGTCAGCACGAACGTGTAGGCCAGCAGGCTCAGCAGCCACACGGCGGTCATCAGCGCGATCTCGCCCGCGCCCAGCGCGCCGAACACCGCGCCGATCTGGGCCCAGGAGACGTCCTTGTCGGTGAGGGTGCGGACGATCTGCGGCAGGTAGATCACGAGCAGCACGGCGAGCCCGAGCGACAGCACGGACAAGGTGATCTGGAGCCACTTGTTCTTCATCGGGGTCCAGTCTGACGGGTGGGCGAGGGAGCCGCGTCAACCCTAGGTCCTACTTCGGCCACCGGTCGAAGGGATGCGTGAGCCGGGTGCCCGGCGGGAGGTCGCGGCGGACGTACCACTCGGTGCCGAAGACGAAGCGGTAGAGAGGGCGGGGGACCTTCAGCATGACGGCGAGCGTGCGGTCGCTGTCGCCGCCGCTGGCCTGGGAGGCGTGCGCGGCCATGGAGGCCCGCTTCTGTTTCGTATATTTCCGGACATTGACCCAGTGGGTGATCGTCTCGCTCGACGAGTACGCGCTCTCGAACGTCCGTACGTCGAACTCCGGCGGAAACCGATAGAACCTGCCCGCCAGCTTCAGCAACCTGACCAGAGGATCGCGGTTGACCGTCGCCTCCAGGACGATCTCCGTGCCGGCGATCTTCGCCGCCCGCTTGCCCACCCGGTGCACCTGGACGTGATCGGGATGACCGTAGCCGCCGGCCGGGTCGTAGATCGCCAGGAGGTCGGCCTGCTCCTCCTGGAGGATCGCGGCCAGCGCCTTGGCCGCCGCCTCGGTGTCGGCGTCGATGAAGGCGTTGTCGGGCCGCTCGTCGGCGACGCCGCCCTTGGGGCTCAGCCCGGAGTCGCCGTAGCCGAGGCACTCCACGCGGGCGCAGCCGAGCAGCGCGGCCGACTCGTAGAGCTCCTTGAGCCTGGTCTCGCCGAGCGCGTCACCTGGAGCCATCTCGGCCAGGCCCCGCTCGCCCGCGGTGGCCACCACGAGCACCACACGGTGCCCCTCGGCCGCGAGCATCGCCATGGTGCCCGCCGTCAGCAGGGCCTCGTCGTCGGGATGGGCGTGGAAGAACACAGCGGTACGTGGAGGCACACGCCCAGATTAGTCTGGGAGGGGTGCGGATCTTTCACGTGAGTGACTGTTACCTGCCGCGACTCGGGGGGATCGAGGTCCAGGTGGCCGACCTCGTGCGGACGCAGCGGGAGGCCGGCCACGAGGTGTCGGTGGCCACAGCGACCAGGGGCGAGCCGCTGCCAGGCGTGCACAGGATCGTCGCCAGGATGCCGTTCGACCTGCCCGTGCACCCGTTCGGAGTGGGACACCTCACGCGCCGGATCACCTCCATGCGCCCTGACGTGGTGCACGTCCACACGGGGGCGGTCTCGCCGTTCGCCTGGATGGGCGTGCGCGCGGCGGCGCGGGCGGGCTTTCCCTGCGTGGTGACCGTGCACAGCATGTGGGACCCGGTCACGCGGGGGCTCTATCGGCTGCTGCGGCTGGCGTACGGGTGGCAGGACTGGAAGCTGGTGGCCACCACGGTCAGCAACGCCGCCGCGGCCCCCATCCGTGCCGTGGCCGGGCCGGAGGTGCCCGTGCGCGTGGTCTCCAACGGCCTGGACCTGTCGGGCTGGGCGCCGCCGCCCGGCCCGCCCGCGCGGCACGAGGAGGTGCACGTCGTCTCCGTGGGGCGGCTGGCTCCGCGCAAACAGCCCGTACGGCTGCTGAAGCTGCTCCAGGCGGCCCGCGCGCACGTGCCCGCCCGGATCCCCATCCGCGCCACGATCGTCGGCGACGGTCCCGCTCGCGGGCAGATGGAGCGATTCCTCGACAAGCACGGCATGGCCGGCTGGGTCTCGCTGCCCGGCCGCTACTCCAGGGAGCAGATCGCCAAGGTCTTGGAGTCGGCCGACGTCTTCGTGGCGCCCGCGCCGCGGGAGTCGTTCGGCATCGCGGCCCTGGAGGCGCGGGCCGCCGGGCTGCCCGTGGTGGCCAGGGCGCAGAGCGGGGTCGCCGACTTCGTCGCGCACGGCACCGAGGGGCTGCTCGGCCGTACGCTCGGCGACCTGGCCCGCGCGGTGGCCCGGCTGTGCGCGGACGCGGGGCTGCGCGAGTCGATCGCCGCGCACAACCGGGCGACGCCGCCCGCCGCGGGCTCGTGGCCGACGGTGCTCGACGGCTTCGACCGGGCCTACGAGCAGGCCAGGGCCCAGCGGTCGGCGGGCAAATGACCGAAAGGCGGTCTGCGGGCAAATGACCGAAAGGCGGGCCTGACGTCCCCCTGCCCCTTACGGCGCTCAGGTCTTGCGCAGTACGACATATCCGTCGTGCTCGAACACCTTCACGTACCCCTGCCCCTGAAGCTTGTTCACCTCGGCCAGCTGATCCTCCGGCGAGCCGAACGGGAACTCCCACCGCGCCGTGTCGGCCACCACCCACGGCGCGCCCTTCGACTCCGCGGTCCACAGCAGGACCGTGGCCTTGGCGGTGAGCGCGGGCCCGACCGAGTTGGCGGCCTCGACGGTCACCCCCGCCGGGACCCTGCGCACCGCCTCCGCCGCCGCGACCGCCTTGGGCTCCTCGTAGAAGGCGGGATGGTAGAGCTGGTCCAGCGCGAACCTGGGCACCAGCGTGAGCGCGACCACGCAGGCCGCCGCCGACCAGGCCAGCTTGAGCCCGGCGTCCTCCGGGCGCTTGAGCAGGCGCAGCAGCCTGGCCAGCCCGTCCACGCCGGCGCACAGCAGGATCACCACGGTGAACGCGCTGTACTGGAAGTCGGCCTGCCACCACTGGGCGCGGTCGGACAGCATGCGTTCGAGCACGTGCGGCAGCGCCACCAGCGACAGCGGCGAGAGCAGGCACAGCAGCAACGTCGGCCACGCCATCAGGAACAGCGTGTCGACCTTGGCCTCCTCGCTGAACGGCAGCAGCACGGCGGCGATCGGATCGCGCACCAGCGCCATGACCGCGCCCGGGATGTCGGGCCCGAGATGGTGGTAGGCCCAGAAGTCCTTGGAGTCGCCGCCGAAGAACGTGATCAGCAGCCCTCGCACGAGCAGCACGCCGCCGAGGCCGAAGGCCACGCTGAGCACGCCGCGCAGCCGGTCGCCCAGGACGAACAGGCACAGCCCCGCGCCGATCACCATGAGCCCCATGTCCTCCTTGACCAGGAGGAGCGCGAGCATCGCGAGGGCCGCGGGGAAGACCCGCCCCGCGTGATAGCGCTCGATCATGATCGCGGTGAGCAGCGGGACGAACATGACCTCGTGCGCGTCGAACGCGGCGGCCTGCGCGACGGGCCAGGCCAGCGCGTACGCCACGCAGACCAGGTAGGCGGGCGCGACGCCCAGCACACGCCTGGTGAACAGCCAGATGAAGGGGATCGCGGCGGCGAGCAGCAGCGCCTGCGCGACGATCAGCGTCTCGGGGCCGTCGTGCAACCAGTAGAACGGCGCGAGCAGCGCGTAGATGGGCGAGAAGTGGTCGGCGAGCTGGACGTAGTCCATGCCGCGCCCGTGGAACATGCCCAGCACGGGGATGTACGGCGGCCGCAGGGCCGCGTAGTTGCGCACCGCCTGGTCCACGATCACCAGATCGAACGTGGTGGCGCGGAAGGTGGCCAGCTTGACCAGGCCGAGCACCCCGTAGGCCACCGCGGCGAGCAGCGCGATCGCGCCCACTCGCGCGCGGTGGCCGAGAAGAGCAAGCCTCCAGAAGGAAGGGGAGGCGGCGGCGCTCGCCCCCGGTCGCGCCGCGAGAGTGTCACCGGTCACGGGCAGCAAGACTAGAACGATTCCGCCCGAACGTGACGCGGCCGCCGCGCCTGCCTGCCCCCCACAGGAGGAGCGACGACCGCGAGCCTCATCAGGTGCAGGCGGAGGTGATCTTGGTGCTGAAGCCGTTCATCTTGCCGGTGAACTCGGACACCCCGGCCAGGTCGCCCTTCTCCATGGTCTCGAATCCGGAGGCCAGGTCGTTCAGGGCGGCGGCGACCTCGCCGTCGTACTTGCCCGCGAGCTCCTTGGTCTTGTCCGCGGCGGTCTTGGAGGCCGTCCCGATGGCCTTGGTGTCCGCGGCGTTCTTGGTGACCTCCGAGCTCCAGTCAGTCATGATCTTGGTCGCCTCGTTGGCGGCACTGTTGCAGTCAACGGCCTGGCCCAGGGCACCGCAGGCGGTGGTGAGGACGGCAAGAGTAAGCGTCGCGGCCGCGACGGCCAGGCGACGACGAGGGGGTGTCATTTTCCGTGCCCTTCGTTGGTACTTCGTAGGTTTAGCGAACGAAGGGAACAGTATGGACCAGGACTTGACCGTTGCTTGCACCCCAGTAACACCATTGGTATCAAGCCGGTGTAAAGCCATGCAGAAGTACCTGGACAATTCCCTCCGGATCGGGCATCGGAAGATCCAGGAGCCCCCGGTACGCGGTCAGCCCCGTGAACATGTCGGTGAGCAGCCACAGATCCGCGTTCGGCGCCAGCTCGCCGCGTTCGATCGCGCGTTCGTAGACCACCCATGACTGCTCCATCCTGGTCCGCATGCCGGTCCTGAGGATCTCGGCGACCGCGGGGTCCCGGCCGGCCTCGCCGTACACCTGCTTGGCCATGCGGGCCACGCCGGGAAGCCGCCAGAGGGCGAGCGTGTCGGCGACGACGACGCGCAGGTCGCCTTCGAGCGAGCCGGTGTCGGGGATGGCGACGTGCGTGTTCATGAAGCCGGCGATGGTTTCGAGAAGCATGTCGCGCTTGGTGGCATAACGGCGGAACACGCTCGCCCTGCCCACGCCCGCCGCCGCGGCGACGTCGTCCATGGTGAAGTCGAGCCCGTGGGAGAGCACCAGCTCGGTCGCGGCCTGCCGGATGCGGTGGTCGACCGTGGGATCTGGCTTGCGGCCGCGCGCAGACATTATGATACTCCTAGTATCTGATATCGCGAGTCTCTTAAATAGGGGTCGTTATGAGGGTAATCATCGTCGGTGCCGGCGTCGCGGGGCTCGCCCTGGCGCGCGGCCTGCTGCTCGCGGGTCACGACGCGGAGGTGTACGAGGAGGCGCCCGAGCTGCGTACGGCGGGCGGCTCCGTCTCGCTCTGGCCAGGCAGTACGGGCATCCTCGAAGAGCTCAAGGCGGACTACACCGGGATCGGGCGGCGGCTGGAGACCCTGGAGTCGTGGGCCGGCGACGGGCGGCGGCTGCTCACCATGGACCTGACCGTGGCCGAGCGCCGCTACGGTCACCCGGTCGTGCACCTGGCCCGCAGTGAGCTGGTCGAGCTGCTGGCCGAAGGCGTGCCGGTGACCTTCGGCGCGCGGGTGGAGCACGTGGCCCCCGAGCGGGCCGAGGCGCGGCTGGCCGACGGCCGCACGGTGCGCGGCGACGTGCTGGTGGGCGCCGACGGCCGTCGTTCCGTGGTGCGGGAGGCGCTGTGGGGCCCCGACCGCGCGACGCTGAGCAGCTGGGTCACCTGGCAGGGGTTCACCACCATGCCCACCGCGCTGACGGAGGCGAACAGGGCGGTGATGATCGCCGGCGGGCGGGGGCTGTGCGGGCTGATCCCGGCGGGCCGGGGGCGGCTGCTGTGGTGGTTCGACGTCAGGTCGGCGCCGGGCCAGCCGCTCTGGGCCGGCGACCCGCGCGTGGTCGAGGGGTTGCGCGAGCGCTTCGGCGGCTGGGTGGAGCCGGTGCCCGGCATCCTGGACACGATCACGGACATCGACTTCTTCCCGCACCACCGGCAGGCGATCCCCGCCGTCTGGGGCAAGGGCCCGACCACGCTGGCCGGCGACTCCGCGCACACCATGCCGCCCACCATGGCCCAGGGCGCCAACCAGGCGCTGGAGGACGCCTGGCTGCTGACGCGGTCGATCGGGGACCTGCGCGCGTACGAGCGGGCCAGGTCGAAGGTGGCGCGCAGGCCCGCCAGGCTCGCGGCGACGGAGATGACCGACATGCAGCGCCCGCTCGCCGGGCTGGTCCCCGACAGGCTCGTGACCGCCTGGTACACGGCGTTTCTGCGCAGGGCCAGCAACTACCTCTTGACAGTGTCCTGAGGACCGCCTGACGATGTCGCATATAGGGCAACTCGGTGCGTAATACGCAACAAGGGGTGTCGGTTGACCACATCGTCGAGCTTGATCTCCACGCTTCCCGGCCGCTCCTACACCGACCCTGAGGTGTTCGCGGAGGAGCAGGCCAAGATCTTCGAAACCCTCTGGTTCTGCGCGGTCAGGGCCGAGGATCTGCCGAAGCCGGGCGCGTTCAAGACGGTGCAGGCCGGCAGGGAGAGCGTGCTCGTCGTCCGCGGCCGCGACGACCGGCTGCGCGCCTTCCTCAACGTCTGCAGGCACCGCGGCGCCCAACTCTGCGTGGAGGCCCAGGGCGAGGTCAAACGGACGATCAGGTGCGCCTATCACGCCTGGTCCTACGACCTCGACGGCCGGCTCGCCGCGGCTCCCAACCTGGCCAAGATGCCGGACATCGACCGCGTCGAGTACGGCCTGGTCCCCGTCCACCTGCGTGAATGGCTCGGGTACGCGTGGGTGTGCCTGGCCGCGGAGCCGCCGTCGTTCGAGGAGACGGTGACGTCCGCGGCCACGGAACGGCTCGGCGACCCCGCCGCCATCGAGCGCTACCACGTGGACAAGCTCGCGCTCGGCCGCAGGATCGTCTACGACGTCCGGGCCAACTGGAAGCTCATCGTCGAGAACTTCATGGAGTGCTACCACTGCGCCACCATCCACCCCGAGCTGACCGCGGTCCTGCCGGAGTTCGCCGGCGGCTACGCGGCCCAGTACTACGTGGGCCACGGCGCGGAGTTCGCCGACCGGGCCGAGGGGTTCACCGTGGACGGCAGCAGGGGGTTCGGCAAGTTACCCGACGTGTCACAGGACCAGGACCGGCGCTACTACGCGATCACCGTCAAACCGCAGGTGTTCGTCAACCTGGTGCCCGACCACGTGATCATGCACAGGATGTACCCCATGGCCGCCGACAGGACGGTCGTCGAGTGCGACTGGCTCTACCACCCCGACGTGATCGCCTCAGGGGCCGACCTGTCGTTGTCGGTCGAGCTGTTCCACCGGGTCAACGAGCAGGACTTCGACGCCTGCGAGCGGACGCAGCCCGGCATGTCGTCACGGGCGTACCGGGACGGAGGGGTGCTCGTGCCCAGCGAGCACCACATCTCGCTCTTCCATCAGTGGGTGAACCAGCGCTTACGCGGATAGCGGAGACTCAGCCCGCCGTACTTGGCGCGGCCGCTGACCACCACGTAGACGGCGCCAGGACGTGGCCTGCCCGGCACGTCCGAGGTCGAGGTCTGCCCCCAGTCGCTCTGGAACGCGTCCACGTTCGCCACCCCGCCCTCCGGCAGGATGATCTTGGCGGAGCCGTAGGTGAGGTCGAGCTCGATGTCCACGACCGGATGGGTGACGACGGCCTCCGACAGGTCCAGCTCGACGCTGCCGTATTTGGAGCTCACCCGAAGACGGCGCGGGACCGCCCAGTCGCCGGCCCGCTTGAGGTGGCCGTTCTTCGACTCCAGGGTGACCACGTCGTTGACGGGCTGCTCGACGGGCAGGTCGGTGATCAGGCCGAGCAAGTCGCCATAGGTCTTCGCGGTCAGGGCGATCTCGAGCCGGTCCTCCAGCTCGATCTGGGTGAGACGGCCTTCGGTGAATGCGTGCTGAAGCTGCTGCGCAGTGCGCTCCCGGTCCTCGTCGGAGACCCTCATCTGCAATTCCGACATGTCCCGAGCATAGGTCGGCCGGGCTCAGAACGGGAGGGACCGGCCTGAAGGGGTGCGAAGGTCAAGGGGCGGGGGGGTGGGCCTGGGTCTGGGACGCTGAATGACCTGGACTCTCTTCACACCGTAATAGGTACCCAACTGATTGCCATGGATTCATCATCCTTAGGTAGCGTGAGGACTGATGTTGGCAGAACCTTTCGTGCATCCGGCGCTCTTCTACCAGGGAGAGCGGGAATACGTGGGTGCCACCACCGCCTTCCTACGCGAAGGTCTGGCCGCCGGCGAGCCGGTCGCGGTCGCGGTCCCGCCCGCGAATCTGGCCCTGATCGCGGCGGAGCTGGGCGCCGACGCGGACGCGGTGCTCATGCTCGACATGACGCGGGCGGGGCGCAATCCAGGGCGGATCATCCCGGGCGTGCTGCGCGAGTTCGCCGACCTGCATCGCGGCCGGCACGTGCGGATCATCGGCGAGCCGATCTGGCCGGGGCGCACCGCGACGGAATATCCGGCCTGCGCCCAGCACGAGGCGCTGATCAACCTGGCGTTCGCGGGCCGGCACGTCACGATCCTGTGCCCGTACGACGCCGTGGCCCTGGACCCGCACGTCCTCGCCGAGGCCGCCCGCACCCATCCCGTGCTCAGGGACGCCACCGCCGAGTGGCCCAGCGCCGACTACGCGCCCGAGCTGGTGATCGACGGCCACAACCGGCCGCTGGACGAGCCGCACGAGCCCGTCTCGCTGTATTTCGACCGCACCAACCTGTCGGCGGTGCGGTTCCTGGCCGCCCGGCGGGCCGCCGAGCTGGGCTTCGGCGACGAAAGGATCGACGACATCCGCCTGGCGGTGGCCGAGCTGGGCGCCAACAGCCTCGACCACGGGGGCGGCTCGGGCACGTTCCGGGTGTGGGCCGCGGACGGGCGGCTGGTGTGCGAGGTCAGCGACGCGGGTCACATCCTCGACCCGCTGGTCGGCCGCAACCCGGTGGACCCGCGCACCGCGGGCTCGCGCGGGCTGCTGATCGTCAACCTGCTCGGCGACCTCGTACGCGTCCACACCCGGGCCGGCGCGACCTCGATCCGCGTCTACTTCGACGCCCCCTGAGGCCGGCCGATCTCAGCGCTCGATCTCCGACATGCTGGGGTAGCGCGTGCCGCGCACCGCGTCCGCGGGCACGGCCGCGACCAGGGCGTCGAGCTGCTCGGCGGTCAGCGTGATCTCGGCGGCGGCCACGTTCTCCTCCAGATACTTCAGCCGCTTCGTACCGGGGATCGGCACGACGTCGTCGCCCTGCGCGAGCACCCAGGCCAGCGAGAGCTGCGCCGCGGTGGCGCCGGCCGCCTCGGCGATCTTGTGCACCTCGGCCGCCAGGCGCGCGTTGTGCTCGGCGTTCTCGCCCGTGTTGCGCGGCATCCACTTGCGGAAGTCGTCGTCGGGCAGCTGGTCGGCGGGCGGCAACGTGCCGGCCAGGAAGCCGCGGCTGATCGGCGAGTACGCCACCAGCGCGACGCCCAGCTCCCTGGCCGCGGGCAGGATCTCCGCCTCGATGCCCCTGGTGAAGAGGGAGTATTCGCTCTGCAGGGCGGCGATCGGATGGACGGAGGCCGCCGCGCGCAGCGTCTTCGCGCTCACCTCCGACAGGCCGAGGTGGCGCACCTTGCCCTGCCGGACCAGCTCGGCCATGGCGCCGACGGACTCCTCGATCGGGACGTCCGGGTTGCGGCGGTGCATGTAGTAGAGGTCGATGTGGTCGAGGCCGAGGCGCCGCAACGAGGCGTCGCAGGCCGCCCTGATGTACTCGGGGCTGTTCTCGACCGACCTGCCGGTGCCCTCCCGCTTGATGCCGAACTTGGTGGCCAGCACCACCTCGTCGCGCCGGTCCTTGATGGCGCGGCCGACCAGCTCCTCGTTGGCGCCCTTGCCATAGGTGTCGGCGGTGTCCAGGAAGTTCACGCCGAGGTCGAGCGCGCGGTGGACGACCGCGATCGACTCCTTCTCGTCGCCCTGGCCGTAGAACTCCGACATGCCCATGCAGCCGAGGCCGAGCGCGGAGACCTGCGGGCCGCCGGTTCCGAGTGTGCGCTTGTTCATGCCTGCCCCCTGTAACGGTCGATCTTGTAGTCCAGCACCTTCAGGTCCTGGGTGAGCTCGGCGATCCTGGACCTGACGCGCTCCCGGTGCAGCTCCAGCATCACCCGGCGGGCGTCGGCGGTGTCCGGGCCCATCCGCCGCAGCTCCGCGTAGCGGCACATGTCGGCGATCGGCATCCCGGTCGTGCGCAGCTTGGTCAGGAACTCCAGCCACTGGAGGTCGCCCTCCACGTAGTCGCGGTGCCCGCTGCCGTCGCGGCCGACCGAGTGGATGAGCCCGATGCGCTCGTAGTAGCGCAGCGTGTGAGCGCTCAATCCCGACCGCTGCGCAGCCTCCTGGATCGTCATGTATCCAGACTCACCCTTCGAGTGCGCTCTAAGTCAAATCCGAGGGCGGGTTCCCGTACCCACCCTGAGGGGGCAGGCCCTACCCAGGGTCACATCCGCGCAGGTCGGGCGCGGTTCTCAGGGGAGCACCCGACCAAGGTATTAGGGGATGCTTCAGGGCCTGTTGGGGACGATCCTCGATACTCCGGAACGCCGCTTTCCACGAGCTTTAAGCCATGAAGGGTTTGCTTGTCAGTGGATTTGCGGCTATCGGCACCGGGACCGGCGCCATGCTCACCTTGCACGCGGAGGCGGGCCTCGACCCGATGCACAGCGTGATCAGCGAGTACGCCTTCCAGGCGACCGGCTGGCTGCTGCCCGCGTCGCTGACGCTGTTCGCGGCCGGCTCCGCGTTGATCGCGGAGGCGCTGCGCCGGGCCGGGATGAGCCGCTGGATCGTGGTGCTGCTGCTGGCGTGGGGGACGAGCATGTTCCTGATCGGCGCCTTTCCCACTGACCGGCCCGGTGTGCCGCTCTCCCTGTCGGGGGGCATCCACCGGTACGCCGCCTTCGCGGCTTTCCTGATGATGCCCGTGGCCGGGCTGCTGCTGGCCCAGGCCAAGATCCGGTACGCCAAGGCGGTGCGGATCCTCAGCGCGCTGGCGCTCGGCGCGCTGCTGATGGTCGTGGTGCCGTACGTGGTGCGGATGTTCGGCATCCCGCTGAGCAACGACGACATCCCGGCCGGGCTGACCCAGCGGGTCGTGGTGGTCACGGAGCTGGGCGTGCTGGCGCTGGCCGGGTTGTCGATGCTCAATCCGCTGGCCGCTCAGCGCTCCCAGGGCGGGGTCTCGCCCGTCTTGGCGTAGTACTTCGCCAGGTGCCGCTTGACCGGCTCGACGTCCTCCTTGGGAATGTCGATCCCGCCGCGGGCGCCGTCCATGATCCCGGCGGCGGCGATCACCGCCCGTGGCACCGCCTTCAGCTCTCCGCCCACGACGTCGGCGAACGGCAGCTTGTACGCGCCGAACTCGTCGGCGTTGTCGGCGTCGTACCAGATGTGGGCTTCTCGGTATTTCGCGTTGGGTTTGTCCTCGGCGTCTGCCCACTTGCGTACCCGCTTGTCCGCCGCGGCGGCGTCCCACTCGCGGTCGCGGTCGGCAAGGGGGAGGTCCTGAAATCGCGTAACGGTCATATCGGGCGGCTACCCCTGACGCAGGCGTGAAACGGGTTGATCGGGAAAGAAGGAGAGCCCGGCGCCTTGTGACGCGCGCCTGTTCGAATGGGAGTGGCTGGAATGACGATCTTGATTGCGTACGACGGTTCTGATGACGCCAAGGCCGCGATCGCCTTCGCCGGTGGGCTCTTCAGGGGGCAGCCGGCCGTGGTGCTGACCGTGTGGGAGCGGCTGGCGATGACCTCGGCCAGGGCGTCCGCCGGGCTGATGATGACGATCGACCAGTCCGGGATGGAGGACGAGGCGATCGGGCAGGCGATGAGCGAGCTGGCCCAGCGCGGGGCGGACCTGGCGCGGGAGGCGGGGCTGGACGCCGTGCCCCGGTGCGACGTGGACTCGGTGGCCGTGTGGTCGACGATCGTGGACGTGGCGGACGAGCTCGACGCCACGCTCATCGTGACGGGGACGCGGGGGCTGGGCGGGGTGCGGTCGCTGCTGCTCGGCAGCACGTCGGACCGGGTGCTGCACCACGCGCACCGGCCGGTGCTGGTGGTGCCGGGCCCACAGCCGACCACCTGACCGCAGTCGTCCGCGTGACCGCAGTCGTCCGCGTGACCGTCGCCGTCCACCTGGCCCCACCGCTCCACCTGGTCCTACCGCTCTACCTGCCCCCACCGGTCCGTCCGGCCCCGCGCTGGATGTGTCGGTGGGATGCGGCAGAGTGGGTGCCGGTCTGAGCGGGAGGAGGCGGGGGCGTTGCCCGAAGAGCTGGCACGGCGGCTCGGCACCACCGACGCGGTCGTCGTGGGGCTGAGCGCGATGATCGGCGCGGGCGTGTTCGCGGCCTTCGCGCCCGCCGCCGGGGCCGCGGGCGCGTGGCTGCCGCTCGCGCTCGCCCTCGCCGCCGTCGTGGCCTACTGCAATGCCACCTCCTCGGCCCGGCTGGCCGCCCGCCACCCCGAGTCCGGCGGCACCTACGTCTACGGCAGGCGGCGGCTCACCCCGCTGTGGGGCTACCTGGCCGGCTGGGGCTTCACCGTCGGCAAGACCGCCTCGTGCGCGGCGATGGCGCTCACCTTCGGCGCCTATGTCGCGCCCGGCGCGGCCAGGCCGCTGGCGATCGGCGCGGTCGCCGCGCTCACGCTGCTCAACCTCTTCGGCGTCCAGCGCTCGGCGGGTGTGGCCAGGGCGATCGTGGTCTTCGTGCTGGCCGTGCTGCTGGCGGTGGTGGTCGCAGGGCTGACCGGCGACACGGAGGTCACGTTGGGGTGGTCCTTCGGCAGGCCCGCTTCCGAGCCGTTCCTTTACCCGCCGTTCACGGCGGACGGCGTCGACGCATGGGGCGTGCTGCAGGGAGCGGGCCTGCTGTTCTTCGCGTTCGCCGGATACGCCAGGATCGCCACGCTGGGGGAGGAGGTCCGCGACCCGGCCCGCACGATCCCCCGGGCCGTCGGCATCGCCCTGGGCGTCACGCTGGTCGTCTACGCGCTGGTCGCGGCCACCGCGCTGCACGTGCTCGGCCCCGTGCTGCTGGCCAGGTCCCCGGCGCCGCTGGCCGACCTCGTCAGGGAGGCGGGGGCCGGGTGGCTGGCGCCGGTGGTGGGCGCGGGCGCCGCGGTGGCGGCGCTGGGCGCGCTGCTGGCGCTGCTGCTCGGCGTCTCGCGCACGATGCTCGCCATGGCGCGGGAGCGTGACCTGCCGGCCGCGCTGGCGCTCGTGGACCCGGTGCGGCAGGTGCCGCGCCGGGCCGAGCTGGCGGTCGGCGGCGCGGTGATCGTGCTGCTGCTCGTCGCCGACCTGCGGGGGGCGATCGGGTTCTCCTCGTTCGGCGTGCTCGTCTACTACGCCATCGCCAACGCCTGCGCGCTCACGCTCGGCCGCGACGAGGGCGCGCCGCCCAAGCCGGTGCCGATCGCCGGGCTGGGATTGTGCCTGGTGCTGGCGGCCACCCTGCCGCTGAGCTCGGTGCTCGCCGGGCTGGCCGTCTTCGCGATCGGCCTGCTGCTCTGGGCGCTGCGCCACCATCGTCCCCGACGCTGAGTACGACGAGCCGGTAGACTTGCCGTGATCTCTCGTCGATGGCCCGGGCGTGCCGCTGAAAGCGCCCTTCGCATGAACAGCATGCACATCCACGTCAGGAGCACCCTCCCGCGCGCATGAGCGGGATCCGGGTCCGTACCAGGAAAGATCTCAGCTCCCAGCGGCGCCGCCGCCGGCCCCGATGCCTCGGCCACCTCATCGTGGCGCCCCTCTGGCCCATGCACGGCGCCAACCTCGGCACCCTCCTGCGCACGTGCGACGCGGTCGGCGCGTGCCTGGCCGTGCCCCGGCTGCCCTGGGTGCCCGAGGCACTGGACAGGGGCAACACCCTGCGCGACGGCGCGTGCGTGCACTGGGTGCGGCCGATGAGCTGGCTGGCCGGGCGGCAGGAGCGGGTGCTCGGCGTCGAGCTGGCCGAGGAGGCGATCAGGCTGGCCGACCTGCCCATGGCCAGGGAGCCGACCGTGATCGTGCTGGGGCACGAGTCCACCGGGATCCCGGGCGAGGCGCTCGACCTGCTGGACGCCGTGGTCGAGATCCCCATGATCGGCACGGGGGCCAGCCTGAACGTGGCGGTGGCGGGCTCGCTCGTGCTGTACAAGCTGGCCGGTTTCTCGTGACGGCCCCGGCGGCGCCCGGGGTAGCATGGGCGGCATGACGACGTACGCGGTGATGATGGCCCCCTAGGGGGTTCACCGGCGACGTCCTGCTGAGGCCCTGCGAACCGGGGCCTCTCGTCGTGTCCGGGGCCCCTTGGAGGCACCCGATGTACATCACGACGACCATCCCCTACGTCAACGCCCGGCCGCACCTCGGCCACGCGCTGGAGCTCGTCCAGGCCGACGTGCTGGCCAGGCACCACCGCCGGCGGGGCGAGCCCGTACGGTTCCAGACCGGCACGGACGACAACTCGCTGAAGAACGTGCTGGCCGCCGAGGCGGAAGGCGTGCCGGTGCGCGAGCTGGTGGACCGGAACGCGGCGGCGTTCGAGGGGTTGCGGCAGCCGCTGGACCTGTCGTTCGACGCGTTCATCAGGACCAGCTCGCATCCCGCGCACCGGGCCGGGGTCGAGCGGATCTGGCGGGCCACCGGGCATGACCTGTACCGGCGGCACTACGAGGGGCTCTACTGCGTGGGCTGCGAGCAGTTCTACCCGGAGGGCCCCTGCCCCGACGGGCACCAGGCGCCCCTGCAACGGGTGTCGGAGGAGAACTGGTTCTTCCGCCTCTCCCGATATCAGGACGCGCTGCTGGAGCTCATCCGCGGCGGGCGGCTCAGGATCGAGCCCGCGGCGCGGCGGAACGAGGTGCTGGCGTTCATCGAGGCCGGGCTGGCCGACATCAGCATCTCGCGCTCCGCCGCCCGCGCCCGCGGATGGGGGATCCCGGTGCCCGGCGACCCGGGGCAGGTGATCTACGTGTGGTGGGACGCGCTGGCCAACTACGTCACCGCGCTCGAAGGCGACGACTACGACCGCTGGTGGGTCGCCGAGCGGCGCAAGGCGCACCTGGTGGGCAAGGGGGTGATCCGGTTCCACGCGGTGTACTGGCCGGCGATGCTGCTGTCCGCCGGCGCGCCGCTGCCCACGGAGATCTACGTGCACGACTACCTCACGGTGGACGGCCGCAAGATCAGCAAGTCGGCCGGGAACACGGCCGACCCCGCCGAGCTCGTGGACGCGTACGGGGTGGACGCGGTGCGGTGGTGGCTGCTGCGTGACGTGCCGCGCGTGGGCGACGCCGACTTCACCGAGGAGCGGCTGGCCCGGCGGGCGGACGAGGACCTGGCCAACGGGCTGGGGAACCTGGTCAACCGGGTCGTCACCATGGTCCATCGCTTCCTGGACGGCCACGTCCCGGATGCTCCGGGGGAGGAGTTCGCCGAGGTGCCGGGCAAGGTGCACGAGGCGCTGGAGGACTTCGACTTCCGGCGGGCCGCGGCGGCCGTGTGGGAGATCGTCGAGGAGTCGAACAGGTACGTCGAGCAGACCTGGCCCTGGCAGCAGGACCGGGCGGGGCAGGAGGCCTCGCTGGGCACGCTGGTGCACGCCTGCCGGGCGCTGGCCGTACACCTGGAGCCCTTCCTGCCGACGGCGGCGGCGCGCGTGGCGGCGGCGGTGAGCGGTGAGCGGCTGCCGCGGCCCGAGCCGTTGTTCAGGCGGCTCGCCGCCACGCGCACCACTGGTTGACGGCGATCGTGCGGACGCCTACGGTGGCGCCACAGACCAGCCGGTATGGAGGCGCGCATGCCCACCGTCAGCACCGTTCGCGGACCCATCGACGTTGACGAGCTCGGGCAGACGCTGATGCACGAGCACGTGTTCATCGTGGCCACCGAACACGTGGACAACTACGGCAAAGGTGCTTGGTGGGACGAGGAGTTCCGGGTGGCGGACGCGGTCACCAAGCTCGGCGCGGTGGCCGCGAAGGGCGTGCGGACGATCGTCGACCCGACGGTGTGGGGGCTGGGCCGCTACCTGCCGCGCATCCAGCGGGTCGCCGATCAGCTGCCCAACCTGCACATCATCGTCGCCACCGGCATCTACTCCTTCGAGGAGCTCCCGCACCAGTACGAGCACCGCGGCCCCGGCCTGTTCCTCGACGGCCCCGACCCGATGATCGACGACTTCGTCCGCGACCTGACCGAGGGCATCGCCGACACCGGCGTCAAGGCCGCGTTCCTCAAGTGCGTGGTCGAGGCGAAGGGCCTCACACCCGGCGTCGAGCGCATCGCCAGGGCGGTCGCGCAGGCGCACACGCGCACGGGCGCGCCGATCACCGTGCACACGAACAGCTTCACCCAGAGCGGCCTGATCGCTCTGGACCTGTTCGCCAAGGAGGGCGTGGACCTGACGAAGGTGGTCGTCGGGCACGCGGGCGACAGCAACGACCTCGACTACCTGATGCGGCTGGCCGACACGGGCGCGACACTCGGGATGGACCGATTCGGTCTGGACGTCTACAACCCGACGCCGCAGCGCGTGGCCACGGTGGCGGCGCTCTGCCAGCGCGGATACGCCGATCGCATGGTCTTCAGCCACGACACCGCATGCTTCATGGACTATTTCGGCGGCACCTGGGACGAGGCTCGCAGCACGCTCGCACCGAACTGGCGCTACGATCACATTCACGACGACGTCTTGGCCGCACTGCTGGACTCGGGTGTGACCGACGACCAGATTGAGCAGATGCTGGTGTTCAACCCGAAGCGCTACTTCTCGTAAAGTGGTTGGATCGGGAAAGCAACGCAGGTAGGTGGAGCTGGGTGACTTCGGAGCAGGCCTTGTCGATAAGCCTCGGGCTCCAGGGACCCTGCGTCATCGCGCGGCTGACGGGGGACTTCGACTTCGGGTCCGCCGCGGAGGTCCGCGACCGCGTCACCAAGGCCCTCGACCTGACCCAGCCACCGTTGCTCGTCATCGACATGCAGGCCGTCAGCGTCTGTGACTCCTCCGGACTTTCCGTGCTCGTCTATCTCCACAAGGCGGTCACCGCCTCCGGCGGGCGGCTGCTGCTGTCGGGGCTCAACGGCCGATGCAAGCATCTGTTCGCGATCACCGCGCTGGACAAGTTCTTCGATATCCGCAGTACGGCGGAGCTGGCCATCGCCGAACTCAACGAAGCCGGGAATTCGCCGCCGTTTACCGGGTAGTCCCCGAACATGTCGGCCGAAGAGCCCGACCTGCTCGGCACGTACCTGGAGCAGATCGGCAAAACTCCCTTGCTCTCCGCCGCGGACGAAGTCAATCTCGCCCGGCGGATCGAGGCCGGCCTGTACGCGGGCCATCTGATCGAGCGCGGTGATGCCACACCCGAGCTCGGCCTGCTCGTCCGCGACGGGCAACGTGCCAAGGACCTGCTGATCAGGTCGAACCTCCGGCTGGTGGTCGCCGCCGCCAGGCGCTACTCCTACCGGGGGCTGCCCATGCTCGACGTCATCCAGGAGGGGAACCTCGGGCTGATCAGGGCGGTGGAGAAGTTCGACTACACGCGGGGCTACAAGTTCTCGACGTACGGGATGTGGTGGATCCGCCAGTCCATCGAGCGCGGCATCCACGACAAGAGCCGTACCGTGCGGCTGCCCATCCATGTGGCGGAGGAGCTGTCGCGGCTGATCAGGATCGAGCGGCAACTGGCCGCGGACTTCGGCCGCGAGCCGACGGACGCCGAGCTGGGAGACGCGGCCGAGCGGTCGCCCGCGCAGGTCTCCGCGTTACGCAAGCTCGGTCAGGACATGGTCAGCCTGGACATCCCGGTCGGGGAGTACGGCGAGGGCAAGATCGGCGACATGATCGCCGACGATGACGGGCTGCAGGTCCAGGAGGTGACCGAGCGCCGCGCCATGAGCGCGGAGCTGCACCAGGTGGTCACGACGCTGCCGCCGCGCGAAGCCTTCGTCATCAAGCTCAGGTATGGCCTGACCGGCCAGGAGGCGCAGAGCTACACCGAGATCGCCGCGCATCTCGGGCTGACCAGGGAACGCATCCGGCAGCTGGAGAAACAGGCGCTGAAACGGCTCAGGCAGGGCAGCCCGCTGCTGGCCTGGGCCTCCTGAGCCGGCCAAGGGCGTCGTACGGATCACCAGGGGCCGGCCGATGATCGGTGCGGCCCCCGGCTCACTCACGCGGTGATGAGAAGCGCGATCCCGATCACGCGGTGATGAGAAGCGCGATCCCGATCACGCGGTGACGAGGAGCGCCAGCCCGATCAGCACCACGACCGGGACGAGCCACATCACGGCCTCGACTGCGAACTCCTTGTACATCGCGCGAGTCTCCTTCTGAAACGCCCACGTGGGGGGCATCGGCAAACGTCACTGCGCAGCATAGCCGCCCATGACGCCCACTTGATCCCCGGCATCCGGCGCCTGATCCGCTCAGATGGTGACCGCGCCGTCCGAGGCGGAGCCGACCGTGATCACGTATTTGCTCAGCACCCCGCGCTCGACCGCCCGCTCGGGCCGTCGCCACGCGGCCCGGCGCTCGGCCAGCTCCGCCTCGGGCACCACCAGGTCCAGCGTGCCCGCGGCGCTGTCGACGATCACCGTGTCCCCGTCGCGCACCAGCGCGATCGGCCCTCCGTGGTACGCCTCCGGCGCCACGTGCCCGATCACCAGCCCGTGCGAGACCCCGCTGAACCGGCCGTCGGTGACCAGCGCCACCGTGTCGCCCAGGCCGCGGCCGACGAGGGGGCCGGTGATCGACAGCATCTCGCGCATGCCGGGACCGCCCGCCGGGCCCTCGTACCGGACCACGATGACGTCACCCGGCACGATCAGGCCGGCGTCGATGGCGGCCGTGCACGCGGCCTCCGAGTCGTACACCCTGGCCGGCCCCTCGTGCCGGAAGTCGGCCTTGCCGCCCAGCTTGAGCACGCAGCCGTCGGGCGCGAGCGAGCCCCGCAGGATGGCCAGCGCGCCGCGCCGCTTGAACGGCTCCGCGGCCGTCCTGACGACCTGCTGGCCCGGCGTCTCCTCGGCGTCCGCCGCCACCTCGGCGAGCGTGCGGCCGTCCACCAGCGTGACGTTCTCCCGCAGCAGCCCGGCCTCCAGCAGGCGGCGCGCCACGAGCGAGGTGCCGCCGGCCCGCCACAGGTCGAGCGCGGTGTAGTCGCCGCCGCTCGGCTTCAGCCCGGTGATGATCGGGACCCGCCGGCACACCTCGCCGATCTCGTCGATCTCCAGCGGCAGGTTCGCCTCCCTGGCGATGGCCAGAAGGTGCAGGACGGCGTTCGTGGAGCCGCCCATCGCCGCGACCGAGACGATCGCGTTGTGCAGGGCGTCCGCGGTGAGCACCCGCGACGGGCGGGCGTCGCGGGCCAGCGCCTCCATGGCGATCTCGCCGACCCGGCGCGCGGCGGCGTTCTTGTCCGCGGCCACCGCAGGGACGTCGCCGACGCCGAACGGGGCCAGGCCCAGGAAGTCGGCGACGCCGCCCATGGTGTTGGCGGTGTACTGGGCGGCGCAGGTGCCGGCCCCCGGACAGGCGTGCTTGGCCAGGTCGTCCAGCTCGGCCTGGTCGAGGCGGCCGACCGCGCGCTCGCCGAGCGCCTCCCACATGTCCTGGATGGTCACGTCGCGCCCGCGCCAGCGGCCGGGCATCATGCTGCCGCTGTACAGGACGACCGAGGGCACGTCCAGCCGGGCCAGCGCCATGATCGCGGCCGGTACGGTCTTGTCGCAGCCGACGATCGCCACCAGCGCGTCGAACCCGTGCGCCAGCCCCATGAGCTCGATCGAGTCGGCGATGACCTCCCGGCTGACCAGCGAGGTGCGCATGCCGGGCGTGTTCATGGTGAGGTTGTCGGAGACCGCGATGGTGTTGAACTCCATCGGCGTGCCACCCGCCGCCCGCACCCCCTCGGCCACGTGGGCGGCCAGCTCGCGGTGGGTGAGGTTGCACGGCATCGTGCCGGTCCACGTCGTGGCGATGCCGACCGCCGGGCGGCGCATCTCCTCCTCCGACATGCCCATGGCGTACAGGTGGGAGCGGGCCGGTGCGCGGTCGGGATCGTCGGCGATGCTCAAGGGGTCCTCCGTCGTACGGGTCGTTGCCCCTCAATGATCCTGCGCCTGCTCCGGCGGCCGGTCCCCGGCCCCCCTCACTGCTCGCGCAGGCCCCACGGTGAGCCGTATTCGACCAGCAGGTCCAGGAACGGCCGGGGCTCGAACGCCTCCGGCCCCAGCACGCCCTTTCCGCTCCACGCCCCGCCGGCCAGCAGTTCCAGGGCGACGACCGGGTTGACGGCGGTCTGCCAGACCACGGCCTGGGAGCCGTACTCGCGCATCGACCACTGGTTGTCCACGACGTGGTAGAGGTAGACCTCGCGCGGCCGGCCGTCCTTGACGCCCTTCACCCACGTGCCCGCGCACGTCTTGCCGTGCATGCGGTCGCCGAGCCCGGCCGGGTCGGGCAGCACGGCGGCCACCAGGTCGCGCGGCGAGACCTTCGCGGTGCCGCGGTCGGTCATGACGGCGACCGGCTCGGTGCTGTCCACGCCCAGCGCGTGCAGGGTCTTGAGCTTGTCGATGAAGTCCTCGCCGAGGCCGTACTTGAAGGTGACCCGGCCGGCGTCCACCCAGCGAGGCACCAGCAGAACCTCCTCGTGCTCGACGTTCACGCACTCGACCGGGCCGATGCCCTCGGGGAAGTCGAAGACCTCGGGCTCGCTGAACGGCTCCGTGGTGTACCAGCCGCGGGCCTTCTCGTAGATGACCGGCGGGTTGAGGCACTCCTCGATGGTGGTCCAGATGGAGAACGAGGGGGCGAAGTCGTAGCCGTCCACGGTGAGGTTCGCGCCGTCCCTGATGCCGATCTCCTCGATCTCGTCGAAGAGCTCGTCGGCGGCGTACCGGGCGAAGACGTCCGCGAGTCCTGGCTCGACGCCCATGCCCACCAGCGCCAGCCGTCCTGAGCCGGCCCACTCCGCGGCGCGGGCGAACTGGTCGTCGCCGAGCTTGACGCCCACCTCCTCGTACGGCCGGTCGGGGTGCGGCTTCGACATCGACATCGCCATGTCGAGATAGTCGGCCCCGCCCGCCAGCGCCGCCTCGAACAGGGGCAGCACGAAACGGGGGTCGGTGGCGTTCAGCAGGACGTCGCATCGGTGCTCGGCCAGCAGCGCGGTGACGGCGGCGGCGTCGGCGGCGTCGATCCTGACCGGGGTGAACCTGTCCGCCCGCTCGCCCAGCGCGGCGACGGCCGCCTTGGCGCGGGGGAGGTCGTAGTCGGCGACCACCATGTGCTCGAAGAATGGGCGGCGGGCCGCGATTCGGGTGATGGCGGTTCCTACGCCGCCGGCTCCCACAAGAAGGATACGCATGACGATAAATCCCCTTTTTAACGCTTTTGGGGGGTGTGGCATTTATCCAACTTCAGTAGGCTCATCAACGTCAATGGCGTTGGCATAAGGAGCCCGTCCCATGGCCAAGCGAGTGGTGCCCGAGACGGCACGCAGACGGCGGCGTCCCACCAAACAGGGGCAGGTGCTGACGCACGAGCTCATCGTGGAGACCGCGCTGCGGATGCTGCGCGAGCACGGCGAGGCGGGGCTCACCGCCCGCCGCCTCGGCCTCGCGCTGGGCGCGGACGCGAGCACGATCTACCGGTACTTCCGCGGCATGGACGATCTGATCCTGGCGATCGCGGACGAGCTGTTCGGCCACGCGATGGCGGACTGGGCGCCGACCGGCGACTGGCGGGCCGACCTGCGCGACCTCGGGCTGCGCATCCACCACGCCTACCTCGCCCACCCGCAGGCCGCCGTACTGACCGCGAGTCGGGTCACGGGCCGCCCGAACGAGGTGGCGAGCGACGAGATGATCCTCGGCATCCTGCGCGGGGCCGGGTTCCCCGACGCCGAGGCGGTGCGCGTCTATCACGCCTTCATCGACCAGAGCCTGGCCTTCGCCATCCTCGACGCCGCCACGCTGGCCCTGCCGAGGGCCGCCAGGGAGGCCGACGAGGAGGTGTGGCGCGACACGTACGCGCGGCTGCCGGCCAGCACTCATCCCAACATCGCCGCCACGGCGCCGCTGCTGGTGGCCCGGATGAACGACAGCGCGTACCCGATCGCCCTCGACATGCTCCTGTCGAGCGCGTTCCGGGACGGCTCATCGGGCACGTCCAGGTAGCATGGCCGGTGAGTAACATGTCGATCACCGAAGGTCACCGGCTGCTGGACATCCGGCGCATATACCTTGAGCCTGCGGCGGCGGAGCTGCCGCGCGGGCGGGAGATCCTCGCGCGCTTCCCCGGCGCCGAGCGCGTCGAGGTCGAAAGCCACCACCGCATCCCCGAGCTGTACGGCGACGAGTCCAACGTGGCCCGCTGGGTCCGGATCAAGACCGAGGCACTGGTCATCGGGGTGAAGAAGTCGCTGACGGCCCGCCCCAACGGCCGCTCCGCCGACTTCATCGCGCCGTCCACGGCCAACGGCTGCGCGATGGCCTGCGCCTACTGCTACGTGCCGCGCCGCAAGGGCTACAGCAACCCGATCACGGTGTTCGCCAACATCGAAAAGATCCTCGGGTACGTCCAGCGCCACGCCGCCCGCCAGGGCGTCAAACCGGAGCCCAACCAGGTGGATCCGCGGGCCTGGGTCTACGACATCGGCGAAAACTCCGACTGCTCGCTTGACGCCACGATCTCCGAGAACGTCCGCGATCTGGTGGAGCTGTTCCGCTACCTGCCGAACGCCAAGGCCAGCTTCGCCACCAAATACGTCAACCGGGACCTGCTGGACTGGGATCCGCAGGGGCGCACCAGGATCAGGTTCAGCCTCATGCCGGCCGCGGACTCCAAGCTGCTCGACATCCGCACCTCGCCCATCGCCGAGCGGATCGCCGCCATCAACGACTTCGTGGCCGCCGGATACGAGGTCCACGTCAACCTCAGCCCGGTGGTGGTGCGCGAGGGCTGGCTGGAGAGCTGGGCCGAGCTGCTCGGGCACCTCGACGACGCGCTGAGCCCCGAAGCCCGTGCCCAGCTCGCCGCCGAGGTCATCTTCCTCACCCACAACGACCGGCTGCACGAGGTCAACCTGGGGTGGCATCCGAAGGCGGAGGAGGTGCTGTGGCGGCCGGAGCTGCAGCAGGTCAAGCGCTCGGAGAGCGGGGGCTGGAACGTCCGCTACCGCACCGGCCTCAAGGGCCGCCACGTGGCCGCCCTCACCGGCCTGATCACCGACCGCCTGCCTTACTGCCGCATCCGCTACGCGTTCTAGCCGCGTCCTCCGCGAAGCGCGCCGTCTCCGGGACCTTCGGGACCTCCGGGACCTTCGGGACCTCCGGGACCTTCGGGACCTTCGGGACCTTCGAGGCGTTCGGCGGAGGCCTCCGAGCCCAGCCCATCGCCGGGGTGGGCTCGCGAGGCTTCTAGCGGTGATCTCCCTGGCGGTTTCTGGCGATGCGTTTGCCGAGCCCGGCCAGGGAGTCGTCGGCCATGAGGAGGGGCAGGCGAGGGGCGTCCGCGTCGATCTGGCGCAGCACCGCGGGGTGGTCGCCGGAGAACCGGCTCCAGGCACGCACCACCTCGGGCATCGCCGCGATCGCCGCGTCCGACAGGATCGCCTCGCGGGGCAACCAGGAGGTCAGGAACTGGGCGGCCCGGCCCGGGCTCCACCACAGCGGCCGATCACCCACGAACTCGGCCAGCTTCTCGAACGCCTCCCGCGCCCCCGGCAGCTCAGGCAGGCCGTCGAAGCGGGCCACCGTGTCGTCGGGCGCCTGGCGTACAGCGCCTGGCACGGCGCCGGCCCGTGAGAGCGCGAGCGGCCGGACGGCGGCCAGCGTGTCGGCGACCAGCGCGCCCATGACCTGATCGCTCGACTCGAACGCGTCCAGCACGCGGCCCGCGACCTCTCCTGGCTCGGCCGGGCGCAGACTGAGGTCGTCGAGGAACTTCACCTCTTCGACCAGGGCGTCCACGGCCAGGCCGCCGTTGACCTGGTCGATGCCGACGACGAGGAGGTGAGGCTCCTTGTCGTTCTCGTAGCGGAAGGCCAGGACGGCCAGCGCCTGCTCGCCGTAGGGGTCGGCCTTGCCGTACCACGCGCCGTCGCACACCACGCGCCCCATCCGGTGCACCCACCCGGGCAGCGTCTCCGCCATCCCACGCCCGGCCACCGCATAAGCCGCACCGACCGTGGAATCCCGGCCCGGCACGTCTTCCTCATCCGCCCCACGGTCTCCGCCGGCCGGGTCATCCGCACCTTCTGCGTGATGGTCTCCAGCTACCGAGCCATCGGCGCCTCCGGGGGGCTGGTTGACGGCGGACAGGGCGGCGAGGGTCAGCCGCGACTCCGCGCTTTCGTCATCGGCCAGCTCACGCAGGAGCGGCGCCACCTCGCCGGGCTCCAGCGTGGCGGTGAGCCGGGCCGCCCACAGCTCGGTCCGCAGTGGCGAACGCCATCTGAGCAGGTCGCGGGCTTGCGTGATCGCGGTGGAAAACGCTGTAGTGCTCACCCTCCGACCGTATCTCCCCGCCGAGGCCGCATCCCGCGGGTTCAGCTGCGGACTGAATGCTCGCTTGCGGCGCGGCGGATCGGCTGCCAGGTGCGTACGGGGTCGTTGGCCAGGAAGTCCGCGATGAGCGGATAGACCTGACCGGGCTTCTCCACCACCAGGAGATGGGAGGTGCCGGGCACGATCGCGAGCTCCGCGTCCGGAATCGCCCGATAGAGCGCGATCGTGTGCTCCAGCGTCACGGCGTCGTCGTCGCCCGCGACCACGAGTGTGCGGGCGGTGATGCGCCCGAGGTCGTCCTCCGTCAGCGTCGGCTCCTCGGCCGCCATCCGGAGCAGCTTCTCCACGACCACGGGGAAGTGCTCCTCGCCATCGGGGGACACCTCGCCGTACCTGGGCGCCAGCGACCGCACCACGTCCTCCTCCGCGAACCCCTCCAGCACCCCTGGCACGATTCCGTCGTAACGGAAGTTCCCGCTGACCAGCACCAGCTTGCGCACGAGGTCGGGCCGCCGCATCGCCACGATCATGGCCACGTTGGCGCCGTCGCTGTGCCCGGCCAGGTGCGCCGGCCCGCCGACGACCTCGTCCAGGAACGCGATCAGGTCCTGCGCCATCAGCTCGTACGAGATGGGACCGGCGACATCCGGCGTCCTGCCGTGCCCGCGCCGATCCACGGTGAAGACGCGAAAGCGGTCGCCGAGCACAGGAAGGGCGGGCGCGAACATCCGCGAGTCCACGAAACCGCCGTGCAGCAGGACGAGGGGATCGCCGTCCCCACGCTCGTCGTACCAGGTCGTGACGTCGCCGAGCCGTATGTTCGCCATGTAGTCGATTGTCCTCCGCCCCCGCGGCGACCGTCCTCCCTGACCCGCCCCTGCAAGGAACTTCAGGCGTCTCAGGAAGAGACTTCGTAGCGGGTGGCGATCGCGGTGGCGCGGTCGCGCAGGGAGTCGCGCAACCACTGCGGGGCCAGGGCCTCCGCGCTCATGGCGAGCTGCCACAGCGCCCATACGGCGTGTCGCGGATCTTGGAAGGTCACCTCCAGCCGCAGCCAGCCGTCTGCGTCGGCCTCTTCGGTGAGGACGGCCAGTGCGGTGCCCACCAGGTCCTCCCGCCGCGCCGGGTGCACCCGTACCCGCACGGTGACTTGGTCGCCGCCGGCCCGGAACCGCGTGCTGCGTTCCTGCCAGGCCCGGTCCAGATCGACCCGGTCTGGTCGCTGCGCGGGCTCGTCGAGCTCCTTGGCGGCCGAGATGCGGGACAGCCGGTACGTACGGTCCGCGCCAGACCTCGTGGCCAGCAGATAGCCCCGGTCGCGGATGGTGACCAGGCCGATCGGGTCCACCGTGCGCCACTTCGGGGTCTGGTCCACGGCCGCGTACTGGATCTGCAGCTTGTGCCCGGCGAACACCGCGCGCAGGACCTCGGCCGCTATGGCGTCAGGCACCTCCTCGGCGACCAGCCGGCGCGAGAGCAGGTCGGTCTCCGGGTCGATGAGCAATCGCTCGGCCGCGCCCGCCGCGGTGTCCCGATAGCTCTCGGGCAGCGCGTCGACCACCTTGAGCATCGCCGAAGCGAGCGCCGAGCCGAGGCCGAAGGCCTGCGCGCCGCGCCGCGATCCGGCGACCAGCAGGGCAAGGGCCTCGTCGGCGTTCAGCCCGGTGAGCTCGGTCCGGAAACCGGGCAACAACGCGAACCCGCCGTGCCGGCCGCGTTCGGCGTAGACCGGGACGCCGGCCGCGGACAGCGCCTCGATGTCGCGCAGCACGGTACGGGTGGACACCTCCAGCTCGCGGGCCAGCGCGTTCGCGGACAGCCGGCCGTGCTGCCGCAGCAGCAGCACCAGCGAAACCAACCGGTCGGCGCGCATACGAAAACCCTACTCAAATACACGACACAGGATGTCGTGATTTGTTGGGAGGCTCATCAACGCGAACAGCGGCCACCGAGCCGATGGACGCACGTGATGTCGACGAATCGAATGGAGCATGGAGTTATGGAGCGAACAGCGGTCAACCCGTGGGCGTGGTCGGTGGCGATGGGGTACAACCAGGGTGAGATCGTCTCCGGGCACACCCGGACCCTCTACTGCGCCGGGCAGACCGCGATGAGCGGCGACGGCAAGCCCGAGCATGCCGACGACATGGCGGGGCAGTTGGCGTTGAGCCTCGACAACCTGGAGGCCGTGCTCGGCGAGGCCGGCATGTCCCTGGCGAACCTCGTCCGGCTCAACGTCTACACCACCGACGTCGATCGGCTCTTCGAGCACTACGGCGTGCTGGCGTCGCGGCTGGGCGCCGCCGGGGTGGCGCCGTCCACCACGATGCTCGGGGTGACCCGGCTGGCGATCCCCGACCTGATGGTCGAGCTTGAGGGGACCGCCGTCGCGTGATCCGGCTCGCCGCCTCCGGCAGTCCTGCCGGAGGCGGCACTGTGCAGCAGGCAGGTAGGTGATCTCCGGTGCTCAGAATGGTGACAATCGGCGTGTACGGCTTCGACGGCGAATCCTTCCTGCGACGACTGCGGCAGGCGGACGTTCGGCTGCTGCTCGACGTACGCCAGCGCCGCGGTGTCCGCGGACCCGAGTACGCCTGGGCGAACTCACGCCGGCTGCAGGCGGCCCTCGCCCAAGCCGGGATCGCCTACGAACACCACCCTGAGCTCGCCCCGACCACCGAATTACGCCGGCTCCAGTACGCCGAGGACGACCGCCAAGGGGTCGGCAAGCGCTCGCGCCGCGAACTCGCCCCCGAGTACACCCGCCGCTACACCATCGAGATCCTCGACCACGCCGACCCCACGCCGATCGCGTCGGAGCCGCCGGGCGGTGGGTCCGCAGCGCTGCTCTGCGTCGAACGCGACCCCGAGGCCTGCCACCGCTCGCTGATCGCCCAGCGGCTGACCGAGCAACACCACATCACGATCGAACACCTGCGCCCGCCGTGCGGATGACGACGCCGGCCCAGGGACCTGCCGTGACGAGATAGAGATCATCTTCTGTGAAGATCGGCGCATGAAACGCATGAGCGTCGCCCTGGTGGTGGCCGGCCTGCTGAGTGTCATGGTCCCCGGCGGCGCCGTGCACGCGGCTCCCGAGTCGCAGTCTCTCGACCCCGTCGTCGAAGCGGTCAAGAAGCAGTTCGCGAAGAAGAGCAGCGTGCGCTTCTCCGTCAGGCGACGCGGCGGCCCTCTGCTCTCGGAGGATCTCAAGATCTCAGGCGCGTACCGCTTCAACGCTGCAGGCATGTACGCCGCCGACCTCACGGAGATCTCCTACGAGAAGGCGGCGACGGGGCGATCCCGAGAGATCACCATCGGCCGGGAGTTCTACTCACAGAGCTATGTGCGTTCCGACGCGGGCAAGTACATCTGGAAGTCGCCACAGACGCTGGGGGAATGGGACTACGGGCGGAACTTCGCCGGGACCGTCTGGGGCAAGGATCTGGTCAACGGGATCAACCTGGGCTTCCTCGACCTGGTCGCCTCCTATGGTGCGACCAGCGCCGACGGCGGAACCGTCGAGGGCGTGAAGACGACCCGCCACAGCGGCACGGTGACGGTTCTTCACCTGGGTGAGAAGCAGGCCGGGATCTTCTTCGGCACCGACGACGGCGGCCTTGGGACCTCCGGTGGACAGATCACCTGGAAGCTCTGGACAGGCCCGGACAACCTGCCGAGACGCTTCCACGCCACCATGAGGTTCACCCCGACGCACGTCGGCGGTAAGGCCGAGACCATGACGATGAACATCATCTACCGAGGATGGGGGAAACCCGTCAAGATCACGGCCCCGTCCAAGCACCTCATCACCGACGGCTTGTGAGCGGTAATCCGTAGCACAGCCACCACCACGTTCTGCATGGTTGCCGCGGAGATCAACGGCAGGAGCGACGGCGGTCCAAACGGCTCATCCCACTTGGGCGGTAACCGACTGCCTGCCTCATCAGCACCGGCTTACCGAGCTCGCTCCCGATCGCCCGCAGGAAGTCGCAGAGCGTGCCGACCCCCTCTTGACCTCGCAGTTCACGAAGGTCGACGTCGAAGCCGATCGAAGGCCAGGCCGGCGCTCCAGGGCTTCCGGGGACGTTCTGTGAGGGTGGGGACCGTTGAACTCTGCGGTTCGGCACACAGCACCGGACGCGGCGGCGGGTCCGTGCACAGATCCGGCTTTGACATGATGTGCCGGGAAGCGGAGCGAAGGGGTCATGAGCATGCGCGTGCGGGCCGCGGCCACAGATGACATGCCCGCCATCCGGCAGGTGGCCCGGCATTACGGGCTGCTGGAGGGCTGGCCGGCGGACGGTGACTTTCTCGACGCCGAGCACAGATACGGCACGCTGCTCCTCGCCGCGGCCGACTCCGGAGGAGCGCAGGGCTTCGGCGGGACGTTGCGCCGGGGCGACATCACCCATTTGGGCGACCTGTTCGTGCTGCCGGAGCACCAGTCGTCCGGGGTGGGACGGGCGCTGCTGGGCCAACTGCTGGATGGGGACGGGCCACGGGTGACCTTCGCTTCGTCGGATCCCCGAGCCGTCGGTCTGTACGCCCGGCTCGGGCTGCGCCCCTGGTGCCCGCTGCTGTATCTCACCGGCGGACCGGTCGAAGGACCGTCCGGTCCGCCGGTGCGTACGGTGCCCTCGGATGAGGTCGCCCCGCTGGACGCTGTCATCTCAGGCGGTTCCCGGCCGGAGACACTCGCCTGGTACGCCGCGATCCCCGGCGTCACGGCGTACGCCACGAAGCGGGCCTACGTCTTCGCTCGCGTGGCGGAGGGCCGGCTCACGATCGGCCCGGCCGGTGGCGTGACGCCGGAGGACTGCGCCGAGGCGGTGCTCGGCTCCTTGGCCGCTGTCCGCGCGGAGTTCACCGCGATCGGCACGGCGCAGATCGCGGTGCCGGGGACGCATCCGCTCGTGCCGGTTCTGCTCGGCGCAGGGTGGCGGATCGCCGACATGGACACGTTCATGGCGGATGAGGCCGCGCTCGCCGCCATCCGCCCTGACCGCTACCTTCCACACCCCGACCTCGGCTGAAAGTAGGGGCCATCGCTGCCAAGGCGACGGCCAGCGGGGCAGCCAGGCGCCCGCGCATGGCGCTGACCCGCGCATGGCGCTGACCCGCGCATGGCGCTGACCCGCGCATGGCGCTGACCCGCGCATGGCGCTGACCCGCGCATGGCGCTGACCCGCGCATGGCGCTGACCCGCGCA
>NZ_BAABDQ010000006.1:0-129250 GCF_039539705.1 Nonomuraea rosea | reverse complement strand
CGCCCGCGCATGGCGCTGACCCGCGCATGGCGCTGACCCGCGCATGGCGCTGACCCGCGCATGGCGCTGACCCGCGCATGGCGCTGACCCGCGCATGGCGCTGACCCGCGCATGGCGCTGACCCGCGCATGGCGCTGACCCGCGCACGGCCCTGACCGGCGCAGGCTAGGCGTTCGCTGGCGGGCCTTGGTCAACCGGCGTTTGGGGTTAGCGGTTGTCGTCGCCCAGGCCCGCCTTGCGGAGGGCTTCGGCCATCGCGCCCGAAGGCGCTGGGCGGTCCTGGCGGCGCTGGCCGCCCCGCTGGCCGTCGCCCCGGCCGCGCTGGCCTCCGTCGCCGTTGCCGGTGCCGCGCTGGCCGTCGCCCCGGCCCCGCTGGCCGTCGCCGCGACCACCCTGGCCACGGCCGCCGTCGCCGCGAGATCCGTCGCCCCGGCTGCCGTCCCCGCGCGAGCCGTCCGCGCGAGCGGCGTCTCCCCGGGAGCCGTCGCCGCGGGCGACGTTGCCCCGGGCGCCGTCCCCGCGAGGGGCGTCACCCCGAGCGCCGTCGGCGCGGGCGGCGCCCTGGCGGCCGGTGCTCTTGCGGGGACCGTCGCTGCCCGGCTGCCCGCTGACCTCGTCTTCCAGCCGCAGGGTCAGGGAGATGCGCTTGCGCGGGATGTCGACGTCGAGCACCTTCACCCGCACGATGTCGCCCGGCTTGACGACGTCGCGCGGGTCCTTCACGTAGGTGCGGGACATGGCCGAGACGTGCACCAGCCCGTCCTGGTGGACGCCGACGTCCACGAACGCGCCGAACGCCGCCACGTTGGTGACCACGCCCTCCAGGATCATCCCGGACGCCAGGTCCGAGATCTTCTCGACGCCCTCCTTGAAGGTGGCGGTCTTGAAGGCCGGGCGCGGGTCGCGGCCCGGCTTCTCCAGCTCGCGCAGGATGTCGGTGACGGTCGGGAGGCCGAAGGTCTCGTCGGTGAACTCCTGCGGCTTGATCGCCCGCAGCGCCGCCGTGTTGCCGATCAGCGTCTTGAGGTCGGACTGGACCGAGCCGAGGATGCGGCGCACCACCGGGTAGGCCTCCGGGTGGACGCTCGACACGTCGAGCGGGTCGTCGCCGCCGGGGATGCGCAGGAAGCCCGCGCACTGCTCGAACGCCTTGGGCCCGAGCCGCGGCACGTCCTTCAGCGCGGTGCGGCTGCGGAAGGGGCCGTTGGAGTCGCGGTGGCGCACGATGCTCTCGGCCAGCGTCGAACCGATGCCCGACACCCGCGTGAGCAGCGGCGGCGACGCGGTGTTGACGTCGACCCCGACGGCGTTGACGCAGTCTTCGACCACCGCGTCGAGTGAGCGGGAGAGCTTGGACTCGGCCAGGTCGTGCTGGTATTGGCCGACGCCGATCGACTTGGGGTCGATCTTGACCAGCTCGGCCAGCGGGTCCTGCAGCCGCCGCGCGATGGAGACCGCTCCGCGCAGGGACACGTCCAGCTCGGGCAGCTCCTGCGAGGCGTAGGCGGAGGCGGAGTAGACCGATGCGCCGGCCTCGGAGACCACGATCTTGGTCACCGACGGCATGTTCGCGACCAGCTCACCGGCCAGCTTGTCGGTCTCGCGCGAGGCGGTGCCGTTGCCGATGGCGATCAGCTCGACCCCGTGGCGCTGCGCGAGCGCGGCGAGGACGGCCAGCGACTGGTCCCACTGCCGCCTCGGCTCGTGGGGGTAGATGGTCGCCGTCTCGACGACCTTGCCGGTGGCGTCGACCACGGCCACCTTCACGCCGGTGCGCAGGCCCGGGTCGAGGCCCATCGTGGCGCGGGTGCCGGCCGGGGCGGCGAGCAGCAGGTCGCGCAGGTTGGTCGCGAACACCCGGACGGCCTCGTCCTCGGCCGCCTGCCACAGGCGCATCCGCAGGTCGATGCCGAGATGGACCAGGATGCGGGTGCGCCAGGCCCAGCGCACGGTCTCGTTGAGCCACTTGTCGGCCGGCCGCCCCTGGTCGGAGACACCGAAGCGGGAGGCGATGCGCAGCTCGTAGTCGGGGCTGTCGTCGGGCTCCAGCACGACCGACAGCACCTCCTCCTTCTCGCCCCTGAACATCGCCAGGATGCGGTGGGACGGCAGCTTGGTGAACGGCTCGCCGAACTCGAAGTAGTCGGAGAACTTGGCCCCGGCCTCCTCCTTGCCCTCGCGGACCTTCGACACCAGCCGCCCGCGGGTCCAGAGCTGCTCGCGCAGGCCGCCGATGAGGTCGGCGTCCTCGGCGAAGCGCTCGATCAGGATCGCCCTGGCGCCCTCCAGCGCCGCGCCCGTGTCGGCCACGCCCTCGGTGACGAAGCCCGCGGCCGTGGCCGCCGGGTCGAGCGAGGGGTCGGCGAGCAGCTGGTCGGCCAGTGGCTCCAGCCCGAGCTCGCGGGCGATCTGCGCCTTGGTGCGCCGCTTCGGTTTGTACGGCAGGTAGATGTCTTCAAGCCTGGCCTTGGTCTCGGCCGCCATGATCTGCTCGCGCAGCTCGTCGTCGAGCTTGCCCTGAGACTCGATCGACTCCAGGATCGCCGCCCTGCGCTCCTCCAGCTCGCGCAGGTAGCGCAGCCGCTCCTCGAGCGTGCGCAGCTGCGCGTCGTCGAGGGCGCCGGTGACCTCCTTGCGGTATCGCGCGATGAACGGCACGGTCGCGCCGCCGTCGAGCAGCTCGACCGCGGCCTGCACCTGCCCGTCGCGTACGTCGAGCTCAGCCGCGATCCGCTGGTGAATAGAGAGCACTTGCCTGCCTTTCGATGGTCCCGCCGGTCAATTGTGCAGGACGACGCCGTCCTTCATGACCAGAGTGCGCGCAGGGTGAACGACCACGGCCTCCGCCGGCCCCCCGGCCGGCACGACGACCAGGTCGGCCCGATCGCCCGGAGCCAGGCCGTAGTCGTCGAGCCTGAGCGCACGGGCGCCGCCGACGGTGGCGGCCTCCAGCGCCAGCTCGATGTCCTCGTCCCTGCGGAAGGTGCTGCGATAGGCGATGTGCATCGCCCGCTCCAGCATGTCGCCGCTGCCGTAGGGGCCCCACAGGTCGCGGATGCCGTCGTGCCCGCAGGCGACCGTCACCCCCGCCGCCCGCAGCTTCTTGATCGGTGGCACAGGGTAGCTGTAGACGGCCGCGGTCGCGATCGCGACGCCCGCCTCCGCGAAGCCCTGCACGAGCCGGTCTTGGTAGGCCTCGTCGAGCTGGCCGAGCGCGTAGGCGTGGCTGACCGTCACCCGGCCGCCGAGCCCGAGCACCTGGGTGCGCTCGGTGATGAGCTCCAGCTCCCACCCGCCCAGCGAGCCGCCGTCGTGCAGGTGGATGTCGACGTGCGCGCCGTAGCGGTCGGCCAGGCCGAAGATCACGTCGAGGTGGCGCACCGGGTCGCGGTCGACGCCTGCCGGGTCGAGGCCGCCGACCGCTTCGACGCCGCTCTTCAGCGCCTCTTCGAGCAGCTCGGCCGTGCCGGGGTTGGTGAGCACGCCGTGCTGCGGGAAGGCGACCTGGCGCACGTCGATCGGGGAGCCCGCGGCGGCCTCGCGCACGGCCTCCACGCCACGGAGCCCGACCGAAGGGTCGATGTCGGTGTGGGTGCGCACATGGGTGGTGCCTGCGGCACTCATGCGGGACAGCAGCGCGCCGATCCGCGCCACGCTCGGCACTCCCAGCTCGGCCCGGCGGCCCAGGTCGTTGCCGATGCGGCCGGCGAGCGTGTCGTCCGCGGAGTGCGGCACCCACGCGCCGCCGTAGAGGGTCTTGTCGAGATGGCAGTGCGCCTCGACGAGACCGGGCAGGACGAGCTGACCGGCGATGTCGTGGACCAGCGCGCCGGGCGCGTCGATGCCGCGGGCGACGCGGGCGATCCGGCCGCCGCTGATGAGCATGTCGGCAGGCGCCGTGAGCCCCCAGAGGAGGCCGCCGCGGAGCAGCACGTCGGTCATGCCAAGCACCCTAAAGGGCGGGACCGACGATTTCCGTGCCTCAGGTGTGACGGTTCTGAATCCTGGCCGCGCGTGGGGAGAGCCGGGGGACGGGTTCAGGAAGGCCGGCTGGCGAAAAGCTCAAGGTGGTGGCAGTAGCGGCAGCGATATGCGTCTATTTCCCACTTCGGACGTCCAAACAGCTTTGCCCCGCCGAAGACACCCCGTTCCAGCGCGCCCTCCACCCAACGGGCGAACCCGGAGGAGTTTTCACCCGAGTCCATGATGAACCCGGCTTCCAGTCCTTCCTCCCCGCAATGCGTACACCGTAAGTTCGGCATGTCCATGTCAGATCTCCCCGAGGTGGGCCACGTTCGAGACGTCGGCGGATTCGGTGCTCGGGCGGCCCGCCAGCCACGCGTCGAGGATCTCGGCGAGCACCACGTCGGAGGTCAGCCGCAGGCTGAGCGCCAGCACGTTGGCGTCGTTCCACTTGCGCGCGCCGTCGGCGGTGTAGGCGTCGACGCACAGCGCCGCGCGGACGCCGGCCACCTTGTTCGCCGCGATCGAGGCGCCCGTGCCGGTCCAGCAGCACACGACCGCCTGCTCGGCCCGCCCTTCGCTCACGTCTCTGGCGGCCAGCTCGCAGGCCCACGCCCAGTCGTCGCGCTCCCCGTCGTTGAGCGCGCCGTGGGTCAGCACCTCGTGCCCGCGCTCGCGCAGCTCGGACACCACCCGCTCGGCCACGCCGTCCCTGCTGTCGGCGGCCACCGAAATCCGCATGCGCCCTCCCTTCCCGATCCCAGATCTATCAGGGCCGCGGAAGGCAGGGGAAGGCTCGTGGCGGGTGCGGGGATCGAACCCGCCTGGAACGGCTTATGAAACCGGTGGGCACACCAGCGCCCTCACCCGCCTCGCGAGGCGTGTCAGGGCGGCTGCGGATCAGGCTCGGAGCTCCCAGGGCACGCGCACAGGGCGTCGCATGCGCATTCGGCGGCGGTCCATGGACTCTCCTTCGGCTCTGATCCGGCGTGATCGATCATGGCGGCCGCGAGCAGGGCCGCGCAACGCATTTAGATCGCGCGATTTGCCAGGCAACACGTGTCAGACTGGCGCTTTGCGGTGGTATGTGCTTGGTTGTGTCGCCATATGAGCAGCATTGATGTGAGTGATATCGCCGCTCTCGCCCGAGGGTGCGCCGTTCTCGGCACCGGGGGCGGTGGAGACGTGCGTACCGGATCGCTGGCCGCCCTCAGAGCCGTCCGCGAGTACGGCGAGGTGCCCCTGGTCGAGCTGGCGGACCTCCCGGAGGACGCGCTGGTCGTGCCGCTGTCCGGAATCGGCGCCCCGACCGTGAGCCACGAGATGATCCACAGCGAGGACGAGCCGAAACGCATCGCCGAGGAGGTGGAGCGGCTCTTCGGCAGGCGGCCGAGCGCGATCATGTCCTCCGAGATCGGCGGCTCCAACGGGGTCGCCCCCGTCGCCTGGGCCGCGCAGCTCGGGCTCCCGCTGCTCGACGCCGACGGCATGGGACGGGCGTTCCCCGAGGTCCAGATGGTGTCGATGTACGTGGCGGGGCTGCCGGCCGATCTGGTGATCATGTCCGACGTCGCGGGGAACGTGGTGACGATCCGCCCCGTGGACGGGCTCTGGTCCGAGCGCCTGGCGCGCGCCGTCTGCGTGGCGGCGGGGTCGCACGCGCTGATGGCCGACTACGTGCTCACCGCCGCACGTGCGCGGGGCGCGGTCATCGAGGGTACGGTCACCCGCGCCCTGGAGGTCGGCCGGGTCACGGAAGGCGCCGCGGACCCCCTGCGCGCGCTCCAGGACCGCCTCGGGGCCGCGCGGCTGATCACCGGCAAGCTGACCGACGTCGAGCGGCGCACGACAGGCGGGTTCGTCCGCGGAACCGCCACCATCGACGGCACAGGCGATGACCGCGGCCGCCGCCTGGCCCTGGAGCTCCAGAACGAGAACCTGGTCGCCATCGAGAACGGCCAGGTGCGCGCCATGGTGCCGGACCTCATCACGGTGGTGGACACCGAGACCGCCGCCGCCGTGCAGACCGAGTCGCTCAGGTACGGCCAGCGTGTCACGGTGCTCGCCTGGCCCTGCGACCCCCTCTGGCGCACGCCCAAGGGACTGGAGACCGCCGGGCCACGGGCGTTCGGGTACGAGCTGGACTACATTCCGGTCGAGGAGCTGACGGCACATGGCTGACCTGCGGATCGGGATCGACGTCGGCGGCACGAACACCGACGCCGTGGTCCTCGGCGGCGACGGCCGGGTGATCGCCAAGGCCAAGCGGCCGACGACCAAGGACGTGACGGGCGGGCTGCGCGCCGCGCTGGACGCCGTGCTGGCCGAGCTGGGGCCGGCGCCCGTACAGGACCGGATCACCCGCGTCATGCTGGGCACCACGCACGCCACCAACGCGATCCTGGAGCGCAGAGGGCTGGGCCGGGTCGCGGTGCTGCGGCTCGGCGCGCCGGCCACCACCTCCGTGCCACCGCTCTCCGACTGGCCCGGCGACCTGCGGGCGGCCGTCTCGGCGGGGGAGGCGATCGTGCCCGGCGGCCACTACGTCGACGGCCGCGAGATCAGCCCGCCGGGCCTCGACGCGATCCGCCGCTTCCTGGACGGCGTGGAAGCCGACGCCGTGGCCGTGACCAGCGTGTTCAGCCCGGCGAGCAGCGAGCACGAGCGGCTCGCGGAGGAGCTGATCAAGGCCGAGTACGGCCTGCCGGTCTCGCTCAGCCACGAGATCGGCTCGCTCGGGCTGCTCGAACGCGAGAACGCGACCGTGCTGAACGCCGCCCTGTACGGCGTGGCCGCCCACGTCACCGAGGCCCTGGTCACCGCACTGGCCGAGCGGGGGCTGGGCGCGCGGCCGTACCTGGCGCAGAACGACGGCACGCTCATGACGGTGGAGCACGCCGCGCGGCTGCCGGTGTCCACCATCGGCTCGGGCCCGGCGAACTCGCTGCGCGGAGCCGCGTTCCTGTCCGGCGTGGCGGACGCGATCGTGGTGGACGTCGGCGGCACGTCCACCGACCTGGGCGTGCTGGCCGGCGGCTTCCCGAGGGAGTCGGCGGCGGCGGTCGAGATCGGCGGGGTGCTGACCAACTTCCGGATGCCCGACATCCTGGCCATCGCGCTCGGCGGCGGGACCGTCGTCAGGGCGGACGGCGTCGGCCCCGGCTCCGTGGGCTACCGGATCGTCGAGGAGGCGCTGGTCTTCGGCGGGAGCACGATGACGATGACCGACGCGGCCGTCGCCGCGGGACGGACGCCGGGCGACGCGCAGGGATGGCGCGAGCGGCTGGCGGACGGCGTCAGAGCACAGGGGCATGACATGTCGGCAGGAATCTCCGACATTCTGGAAAGGGCGCTGGCCGTCGCGGACGAGATGGTGATCGACGCCGTGGACCGGATGGCGCTCGGCAAGACCGACAGACCCCTGGTGGCGGTGGGTGGCGGAGCCTTCATGCTGCCCGAGGGGATCCCCGGCGTGAGCCGGGTGATCCGCCCGGAGCACGCCGAGGTGGCCAACGCCGTAGGGGCGGCCATCGCACTCGCGAGCGGCAGAGTCGATACGATCTTGCCTGCAGGAGATAGCAGGGCACAAGCGATCGAAAAGGCCAAAGAGGAGGCGGCGGCGCGAGCCGTGGCGGCGGGGGCGGATCCTTCCGGCGTCGAGATCGTCGACCTTCTCGAAGTGCCGCTCAGCTACCTCTCCGAACCCGCGGTACGGGTACACGTCAAAGCCGCCGGACCCCTCGCCCGGTGAAAGATCGAAAGGATCCCCCCACCATGCGCTGGCACAAGCGTCTGCTCGTCGCCTGGGTCACCGGTGCCTTGGCCCTGACCGCATCCGCGTGCGCGGGCGGCCAGGTGCGCGGCGCCGGAGGGACACCACAGCCCGCCGCGAGCAGCGGCGGTCAGCCGGCGGCCACAACGGCCGCGCAGGCCAATGACAGCACGTTCGTCTACGTGCCGAACCTCGACGTGGTCACCGACTGGGATCCCGCGACCTCCTACTCCAACGAGATCGTCGCCCTGTCGAACATCTACGAGGGCCTGACCAGGTACAACTCCCAGACCCAGAAGGCGGAGCCGCGCCTGGCCACCGAGTGGACCTCGGCGAACGAGGGCAAGGAGTGGACGTTCAAGCTGCGGCAGGGCGTCAAGTTCCACTCCGGCGCCACGCTCGACGCGGAGGCCGCCAAGAAGGCCATCGAGCGGACGATCGAGAAGAAGGGCGGCGCGGCCTACATCTGGGGCGCGGTGCAGAAGATCGAGGCGGTGGACGCGGCCACGCTGAAGTTCACCCTCAAGTACGCCGCCCCGCTCGACCTCATCGCCTCCTCCGGCTACGCGGCCTACATCTACGACGTGGACGCCGTGGACGCGGACGGCAAGAAGACGGCGGGCACCGGGCCGTACACGATCGACTCCTGGCAGAAGGGCAAGGAGACCGAGCTCACGCTGAAGGCGTACGAGGACTATTGGGGCGGCTGGCGGCCCGAGCAGTACAAGAAGGTCGCCTTCAGGGTCACGCCCGAGATCACCACGGCGTGGCAGCTCCTGCAGAAGGGCGAGGTGAACTTCGTCCAGCGGCTGAACCCGCAGCTCTTCGAGCAGGCCGGGATGACCGAGGGCGTCAAGACCGCGCAGTCGCCGTCGTTCCAGAACCTGCTGGTCCTGTTCAACACGGCGGGCGGCCCGACGCGGAACGTCAAGATCCGGCAGGCGCTGCAGCTCGCGATCGACTACGACGGGCTCGCCGCGGCGCTCAAGGGCTCGGGGCAGAAGGCCAGCGGCCTGGTGCCGCAGGGGCTGCTCGGCCAGACGTCCGACATGGCGCCCAAGCAGGACCTGCCCAAGGCGCAGGCGCTGATGGAAGAGGCCGGGTACGGCCCCGACAACCCCGAGCTCAAGCTCACCCTGACCTACGCCCAGGGCGACGACGACCAGAAGCTGCTGGTCACGCTGCTCAGCTCGGCGCTGAAGCACATCAACGTGACCCTGCAGGCCAAGCCCATGACCTGGAGCGCGCAGTGGGACCTGGGCAAGAAGCAGGGTCAGGACATCTTCGTCATGTACTGGTACCCGGACTATCCGGATGCCTACTCCTGGTTCGTCAACGTGTTCAAGAGCGCTGACAAGCCGCAGTTCAACCTGTCCTACCTGAAGAACGCCGAGATCGACGCGGCCATCGACAAGCTGCCGCAGCTCACGGCCACGGACGAGATGCAGGCCAGGCAGTCGTTCCAGGACTTGCAGAAGAAGATCATCACGGACGAGGCCGCGGTCGCGGTGCCGTACGTGCAGGTCTACCAGCGGGCGCTGACCGCCGACGTCGAGGGATATGTGGACAATCCCGCTTATCCCAACGTGGTCTTCTTCCACGACCTCAAGCGCGCAAGCTGACCATGCTCCGTTATCTGGCCCGCCGGCTCGGTCAGGCCCTCCTGGTCGTGGCCGGCGTGGTCGTGCTCACGTTCGCCGTCATGCGGCTGGTGCCGGGGGATCCGGCGGTCGCGTTCGCGGGGCCCAAGGCCACGCCCGAGCAGCTCGCCGAGGCGCGGCTGCGGTTCGGGCTCGACGACCCGATCCCGGTCCAGCTCCTGAACTACGTGCGCGACCTGTTCACGGGTGACTGGGGCACCAGCCTGCGGACCCGGCAACCCGTACGCGACGACCTCTACCTCGCGTTCCCGGCCTCTCTGGAGCTGGTCGGGACGGCTCTGCTCATCGCGGTCGTCGTGGGCATCCCGGTCGGCGTGCTCGCCGCCCGCTATAAGACGAGATTTCCGGACCTGGGGGTGCGGTTCGGGAGCATGCTCTTCGTCTCCGTCCCCGTGTTCTGGCTGGCCCTGACCCTGCAGACGGTCTTCGCCAGCAACCTCGGCTGGTTCCCGGTGGCGGGCGAGTACGACTCCGCGCTCGACACCACCAGCCCGCTCACCCTCTGGACGAACATCACCGTCGTCGACGCCCTCATCACCGGCAACTGGCCCATCTTCACCAGCACCGTCGAGCACCTGGTGCTCCCGGCACTGGTCGTGGCCGCCTATCCGATGGGCGTGATCGCCCAGATGACCAGGGCGGCCCTCATCGAGGAGTCCGGCCAGGACCACGCCAGGCTGGAACGCGCGCTCGGCTTCGGTGAGACGTCCATCCTGACCAAGTTCGCGCTGAGACCGGCGCTGAACCCCGTCCTGTCGCTGATCGCCCTGGTCTTCGCCTACGCGATCGTCAACGGATTCCTGGTCGAGGCGGTCTTCAACTGGCCCGGCCTGGGCCGCTACGCCGCCGAGTCGATCAAATCCCTGGACACCCCGGCCATCTCCGGCGTCACCCTTCTGGTAGCCCTGATGTACGTCCTGGCCAACCTGGTCGTGGACCTCCTCCAGGGCTTCGTCGACCCGCGGGCGAGGGCGCGATGACACCCGTGGAAGCGCCCCTGCGGCGTACCCTGCCGAGGATCCCCGACCGGTTCGCCGCGTTCGGCGCGGTGCTGATCGTGCTCGTCGTCCTGGCCTCGATCATGGCGCCGTGGCTCGCGCCGTACCCGGTGGACGAGCTCAACCCGCTGGAGAACCTGCAGCCTCCGAGCGCCGCCCACTGGTTCGGGACCGACCGGGTCGGGCGTGACCTGCTCACGCAGATCCTGTACGGCGGGCGCACCTCGCTGTTCATCGCCGTGGCCGTGCTGGGCGTGTCGGCGCTGGCCGGGGTCACGCTCGGGGTGGTGGCCGGGTACGCGGGCGGCTGGGTCAGAGACGTGATCATGCGGATCACGGACGTGTTCCTGGCCTTCCCCGCGCTGCTGCTCTCCCTGGCCCTGGCCGTCGTGCTCCAGCCCAGCGTCACCACGGTCATCGTGGCCATCGCGGTGACGTGGTGGCCCTGGTACACCCGGTTGTCCGCCTCGGTGGCCGCCTCGATCGCGACCAGGAGCTACGTGGACGCCGCCAGGTGCCTGGGCGTGCCCGCGCCGCTGATCATCCTGCGGCACGTGCTCCCGAACTCGCTCACTCCCGTCCTCGTCCAGCTCTCCCTCGACGCTGGCGGGGTGATCCTCACGTCGGCGGCGCTGTCGTACCTGGGGCTGGGCGCGCAGGAGCCGACGGCGGAGTGGGGGCTGATGGTGCAGCAGGGACAGACGCTCTTCACCACGAACTGGTGGGTCGTCACCTTCCCAGGGCTGGCGATCCTGGTGACGGCGTTCGCGTTCAACGTGCTGGGGGAGGGGCTGCGCAACGCGCTGGACCCCCGAAGGGTCGTGAAATGATCGAGGTGCGTGACCTCCGGGTCAGCTACGGGGGGCGGGTCGTGGCCGACGTTCCCGAGCTGGACGTGGGCGCGGGCGAGTGCGTCGCGATCGTGGGGGAGAGCGGCTCGGGCAAGTCCACGACGCTGCTCTCGCTGCTGGGCCTCACCCCAGATGCCGAAATATCAGGACACGTGAGTGTGTGCGGCGTGGACGTCCTGACGGCCCCGCCCCGGCGGCTCCGTGAGATCCGCGGAGCCAGGGTGGCGCTCGTGATGCAGTCGCCGCAGGCCGCGCTCAGCCCCGCCACCCGGCTCGGCGTGCTGATGCGCCGCGCGCTCAAGCTGCACGGGCGAGGCCGGGTCGAAGAGACCATGGCGCAGGCCATGGACGCGGTCCTGCTCGACCGCGAGATCCTGCGCCGCTACCCGCACGAGATCTCCGGCGGCCAGGCCCAGCGCTTCGCCATCGCGCTGGCCATCGCGCTGGGCGCCGAGGTGATCCTCGCCGACGAGCCGACCAGCGCGCTCGACGTGACCGTGCAGGCCGAGGTGGTCGGCGTCCTGCACAGGCTGCGCGCGGAGCGCGGGCTGGCGCTGCTGCTCGTCTCCCATGACCTGGCCCTGGTCTCGACCATCGCCGACCGGGTGCTCGTCATGCGGGACGGCGCGGTGGTCGAGTCGGGCCCGGCCGCCCGGGTGCTGTCCGAGCCGGCCCACCCTTACACCCGCGAGCTGCTGGAGGCGCTGCCGTGACGACGCTCAGGGCCGAGCGGGTGACGCTCGGGTACGGCAAGCGCCCGGTCGTGCACGAGGTGAGCCTGGACATCACCGAGGGCGGCGTCGGCCTGATCGGGGAGAGCGGGTCGGGCAAGACGACCCTGGCGCGGGCGTTCCTCGGCCTCCTCACCCCCATGTCCGGAAATATCTGGTACGGCGACCAAACCCTGAAAAAAGCGGACCGCCGGAAATTTCGGAAAGACGTCCAGCCCGTCTTCCAAGCCGAAGCCCTCGACCCCCGGATGCGCATCGGCAGCTCCATCGCCGAAGCCCTGCCCCGCGCGGACCGGGGCAGAGTGGGCGAGCTGCTCGAACAGGTCGGCCTGGACCCCGAGCTGGCCGCCCGCCGGCCGCACCAGCTCTCCGGCGGTCAGCGCCAGCGCGTGGTGATCGCCAGGGCCCTGGCGGTCGGCCCGCGCCTGCTCATCCTGGACGAGCCCACCAGCGCGCTCGACGTCACGGTCCAGGCCAGGATCCTCGACCTCCTGGCGGGGCTGGACACCGAGCGCCTGCTCATCACCCACAACCTCGCCGTGGTGGAGCGGCTCTGCCGGACCTCGCACGTGCTCTTCGCGGGCCGCGTCGTCGAGTCGGGCCCCACGGGCGTCCTCCTCGCGAACCCGGCCCACCCCTACACCCGCGCGCTGCGCGACGCGGTGCCCAGGCTCGGGGGTGATCCGCCCGAGGCCAAGGGCGGGACGGAGGCCGTACCGGCAGGGACGGGCTGCGCGTACCGGCTGCGCTGCCCGCTGGCCGTGGCGGAGTGCGTCCGGCGGCCCGAGCCCAGGGACGTGGGCGGCCGTCAGGTGGCCTGCCACCGCGCGGAGGACGTCGTCGTCACCTGAGGGTGATCACGTCCTTCAGATGGGAGCTGAGGTCGTCCGACAGTTTGCCCATCAATCTGGACAGCTCCGCTCGATCCGCCTCGGACCACTCGGCGATCGCGCCCTGGAACCAGTCGGTGGTCACCTTCCTGCACCTGCTCGCCACCTCGGCGCCCTCCTCGGTGAGCGCGATGCGCCAGGCGCGGCCGTCGTCGGGATCGCGTACGCGCTCGACCAGGCCGCGCTGCTCCAGCGTGGCGACGTGCCTGGTCACGTGCGGGCTCTCCACCTGAAGCCCGGTGGCGATCAGGCCGATCCTGCGCGGCTCGCCCGAATCCAGCAGATAGACGAGGATCTGCACGTCGGGCCGGTCCAGCCGGACGCCCGCGGCCTCGGTCAGCCGCTCGTGCGTCTTGGCGCGGTTGAGCGTGGTCACGAGCATGCGGAACGCGGACACCGTCCTGTTGAGATCTTCGTCCATCGGTTTGCTTACCTAACTTACGTATGTATCATCATGTCTCGGTTACTTACCCAAGTTATCTAAAGGAGCCGACATGGCGACAGTTGTAGCGTCCGCCCCGCGGGCGGCGACCACCAGAAATCCCTGGCCCGCGGTGGTCGCGCTGGCCTTCGCCGCCTCCATCGCCGCCCTGCAGAACACCGCGGTGGTCCCCCTGCTTCCCGTGCTGCAGCGCGAGCTGCACGCCTCGCTGAGCGCGGTGACCTGGACGCTCACGCTGAGCCTCCTGGTCGCCGCGGTGGCGACGCCGTTGCTGTCGCGCTTCGGCGACATGTACGGCAGGCGCCCCATGATCCTCGGCGCTCTCGCCCTCTTGGTGATCGGCTCGGTGATGGCCGCCCTGGCGACCTCGCTGGCCTGGCTGATCGTGGCGAGGGTGCTCCAGGGCGCGGTGGCCGCGCTGGTGCCGTTGTCGATCGGGGTGGTGCGCGACACCTTGCCCCGGCACCAGCTCGCGACCGGCATCGGCGTGCTCAGCGCGACGATGGGATTCGGGAGCGGCGGCGGCATGATCTTGGCCGGGCTCGCCGCCGGTGACTTCCACCTCGTGTTCTGGATCACCGGCGGGATCTCGCTGGTGGCCGCCGTCATCGTGGCCTTCCTGGTCCGCGACGGCGCCCCGGCGGGCGGCGGCCGGCCCGACCTGCTCGGCGCCGCGCTGCTGACGGCCTGGCTGGTGGCGCTGCTGGTGGCGATCAGCCAGGGCGGCTCGTGGGGCTGGACCTCGCCTGGAGTGCTCGGGCTGTTCGGCGCGGCCGTGGTGCTGGCCGCGATCTGGGTCGCGGTCGAGCGCAGGGTGGCCGAGCCGCTGGTCGAGATGGCGATGCTGGTACAGCGGGGCACGATCGGCGCGACGGTGGCCTCGATGCTGCTCGGGTTCGCGTTCTTCACCATCCTGACCGGCATGTCCAGCTTCGCCCAGGTGCCGGTGAGCACCGGCTACGGGTTCGGCGCCTCCACCCTTCAGGTCGGGCTCTACCTGCTGCCGAGCACGCTGTTCATGCTGGTGATCTCGCTGTTCGCGGGCCGGTTCATGCGCCGCTTCCAGGCCTCCTCGATGGTGGCGGCGGGCTCGGGGGTCACGGGGCTGGCCGCGCTGCTGCTGGTGTTCGCGAACGACAGCTCCGCCGACCTGTACATCGCGTCCTCGCTGATGGGCATCGGCCTCGGCATCGGGTACGCGGCGCTGGGCACGATGGCGGTCGAGCACGTGGACCCGGCCAAGACGGCCCTGGCGGCCGGCGTGAACGCCCTGGTGCGCATCGTGGGCGGCAGCACGGCGGGCGCCGTGATCGCCGCCGTCCTGGCCGCCCAGCCGGGCGTGCTCGGCTACCAGTGGATCTTCGGCGTCGCGGCCACGGCCGGCGCGGTGGCCGCCGTGTTCGCGGCCGTGTACGGCGCGCTCAACCGCAGGGCGCTCCAGGCCGCCTGAGCGCCACGTCCGGCTGAGCCGTCACCTCGGACCCCCGTGGTCCCGGACCTCCGGGACCACGGGGGCTATAGCGCCTTGAGCCCGCTGATCACCTCGAGCAACACCTTGGCGTCCGGAGCGGGCGGCGGCAGCTCCACCTGTACGAGCTGCTGCGCGTGCAGGTCGCCGACCAGCACTCTGACGACGCCGATGGGCAGGTTCAGCTCGGCGGCGACGTCCACGAGCCTGGTCGGCTTGGTGCATTTCTGCATGATGATGAGATGCTCGGGCCCGAGACCCATGGGCGGCGTCAGGCCACCCGCCGTGATGATCACCGCGATGAGGTCGATGGCCTCGCTCGCGGGGACCGTACGGCCCCTGGTCAGCAGGTAGGCGGGAACGATAGGACCGGCGTCCTCGTCCAGCCAGCGCTCGTCACTCACTTCGCACCACCCGCATGGGGCGAGCGGGTTCCTGCACGCGAACCTCCGGTTCCGGATCGGCCACGTGCTCTTCCGGGATCAACACGATCGCGGTGGTCCCTCCATATGGTGAACCGCGCAACGTCACGCGGATGTCGTGCCTGGCGGCCAGGCGGGAGACGACGAAAAGGCCGAGACGGTCGCTGTCGGCCAGGTCGAACTCCGGTGGGCTGGCCAGCCGCTCGTTGAGATCGGCCAGCTCCTCTGCACTCATCCCGAGCCCGCGGTCCTCGACCTCGAAGGCGAAGCCGCGAGCCGCCTCCTCGCCGCGCACGATGACCGTGGTGTGCTCGGGGGAGTAGACGGTGGCGTTCTCGATGAGCTCGGCGATCAGGTGGATCACGTCGCCGACCACGGGCCCGTCCAGGCGCTGGCCGGACATCGGCTCGACGGTGACCCGCTGGTAGTCCTCCACCTCGGCCGCCGCGCCGCGGGCCACGTCGAGCAGCGGCACCGGCTTGCTCCAGCCGCGGCCAGGGGTGGCGCCCGAGAGGATGATCAGCCCCTCGGCGTGGCGGCGCATGCGGGTGGTGAGGTGGTCGAGCCTGAACAGGTCGTCCAGGGCCTCGGGGTCGGTCGCCCGGTTCTGCATGTCCGCCAGCTGGATGCGCTGACGGTGCAGCAGCGTCTGGCTGCGCCTGGCCAAATTGCGGAACACGTGGCCGACCCCCTCGCTGAGCTGCGCCTGGCCGACGGCCGCCTCCACGGCGGTCTGCTGGACGGTGGAGAAGGCCTGCCCCACGTCGTCGATCTCGACCGTGGTGCTCGCCACCGACAGCTCGGGCATCTCGACCGTCTCGCCCTTGCGCAGCTTGGCCACGACGTGCGGCAGCCGCTCCTGGGCCACCTCCAGCGCGGCCAGCCGGAGCGCGCCCAGCTCCTTCGACAGCCGGTTGCCCATCCGCAGCGAGAACCCGATCGACATGATCACCAGCGCCAGCGCCGTACCGGCGAGCAGGAACGCCCGCGAGAGCACCTCGTCGGCCACCGGGTCGGCGCGCGCGTTCAGAATCGTGCTGGCCCGCATCTGCGCCTTCTGGAACGACCCGGCCAGCGCCTCCGTGGTGGACAGCCAGCTCTGGGGGGCGCCCCCGGCGATGATCTGGTCCTCCATCATCCGCATCCGCTGGTAGGCGGGGGAGGAGATGAGGGCCACCTGACCGTCGCGCAGGTTCGGGTCGAGCTCGCCGAGCGCCTGGTCGATCAGGAAGCGCCGGTTGCCGACGAGCTGGGTGAACAGCCGGCGTTCCGCGGCCGTGGTCGGCCCGAGCGCGATGGCCTGCTCCCTGGTGAGCAGCTCCTTGGCGTAGCCCATGTCGATGACCACCCGGGACTGCTCGTAGATCGGGATGTCGTCGATGAGGGCGACGCGCTTGTGCAGGCCGAAGAGCGTGTCGATGACCGCGTTGTAGGACTCCGCGGTGTGCAGACGGTCGGACAGACCCGTGTCGATCTCTCCCCGGATCGAATCGAGCCTGTCGAGTTGCGTGTTCACCGCGTCCACCTGTGTGCGGATCTCTTCCGATCGGTCTTTGGAGATGCTGGAGAGCTGCCTGAACGAGTCTCTGACAGTGTCGGTACTGGTGCGCTGCGCGGCCACGGCCGCCTTGTCCGCCGTCGAACGCTGGAATTTGGCCGAGACGAGACGCTCACGCTGAATCTCGCTGATCAGTTTGTACGCGGGATGCCGGAGGTTAGTCCAGAGTGTCTTGTATTGGCGCAGCTCCAAGCTCTCACTGGCGGTGACGGCGGTGATGACTCCCCACAACACCACCATGGAGGTCAGCGGCACCAGTAGCAGACCGATGATCTTCATGCGGATCGTTCGGCTACGACCCATGGCACCTCACTCCGGTCGGTCCCCTGGTGGCAACCCCGGACGGGACAAGCCCCGAGGATAGCAATCCGATCACCGGAATGCCCAATTTTTCGGGACTTTTGGACACATTGGCTTGATCTTGGAGTAGGTTTCCCGGGAACATCGCTGACAGAGGGAGATGCGTTGCGCCGTCGTCTCATCGCGGCCGCCGCGCTGATGCTCCTCGCGGCTTGCTCGGCCCCGGCCGAAGTGCCCCAGGCCCCCGTCGGCGAAGCCCCGTTCGTGTACGTCAAGAACCTGGACGTCATCACGGAATGGGACCCCAGCCGCTCCTACTCCAACGAGATCATCGCCTTCCAGAACATCTACGAGACCCTCACGCTCTGGAACCCGGTCACCAAGAAGTCCGCCCCCCGCCTGGCCACGTCGTGGCGGTCGTCGGCGGACGGCCGCACCTGGACGTTCAACCTGCGTCCCGGCGTGACCTTCCACACCGGCAGGCCGCTGGACGCCGCGGCGGTCAAGGCGTCGATCGAGCGCACGATGCAGGCCAAGACGGGCGCCTCCTACATCTGGGACGCGGTCTCGGGCATCAGGGCGGAGGACACGCGCACGGTGACGTTCTCGCTCAAGTACCCCGTGCCGCTCGACCTGGTGGCCTCGGCCGGGTACTCCGCCTACATCTACGACACGAAGGCGGCGCCCGACCTGGGCAAATGGTTAAAGGAGGGCCGGGACGCGGGCTCGGGGCCGTACACCGTGGTGAGCTGGCAGAAGGGCAAGGAGCAGGAGCTCTCGCTCAAGGCGTACGACAAGTACTGGGGCGGGTGGACCAGGCCGCACTACAACGCGGTGAAGTTCCGCGTCGTGCCCGATCCCGACCGGGCGTACCGGCTGCTGCAGCGCGGTGAGGTGAGCTTCGTCGAGCGGCTCAGCCCGCCGCTGTTCGCCAGGGCCGGGGCCGCGCCGGGCCTGCGCACGTCGGAGCGGCCGTCGTTCCAGACCGCGATGCTGCTGTTCAACACCGCCGCCGGCCCGATGAAGGACATCCGCCTGCGCCGCGCGATCCAGAAGGCCGTCGACTACCGCGGCCTGCTCAAGGGGCTGAAGGGCGCCGCCTCACCGGCCAGCGGCCTCATCCCCGAGGGCCTGATGGGCCACGTGCCCGGGCGCGTGCCGAAGCAGGACCTGAACGGCGCGGCCCAGCTGCTGGCCAGGGCGGGCTACGGCCCGGCGGGCAAGCCGCTGCGGCTGCGGCTGACGTACGGGGAGGGCGACACCGACTGGCGGCTGCTCGCCACGCAGCTGACCAGGACGCTACAGCCGCTCAACGTCACGATCGACGCCCGGCCGATGCCCTGGAACGCCCAATGGGAGCTGGGCAAGAAGCGCGGCCAGGACATCTTCGTCATGTACTGGTGGCCCGACTATGCCGACGGCTACTCGTGGTTCGGCAACGTCTTCCACAGCGGCAACCCGCCCGTCTTCAACCTGACCTACCTGAACGACCACGGGCTGGACGCGATGCTCGACACCGTGCCCGAGCTGACCGTGACCGACCGGCCGGCGGCGCAGCGGGCGTACGAGCAGGCGACCAGGCGGGTCCTCGACCAGCGGGCGGCGGCGGCGCTGCCGTGGGTGGTCAACTACCAGCGGGCCTACCTGGGCGGGATCCAGGGCTACGACGACAACCCGGCCTACCCGGACGTCGTCTTCGTCTACGACCTACGCCCTTCGGGCTGAGTTTAATTGGCCTCTCTCCGTTCGGCAGGGCTCGGTCGCCTCATGCCGCCGTCTTCCCCCGCTCTGGTCGCTTCGCTCCCGCCACTCCTCCAGACGACGGCACTCCCTCGCAAAACCTCGGGGGCCTCACTCCGTGAGGTGGTCGGCGTCTTCGAGGCGTTCGCGGAGGCGGGTGCGGATCTCCTCCGGGGTGTAGGCGCGACGACGGCGTTCGGCTCGGGCGATCACCACTCCCGTGGCCGCCACGCCCATGATTCCGGCCAGACCGAGCATCTTCCACCAGCGCATGTGCCTAGGCTAGCGGTGTGCTGACTCTCGACGAAGCCGTCAAGGTGACGAGGACCGGAGACCTGTGGGTCTTCCGCGGACGTTCCGTGCCGGACCGGGCCATCCAGACCATGACCAACAGCCCGGTCAACCACGTGGGCATGGCCATCGTCATCGAGGACCTGCCGCCGATGATGTGGCACGCCGAGCTCGGCAGGTCGCTCCTCGACCTGTGGTCGGGCACCCACCAGCGCGGCGTGCAGCTCCACGACCTGCGCGACGCCGTCACGGTGTGGGCCGACAAGTACGACCAGCGCCCCTGGCTGCGCCAGCTCGAACCGCAGGCCACGCCCGAGATGGAGGACGCGGCCCTGCGCACGGTGGCCAGGCTCGACGGCACCCCGTTCCCCTCCACCGCCAGGCTGGCCGCCCGCTGGGCCAGGGGACGCGTCCCGCGCAGGCTCCGCAAGGAGCAGACGCTGGAGAGCGCCTACTGCGCCGAGGTGGTGGCCGTCACCTACGAGGAGTTGGGGCTGCTGCCCAGCGGCCGCCGCCCCAACTGGTACGACCCCGGCAGGTTCTGGAGCGGCGACGACCTCGGCCTGCTCACCGGCCGCCGGCTCGGCAACGAGATCACCGTGGGAGTGGAGCGTACGCGGGCCTGACCCTGGTCAGCGGCAGCGTGACCGCCATCAGCACGGCCACCAGCGCGAACCCGAGCGGATAGCCCGTGTGCCCGAGCACCAGCCCGAACCCCATCGCCCCCACGCCCATCCCCGCGTCGTAGGCCAGGTTCCACAGCGCGCTCACCCTGGCCGCCGGGCCGCGCTCGATCATCAGCACCAGCGTCGCGTTCTGCAACACCCCGAACCCGGCCCCGAACACCGCCATCCCCGCCACCACCGCGACCGGGCTGCCGACCCAGACCTGCAGCGCGACGCCGGTGACGGTGGCGAGCAGGCCGGGCACCAGCAGGCGCGCCGAGCCGTGCCGGTCGCCGAATTTGCCCGCCAGCCAGCGCGCCACCGGCGTCGTCAGCGACTGGGTGAGCAGCGCGGCCGAAGCCAGCCCCGGAGAGCCCGCCAGCGGCAGGAACGTCACCAGCACGCCCGTCGCGGTCGTCACCCCCGCGAAGATCAGCGCGGGCGCCATCAGACCACGCATGCCGGCCGCGCGCTCGCCCGGCTCCGGCTTCGCCGCCGCGATGTGCGGCAGCCCCAGCACGGCCACGAGCCCGGCCAGCGGGATCAGCCCGGCCACGACGAAGACGGGGGTGAAGCCGATCGCGCCGCCCGCCCACAGGCCCAGCGGCAGTCCGAAGATCGACGGCACGCCGACGGCCACGCCGTACAGGCCCAGAACCTCGCCACGACGCCCGGCGGGCACCAGCTCGGCGGTGAGCGCCGTACCGGCGACCACGAGGACGCCCAGCCCGGCCCCGCGCAGCAGGCTGACCCCGAGCACCAGGGGCAGCTCCGCCGACACCGGCAGCAGCAGCGCGGGCAGGCCGAGCAGCACCAGGCCCAGAGCCAGCACGGCGCGGTAGCCGAGCCTGGCCAGCAGCCACGGGACCGCCAGCTCGGCGAGCACCGTGGCCAGCATCATCACGCCGGTCACCGCCCCCGCCCCGAACTCGCCCGCACCGCCCGTCGCGGCGTACAGGGGGACGGTGGCGAACAGCAGGTAGAAGCCGAGCAGCCCGGCCACCGAGGCGGCCATCATCAGATTCATCGAACGTGTCATCATGCCGACGACGTTCCTGGAAAGCCGTCTGAGCCACATCGGGCATGATGCTTAGCCGCCTCTTCATAATGGTGGTTGTGTTCGTCGGACGTGAGGCTGAGCTGGAGCGGCTGACCGCCGCGCAGGCGCGTACGCCGGGCGGCGTCCTGGTCGTGGGCGAGGCGGGGATCGGCAAGTCGCGGCTGGTCGGGGAGTTCGCCTGCCGGGTCGACGCGCTCGTCGCCGAGGGTGGGGCCGATCCGGGCTCGACGGCGTACGCGCCGTTCGTGCCGGTGCTGCGCCGCCTGGTCAGGGAGCACGGGCCCGAGCTGGTGCCGGGCGGCGGGCGCAGGGGGCTGGCCCGGCTGCTGCCCGAGCTGGGCGAGGTCGAGGACCTGCCGGACCTGGGCACGGCGCGGCTGTTCGAGGAGATCCTGCTGCTGGTCGAGCGGGCCGCCGAGCGCCGTCCCCTGGTCCTCGTGCTGGAGGACCTGCACTGGGCCGACCAGGCCAGCCGCGACCTGCTGGTGTTCCTGCTGCGCAACCTGATGCGGCCGGGCGTGCTGATCGTCGCGACCTCGCGCGAGCCGCTGCGGCTGCCCGGCGCGGAGGTGATCAGGGTGCCGCCGCTCGGGCGCGACGAGGTGGCCCGCCTGCTCGGCGGCGCGGACGCCGGGCTGCGGGAGGACCTGGAGCTGGTCCTGGCGCGCAGCGAGGGCAACCCGCTGTTCGTGGAGGCGCTGGCCGGCGCGGGGGCGGGGGCCGCCACGCCCGCCTCGCTGCGCGAGCTGCTGCTGGCGGGGGCGGAGCGGCTGCCCCAGGCGGGGCTCGACGTGCTGCGGATCGCCGCCGTGGCCGGGCGCAGGACGCCGCACGAGGTGCTGCGGGCCGTGGCCGGGCTGGACGAGCTGGCGCTCGACGAGGCGTTACGGCCGGTCGTACGCGCCCGGCTGCTGCTCGTGGACGGCGACGGCTACGCGTTCAGGCACACGCTGATCCGTGACGCCGTCTATGACGACCTGCTGCCGGGGGAGCGGCGGCGGTTGCACGCCCGTTGCGCGGAGGCCCAGCCGGAGCTGGCCGCCGACCACTGGTTCGCGGCGGGGGACCGGCCGCGCGCCTTCCAGGCCGCCTGGCGGGCCCGCCGGTGGCACCGGGTGCTCGACCTCTGGGACCAGGCCGGTGACGAGGACCACGCGCGCGTGCTGGAGCTGGCCGCGCGCGACGCCCTGTGCGAGGGCGACGCCGTGCGGGCCGAGGAGCTGGCCACCAGAGCGCTCGACGAGGTGGACGATCCGCTGCGCGCCGCCCACCTGCTGGAGCTGCGGGTCGCCGTCCGCGACCTGCTCGGCGAGGAGGGCTTGGGAGACCTGCGCGAAGCCGTACGGCTGGCGCCGCGCGAAGCCAGGCTGATCGGCGCGCTGGCCACCACGCTGGCCTGGAACGGCGAGGACGCCGAGGCGCGCGCCCACGCGGAGGAGGCGCTGGCGCTCGGCGACGCCAAGTCGCTCGTCACCCTGGCCGCGCTCACCGCGCTCGACGGGGACCTCGACGCGTCGTCGAAGCTGTACGCGCAGGCCAGGGCGGGCGCGCCGGACGACGACGGCCTGCTCGCCTCCTACGCCAGCGAGGCCGACGTGCTGGAGGCCGCGGGCGAGCACGCCAGAGCCGAGTCGGTCGCCAGGGAGGGCATCGCCAGGGCCAGGCGGCTGGGCCTGTCCCGCTCCCGCGGCGCCCACCTGGCCGCGAACCTCGCCGAGCCGCTCACCTCCCAAGGCCGCTGGAAGGAGGCCCGCGAGGTCATGCGGACGGCGCTGGCGCTCGACCCGCCGCCGATCCACCGGGCCTGGGTGCTCATGGTGCTCGGCACGGTCGCGGTCTGGGAGGGCGCGGCGGCCGAGGCCGGCGAGATCGTCCGCCTGGTCAGGCCGCTGATGCGCGGGCGCTCGCGGGGCTACGACTCCTGCCTGGAGCCCGACCTGCTCGAATGCCGGCTCGCGGTGGCCCCGACGACGGTCGGGGCCGACCTGGAGCGGGCCGGGCGGGTGATCGACCACGTGCTGGCCGAGCACGACCTGACATTGAGCCGCCGCTACGCCTGGCCGCTGCTGGTGCTGGCGGCCCGGATCGGGCGCGTGCGCGAGGCGCCGGCGGGGCTGGCGACGACCGGGCGGGTGCAGCAGGCGCACCAGGCCACGTTCGAGGCCGAGTGCGGGGGCTCCTGGGCCGCGGCGGTGGCCTGCTGGCGGGCCGTCGGGCAGCCGTACGCGCTGGGGCAGGCCCTGGTCAGGGCGGCGGAGCAGGACCGCGCGAACGCCCGCGAGCTGCTGCGCGAGGCGGCCGCGATCGCCGCCGGGCTCGGCTCGGAGCCGCTGCGGCTGGAGGCCGCGGCGGCCGCGGCCACGCTGCGGGTCGGCCTCACCGACGGGCAGCCGCTGTCGGCCAGGGAGCTGGAGGTGCTCGGCCTGGTCGCCGAGGGGCTGAGCAACCGGCAGATCGCCGAGCGGCTGTTCATCTCGGCCAGGACCTCCGGCGTGCACGTCTCGAACATCCTGGCCAAGCTGGGTGCGGCCTCCCGCGTCGAGGCCGCCGCGATGGCCCGCCGCACGGGGCTGATCTAATCCAGGCATGTCGAACGTGAACGTCGCCGTGATCGGCGTCGGAAACTGCGTGTCCTCCCTGGTGCAGGGCGTCGAGCATTACCGGGACGGCGACGCGCCCGGCCTGTCCCATCCCGTGTGCGCCGGTTACGCGATCTCCCAGGTGCGCTTCACCGCCGCCTTCGACGTCAACGCCGCCAAGCTCGGCCGCGACCTGTCGGAGGCCATCTGGACGCCGCCCAACAACGCGCGCAGGTTCGCCGCCGTGCCGCACCTCGGGGTGCCGGTCACAGAAGGCATCCTGGCCGACGGCGTGGGCCCCGGCTCGGCCGAGGCGATCGACCCGCGCGGCGGCGCGACCCCCGGCCAGGTCGCCGCCCACCTGACGGAGACGGGCACGCACGTCGTGCTCAGCTTCCTGCCCACGGGTGCGCAGCGGGCCACCGAGCTGTACGCGGAGGCGGCCCTGGCGGCCGGATGCGCGTTCGTGAACTGCATGCCCGCCGTGCTCGCCCGCTCGCCGGAGTGGCGGCGGCGCTTCGCGGAGGCCGGGCTGCCGCTGGTCGGCGACGACCTGAAGAGCTCGTTCGGCGCCACGCTGGTGCACCGCGCGCTGGTGGACGCGCTGACCGCGAGCGGGGTTGACCTCCATGACGGCCACCAGCTGCTCGGCGGCGGCAACATGGACTTCGCCAACCTGCAGGACGCCGACCGGATGAAGAGCAAGAAGGCCACGAAAGCCACCGGAGCGGGGACGTCCGCGCACGTGAGCGCTCAATACCTGCCGTTCCTGGACGATCGCAAGATCGCCTATCTCCGGCTGGACGGGACCGGCTTCGGCGGCTCCCCGCTGGAGGTGGAGGTGCGGATGGTCGTCGAGGACTCGCCGAGCGCCGCGGGCAACGCCCTGGACGCGGTACGGCATGCCAAGTCGGCCATGGACGAAGGGGTGGGCGGCCTGCTCAGCGAGGTTTCCGGCACGCTGATGAAGGCGGTTTGACGCATTATGCTCGGGTTGATCGCGACGCACCTGGGCGCCTATGTGCCGGTGTAGCGGCTGATCGACGCCCTGGGGGAGGACGACCCGTCCAAGACCGCCAAGACGATCGTCCAGCTCAAGGTGTCGCAGCTGCGTAAGACGCTGGGCGGCCGCATCGCCACCACGACGGCCGGCTACGCGCTGGCCGTGCCCGAGGAGGAGGTGGACCTCGGCCGCTTCCGCGATCCAGCCGGGCAACGGCCGCTACAAGCTGATCCAGCAGGACGAGGGCAACGCGGTCCTGTACGACGGGCAGCGCAGCCTGTTCACCACTCCGACGGCGGGGCACCCGGGCGCGCGCTCGATTGACCATGGTCTTCCTCTGTGACGCCGGGTCGTGGAGACGGCGGGCGGGGGCCGGTGGCAGGCTAGAGGGATGCGCCTGGCGACCTGGAACGTGAACTCGGTGAAGGCGAGGCTGCCTCGCCTGCTCGAATGGCTGGACGAGGCCAAGCCGGACATCGTCTGCCTGCAGGAGACCAAATGCGCCGCGGAGGCGTTCCCCGTGGCGGAGGTGGGCGCGCTGGGCTACGCCGCCGCGGCGCACGGCGACGGCCGCTGGAACGGCGTCGCGATCCTGTCCAGGTCCGGCCTGGACGACGTGACGCTGAGCTTCCCCGGCGAGCCTGGCTTCGGCGAGCTCGACGGGGTCGGCGCGGCCCGCCCCGAGGCCCGCGCGATCGGGGCGACGTGCGGCGGGATGCGGGTCTGGTCGCTGTACGCGCCGAACGGGCGCACGATCGATTCGCCGCACTACGCGTACAAGCTCGACTGGTTCGCGGCACTGCGGGACGCGATCGAGGCCGAGCTGACCGGGCCGCTCGTGGCGTGCGGCGACTACAACGTGGCGCCGACCGACGCGGACGTGTGGGATCCCGCCCTGTTCGTCGGCGCGACCCACGTCACGCCGCCCGAACGCCAGGCGCTGGCCGACCTGCTGGCCCTGGGGCTGCACGACGTGGTGCCGACGCCGATGAAGGGGCCGCACCCGTTCACGTACTGGGACTACCGGGCCGGCATGTTCCACCAGAACAAGGGGATGCGCATCGACCTCGTCTACGCGAGCACCGAGGTGGCCGAGCGGGTGCGGGCGGCGTACGTCGATCGCGAGGCCCGTAAGGGTAAAGGCCCGTCCGATCACGCGCCGATCGTGGTGGATCTCGAAGCATAATTCAAATCACAAACCGCGGTCGTACGAGTATCCTGAGCTCTCAAATGTTTCGGGGGTATTAAAGTCGCTACAAGGCCCACAGGGGGATCTCCGTGGAACCTGCAGATGGCCGCGTCATTCTCTTCATCATCATCGGGCTTGCCGTGTTCGCCCTCGGCCGGCGCTTCCAGACCATGCTGATCATGCGGCAGGTCTGGAAGCAGAGCGCGCGGCAGGTCAGCGCACGTAAGGTGACCGCGCACAATGCCGCGAGGTCCATGGTCGGCATTACGCTGATCGCGGTATTCGTGGTCTGGCTCGTACTCAACCTGAACCGGGTAATGTGACTAACCACTGATCGCTGATTACCGGCCGCCCGTCCGCGCACCTATTTAGGGCGCGGGCGGGGCGTCCGCCCGTCGGCGACTTCGGGCGGACAGACCCGCCTGGCCATCGCTGATTGATTATCGAGTTGCTCAATATCGCGCAATTGCGCGGCGTAGCGCCCAGGCCGTCAGAACGGCCGCGCCGGCGGCGGCCAGGCTCACCGCGCGCGTCAGGCGGACGGCGCGGCGGATGTCCTTGACCTCGGGCTTGGGCCCGTCTCCCATGGTGGGCCGGTGCTCGACCCGGCCGCCGTACACGTTCGTGCCGCCCAGCGTGACGCCGAGCGCTCCGGCGAAGGCGGCCTCGCAGCGGCCGGCGTTCGGGCTGGGATGCCGGTGGCCGTCCCTCCTGAGCACGGACAGCGCCCTTCGCGGCGCCGGTCCCGTCAACGCCGCCAGCACCCCTGTGACCCGCGCGGGCACGTAGTTCGCCACGTCGTCGAGCCTGGCCGCGGCCCAGCCGAAGCGCTCGTAGCGGGGGGAGTGGTGGCCGATCATGGCGTCCAGCGTGTTGATCGCCCGGTACGCCAGCAGCCCCGGCACCCCCGCCACCGCACCCCAGAACAGCGGGGCCACGACGGCGTCCGAGGTGTTCTCGGCCAGCGACTCGACCGTGGCCCTGGCCAGCTCGGGGGCCTCCAGGAGCGCGGGGTCCCGGCCGCAGAGGTGCGGCAGCCTGGCCCTGGCCCGCGCCAGGTCGTCGCGTTCGAGGGCATCGGCCATGTAGGCGCCTTCGCGGGCCAGCGTGGTGCCGCCGAGCACGGCCCAGGTGGCTATGGCGGTCACGGCCGTACGAGCGACCGTGCCTTTGACCGGGCGGCCCATGGCCGTCCGAGCGACCGTCGTCCGAGCGCCCCCGCCTGCGACCCGCTGAGCGGCGGTGACCTGGACCGGGTGGCTCACGGCCGTACGGACCCGCCCCTTCGGTCCGACCTGGGCGGCCAGCACACCCAAGGCGGCGGCGCCGCCGACGCACACGGCGACATGGACGACACCGCGGGACCTCCGGTCGGCGTACAGGACACCCTCCAGCCGCCCGGCGGCGCGCCCGAACAGCGCGACGGGATGAGCGGGCGACTGCGGATCGGCCACGAGCTGGTCGAGCGCCACGCCGAGAGCGAGGCCGAGCGGATCACACCAAAGAGGCATGAAGCTCATCTTCGTGCACATCCAGCCACGCCGCCGCACGGCGGATACGCTGCCCAGCCCCGCCCGCCCACATCTTCGCCCAGTTCCCGCCCGCGGTGGCGCGGGTGCGCATGACGGCGTAGGAGCGGTGGAAGCGGATCCTGGCGAGCTCGAGGAGGCGGCGGCGGTCGCGGGGCGGGACGCCGTACGCGTCGCAGAACAGCCGCAACCGTTCGCCCACGTCGAGGTTGCGCAGGAGCGGGTGCCGATCGACGGGGTCGGCGATGGGGGCCCAGTGCCGGAGGGTGGTGACGATGTCGAAGAGGCGGGTGGTCGGCCGGGCCAGATCAAAGTCGATCATCGCGTGGGGCAACCCACCCCGGAAGATCACATTTTCCGGCGTTAAATCACAATGACCGATGACTTCCGGCGCCTTGTCATCATTCGACCCGCCTTCCCACCCCTCCGCCACCAGCGGAAACCCCGCAGTAGCGTCGTGGAAGTCGCGCAACAACACGCCCAGGCAGGCCAGCGCCTCATCAGTCGCACTCGCGAGATCGAGCCCGGTCGTACCCGGGACGAAAGTGAGGATCTCGCGCCCGAGCCGATCCATCCCCAGCACCCTCGGTGCCCCCTCGAACCCGGCAGCCTCAAGGTGCCTGAGCAGGGCATGAACGGCGGGCGTGGACGTACTGGCCGGTCTGCGCACGGTGTCACCGACACGCACCACCCCGTCAGTCACGTCCCCGCCCTGCAGGGGAATCTCATGCAGGAGCGTCGCGACCATGCCACGACAGCTTAGACCCTTTTGCACACCCCCCGCCTGGCCTTTTCCGCCACCGACGGGCCGCACAAGCCCTCCGGCGACCGATTTGCGGTGACTACGCGCCCCTGCATGCTCGTCAGCCCTGGCAGCGGCCGACACTATCTGTGTGTCGCACCCCCACCACCCACCCGCACCCCTCTAGCCTGGGCTTTCATGCCCATCCTGCTCTCTCTGGCGGCATTCCTCATGACGCTCCTGGGCGGGCTGGTCGCCGACCGCATCGGCAAACACCGCCACCTCGTCCTCGGCGCCGCCGCCGGAGTGATGCTCGGGGTGGTGGCCTTCGACCTCCTCCCCGAGGCCCTGGCCCACAATTCCCTGAACGTGCACGGCGTGCCCCTGTCGATGCTCATGTTCGCCCTGGCGTTCCTCGGCATCCACATCGTGGAGCGCTCGATGGGCATGCACACCGCCCACGAGGGCGACTACGCCATGCACCGCCACACCCGTGCCGGCGTCGGCCTCACCGCCGGCGCCGCCCTCGTCCTCCACAGCTTCCTGGACGGGGCCGCGATCGGCGCCGCGTACCAGACGGACGCCTCCCTGGCGGTGGCCGTGGCGATAGGCGTCATCGCGCACGATTTCACGGACGGCTTCAACACGTACACGATCACGTCCCTGTACGGCAACGCCCGCCGCCGCGCCCTCACCCTCCTGACCCTCGACGCCCTGGCCCCGGTAACGGGCGCCGTCCTGACCTCCCTCATCGCCATCCCCAGCGGCATCTTGGAGGCATACCTAGGCCTCTTCGCCGGTTTCCTCCTCTATCTGGCGACCTCCGATATCCTTCCTGAAGCCCACACGGCCCGACACGCCACAGGCTGGACTCTGACGGCGACGGTCCTGGGAACGCTGTTCATGTGGGGTGTGATCGGGATGACAGGCTGACACGAGGAAAACCTGTGCATGACAAGTCGCCGGATCATGCACAATAAGGCAGGAGCGCCCTTAGCTCAGCTGGATAGAGCATCGGACTTCTAATCCGACGGTCGCAGGTTCGAATCCTGCAGGGCGCGCTTAGGGTTTACCAGCCAAAACGGCCCATTCTCGCGGTCGGGCTGAATGCCCTGTGACAGGGGAGTTGACAGGGGAGAGGCCCCGGAGTCGCCTCTCCCGCCCCCGAAGCCCCACCGCTCACCGATCCTCAGACGGCCAGTTTTCGCGCGCCGAGACGTAGGTTCCGCGCTGCGGGAGCGTGAACGCCCACCCTTGCTCGCGGAGGTAGGCGACTGCCTGGCGGGCGGTGTCCCGTGCCACGCCATGATCTTTGACCATCTGCGACTCGGACGGGATCAGGTCGCGCGGCCCGAGCTCGCCGGCCCGAATCCTGGCAATGACGATTTCGGCGAGCTGCCGGTAGATCGGCATCGGGTCGAAACGATCAATGGTCATGATCGCAGACGTTAGCCACGTAGGCCACGCTGCTCATATGGGCGACGTTGCCTACGAGGTAGACAAGGTAGACGAGGCTATGGACCAGACCGAAACTATGACATAGAGTGCTCGGGATCCGACCGTTCGTGTTCATGTCCCCCATGCCACGGCGGTCGGATCACCCTCAATCGTGGGGCAAATACGGGTGCGCGCCAGGCTCGGATGTGGGCCAGACTGGGGGCAGGTAGTGGGAGCCACAGGAGTACACGGCCTAACCATCCCGGCCAGGAAAGCCTCGCGTCCGCGAGCGACAAACGCCCCTACCTGCGGACACGGAGCACTCCAAAGCGGAGTACTCCCATGTCCCCCAAGAAGCCCAAGCACTGCCCCTGCTGCCGGCGTCGCGTCTGGTGGCGCCGCGCCGCTCGCGCCGCGTGGCGCGAGCTCCATCGGGTGGACCCGGCGTGGCTGACCTTGATTCTCACGGCCGCCATGCTCGCCATTGCGATGTACAGCACGTTCATTCGCTAGGTATGGATGTCTCGCGGGCAGCCCGTCCCGAGCCGTCACAGGCTATTAGGGGCGGGCGCCTCCGAGGCTCCTGTAGTCGTCGGCGATCCGTCCCAAGTGCTCCAGCGCCTCGTCGCCGAAGGCGGCCACTGCCTCGATCGCCTTGAAGAGGTCTACGAACGTGGCAATGTCGGATGCGCCTGTCACAGTGGCGGCGGCCATCGCGCTGCCGAAGCCGACGGCGTCCTCGTCGTAGATGTGGAAGCCGTGCATCGGAAACACTCGCACAGGAGTGGTCCATGGAATGATCCCGATGTGCAGGTTCGGGAACGACGTCGACGCCTCGATGATGGCTTCGATCTGCTCAACCATAATTTCAGCCGAGCCGGCCTGCCAGCGCAGGGCGCCCTCTGTCATGACCATGACGAACTGCTTGTCCGGGTTGCCCAGGACCCGCTGGCGAGACTCGCGGGCCACCACGGTTTTCGCAGCCTCCACCGGCTCGACTCGCCGGCTGAATACGACCTGCATGTAGGCGGATGTCTGCAGCAGCCCGATCACCATCGTTGGCTGGAAGGAGCGAAAGAGCGTGGCCGAGTCTTCCAGTTGGCCGATGCGGCGCTGCATCGTGGACGCGCCTCGCGCTAGCACGATTCGGGCTTTGGCCTCTTCACGAAGACCCGAGATGAGTACCAGCAGTTCAACTCGGGTCTCTTCATGTACCTCGTAGACGCGGCAGAGCAATTCGACATCGGAAACCGACGGTAGAAGCGTCCCGCGCTCGATCTTGGAGATTTTGCTCTGCCCCATGCCAGCACGTCGCCCGGCCTCCATCCCCGACAGGTCGGCGCGGTGTCGCGCCTCGCGCAATGCCTGCGCGAGGCGCTGACGACCCCCTGGCCCGCGGCCGGGGGTTGGCGGCAGAGGAGTGCTCATTTGCTGAGGCTCTCCCGCCACTCCTCGGGATGGCGTTGCCACCAGGAGGAGAACGGCTCCGCGGCAGACATGGCGACATCGCGGGCATGCCGGTACAGAGCTACATCATCGCGGATCTCCGCGCCGACAAAACGGCCGGTGTCGTCGTAGTGCATTCGGATGACGAGCCTGTTGTCGATCAACCAGTAGTCGTGGTCAGGAACCTCGGCTGGCAGGGAGCGTTCGGAGGCGTCCAAGATGCGGATGTCCTCCAGATGGGTGTTGAGCGCATGTCCCCACTCGCACTCAAACCGCAGGTAGTCGGTGAGCGGGGTGCGTAGCACATGAACTCGGCTTCGTCGGATGCCCGCCTCACGCTCTCGGGTCAGCCGATCGGTCCAGGCCTGCTTTCGTTCAGGCGTAGGGCCGGGTTCGCCTTTCATGTACCGCGCGAAGTCGCCGCCGTCTGTGGGTACTTCGTACCGGTCGAGAGTCTCAAGCCGGAACGCGGTTTCGGTGAGATTGTTCCGGATGAGTTCGCCCAGTTCAGGCGCTGAGAGCACGCGCTGCCTCCAGGAGAAGGGACTCGGGGATCTCGGCGACGGTCTCGCCGCCGGGGAGTGTGATCAGCCTGAGTGACCCTGCGCTGAGTTCGTTGCCCTGCACCACGATCGTTCCGCGGTCGGTCCTGTAGATGGTGGGGCAGATATCGCCGTCCTGGCAGGTGCCAGCGATTCGTTCGAGGCGCTGGATGTCTTCGGGCTGCATGTGTCCTCCTGGACTCAGTGAATCATCAAGTCCATCGTAAGTGGAATGTTGCTTGACGAATAGGAGCCCTTCGGTGACTCTTAGCTTGGACATGATTAGTCCAGCGTCATTGGACTAGATTCCGTGCCCAAGCGACAGTTCGTCCGATTTGGAGGGCCAAGACGTGTCCCACCCCGGCACCCTGCCCGAAACGCTGCTCAGGCCCGATCAGGTGGCCAAGGTGTTCAATGTCTCGCCCCGAACTGTGTCCTTGTGGGCGTGGACCGGCAGGCTTCCCTCGGTTCGTACGCCGGGCGGCCACTACCGGTTTCACCCGTCAGTGATCCATGAGCGCGCGACTGTCGACCTGGCTGAAGTGGCGAGCTAATGCGCACGATCCCCCATGGCACGCAAACGGCGACCCCCATCCGCCAAGACCGAGGCCGCCTGCGTGTCCCTCTGACCGGTCAAGTTAGAAAGACGGTATCCATCATGCCCGACGCACCCGGCGTCCGCATCCCCGCGCAGCGCCGCGCTGGCCCTATCTGTCCGCCGTTCTGCACTGAGCTGCACTTCGACGAACTGCCTGGCGAGCGTTCCCACTACGGCGCTGGCAGCATCGTCCGCCTCCCCAACGGGACGATCCTCGCCGTAGACGTGCACGCCGACGACGGCCAGCCGCCCGAGATCGTGCTGCATGACAGTGACGGCAACACCCGTCATGTCCCCACCGAGCAGGCCGAGCAGTACGCCCTCGCGATCCTCTGCCAGATCGCATGGGCGTACGGCCTCACCCCGCCCGCGAGTGCCCTGTCCGCTCTGGCCGGGACGGTGACGACGTGACGCACTTCGTGCACCAGCCGTTCACCCTGTGGCCCGTCGGCCTCGAAATCGGCTCCCACTGCGGATTCCTCGCCTACGGCAAAGACGCCCCGAACGCCGTCGAGATCGTGCTCCCGCACCACGACGGCACCGGCGACGCCACCAGCTACATCGTGGACCGGGCCCTGCTGGCGATTGGGCTGCACCGGCGGGCGAGCAACGGCGCGATCGTCGTCCGCCCGCACCGCACCCGCGCCGACTGGCTGATCGTCACCCTGACCGCGCCGTCCGGGGCCGGCGACTTCTACGCCGACGCGGTCGTCCTCCGCATGTTCCTCGACGCCACCGCCGAACTCGTGCCGCTGGAGGTCGCCGCATGATCGCGCTGCTCGCCATTGTGGTCGCCCTGGCCGTAGCGGGCGCCCTGCTGGTCGCCTCGTATCGGCGTCGCCACCCGTTCACGGTCATCCGCCACGACTACGACACCGGGATGACCGGGATTTGGTGGCGCGACGAGCCCGGCCGCACCTACTGGGTGCGGCCCGCCACTCTCGACGCACTTAGGAAGGGCGCACTCCGATGACCTCCGACCTGAGCCACCTGCATCCGCGGCGCGACCCCGGCGACCCCGAAGACGCCGTCCAGTACCCGGCCGACAACCGCGCCTATCCGGACAAGCCGCCCGAGCAGCTCGACGGGCGGACGCTCGAAGGCGTCGCGATGGAGCACGCCAACCTCACCAACTGCGCGTGCGAATGCGGCTGGTGCACCTACTACGAGAACGCCTACAACAGCAACCCCAACTTCTACTCGGCCAAGCCCCCGATCCTTGCGTCCGACCCCGGCCAGCCCGCCGTCGATCCGTTCACCACCCTGGCCGAAGCCGAGCGTGAGGCCCGCGTCAAGCAGGCGCACGACCTGCTTGCGCAGGCGGCGGGCGCCGAATACGTCGCCCGGACCAACTACGACCAGCACGGTACCGACTACTCCGACGGTGTCGCGGCGATACGCGACGCGATGGTCGGCCAAGGGCTGGCGTTCCTGGCGGTCCGCGACCAGCTCGCCGACATCGCTGGGTCGCTGCGCACGCTGGCCGCGCTGCCGGGGGCGGTGCAGTGGGTCGGCGACCATGTGAGCACGGCTGTCGAGGCAGTGCAGGAGTCGCTGACCGACCTCGGCAACGATGTGTGCGAGGTGCACACCGCCATCGAGGAGACCGGCGAAGCTACCGTCGCCGCGATCCGCGACCACGCCGAGACGGTGAACGATGCTCTGGGCAACGTCGCAGAGGTGATCGACCGGGTCCGTTGGTGGCAGTGGCGCAGACGGTGGTTCAACCGCCGCCAGCGCAACTCCGTCGACGCGCGGATCGACTCCGCCCAGGGCGGCCTGCTCGACAAGCTCGACGACGGATTCGACGTCGAGGCGGGGCTAGCCGACGTGTACGAGCGTGCCGACCATCTCGGGCGCGGGCATGACGGCGAATTCCGTCTCGACCTCAGCCAGGGCCGAGACCCGTGGGACGCCAACGACGGCGACCGCTGGCCGCTGCCCCGCCGCCGGTTCCGCGCAGAGGAGACGACACCCTACGAGACGGCCCGGCTGCTGCTGCCCGCCCTGTGCGACGAGTCGGGCGTGACCGCCGACCCGAACCGGGTGCACGGCCGCCTGTACGCCTGCGACCGGGACGGCACCGCGCTGTGGTTCCTCGACACCGTGTTCCTGCTCGGGGCCACCGTCATCGAGGCACCGCCCGAAGGTTTCTGACGCTGCCGCTCTGTCCGGCCGCCCGCCCCTTCCCTGGCGGGCGGCTCACAGAACGACAGACCCCCGCGAAGACGAAGACGGAGAAGAACCGTGACCATCTCGACCTCCCCCGGCGAGCCGCCGCGCGAGCCTACCGCGGAGGAGATCGCCCGCGTCATCGGCGCGTTCGAGCAGGACGCGGCCGCCGCAGCCCCCGCCACCGACGCCCCGCCTCCCGCGCCGGTAGTGGACGGGGAAACGAAGCGGGTGCAGGCGCTCCGCGCCGAGGTGGCCGAAGCGCACCTGCTCGCCGAACTTCAGGACGACGACATTCCGCTCATGCTCGACGCCGACAAGGTGCGCAAGCGGCGGCGGCGAGCATGGCAGGCCGCCCGGATGCACGCCCTCGCCAAAGACCCCGTCACGCGGGCGTGGCAAGCGTCACGGATGCGGCGACTGCTCGTCACCGTCGCCATGGCAGCGCTCGCCCTCGCGCTCGGCTGGTCGACCGCCGGCGTGCAGGCGTTCGCCGCCGAGGGCGCCGACCCGTGGTCGCCGGCGTGGATGTTCGCCTGGCTGGTCGAACCGTTCATGTCGCTGGCGCTGCTCGTGGTGGTGGGCGCCCGCGCCTACCTGTCGACGCTGGGCCAGCCGATCACGTCGCCCACGCTCGTCCACATCGAGCGGCTGTTCCTCGGGTTGACGTTGGGGATGAACGCGTGGCCGCACCTGCCGTGGGCGCTCCCGGACGGCGAAGAGTTCTCGCTGTCGGGGCTCATGCTGCACGTGCTCGGCCCGATTGTCGCAGTCGCCATCGTGATCGCTTTGCCGATCATTTTGGAGGCTTTCAGCCGCCTCGACGTCGGCCTGTCGGGTAACCCCCTTACCGCCCTCCGGTACAGGGGAAACGCGGAGTCGGGTAACCCCGCCGGTAACCCCCTTACCGCCGCCGCTGATCTTGACGCGAAGGCGGCCCGGATCCGGGCCCTGATCGCGTCCGGAGAGCTGCCCGAAGCCCCCGGAGTCGACAAGATCCGCAAAGCGTTGGGGTGCCGGATGGCGACCGCGCAGCAGGTTCGGGACCGGCTCGCCGAGGGCGGCGGCTGGAACTTCGACATCGACGAGGAGTACCGCTGATGCGCAGAACTACCTCGGCCGCGGAGTGGTCCGGCGACATGCTGGACCGGCCGGAGATGGTGGCAGCCTTCGCCAGCCAGCTCCGACAGGTCCTGTCGGATCAGGCGGCGTACGTGGCCCGGATCCGCCGGGACGCCGAAGCCATGTGGAAAGAGAACCCGCCCGACGGGTACAGCTCGTTCGAGGCGTGGTGGCGGCATAGCCGGGTCGCGTCCCCGTTCGCCGAGATTCAGGAACACCTCGAAGCCGCGGCAAAACTGACGTTCCGGCTGGAGGCCCGCTACAGGCGGCACCGGCACGAGATCCCGCAGGAACGCCAGGCTGCGGCCCAGGCCAAGCAGGACGCCGCGGCGCTTCCCTCTGGCACGGCCGAGCCCGTCGGCCCGCCCAAGCGGCAACCCGAGTCCGCGCCGCCGCTGGACAGCGACTTCATGGACATGATCCGCCGGAATCAGAGGTCGGCGTGAACAGGACCGGCGCGCTGACCCCTGAAGGGAAGCGGCGGCTGGAGAACCTCGCCAAGTTCTGGAACGACCGGGTCCAGAAGGTGACCAGCGACGCCGCCCTGGCCCAGGTCTGCTTCGACCGGGCCAGGGCTGCCGCACGGCAGGCGCAGCGCAGCGGCCGGAATCCGCGGGCGATGCACGAGCTCGCCGAGCTGCTCGCGACGTGGGCTCAACGGCAGGAGGACGCCGAGATCAGGCGTCACGCGCCGTGACGTTCATCTTCATGTTCATCTGCCGAATCCGCCTCGCCCGCGCGTAAGGCGCGACGCGCGTACGCGCGACGCGCGAGAATCCCCGATCTGGTCACTGTCTGTCAACCCCGAGAAAGGAGGCGATCATGAGCGGCGACGACGAGACGAAGAGCGGCGGGAGGCTCCTGTCGTTCCCCCGCGTATCCCTGCCCGGATCCTTCGACGCCCCTGGACCGGACCCGCAGCAGCCTGCCGAAGACGAGCCGCCCGACCGGCAGCCGGGCGTGTGGCCGAGCATGGCGGGCGTGGGTGACATGGCGCCGCCGCTCGCGCTCACCATGCCGGGCATCCCCGACGCCGGCGACAACGACACCGCAGATGAGGATGGCGCGTTCGTCCCGCCCGCGCCGGAGGACCCGGCGAATCCGACCGCCCGCGACATGCTGGCGGTGTGCATGGCGCTGGTGACGGCGATGGGTACGGCCGCGGCCCTCGGCATGTGGCATCGGGCTCGCCGCCGGTCGGCTCTCGCGGATCAGGCGCGGGCCAGTGCGGACAAGGCGACGCAGAAGGCGGCTGGCGGCAAGGCGGCGAAGGGTTCCAAAGGCTCGGAGGGGTCGCCGCTGCTGTCTCCCGGCCGGAAGCGGCCCGGCGGCGGAGGTGGGAAGGGTGGCCGCGACCGACCGGCCGGGCACGGGAAGGGGCCGAGTGGCCCCGGCAAGGGGCCGGGCTCCCGGAAGGATCGTCCGGGCGGGAAGGCTCCGAAGGCCGAGCGGGGCGGTAAGCCGTCGTGGGCCGACAAGGTGAAGCGCCGCAAGCGCAAGCCGCCGAAAGGCGGGGCCAAGCCGCCGAAGCCGGCCGCCGCCCCGAAAACGCCCAAGAACAGTGCGCCGAAGACGCCTAAGAAGCCGGGCGGCAAACTGCGGTGGAAGGCCCGCAAGCCCGGCAAGGGCGGCCCGGCGAAACGGAAGGGCTGGACGTCCGGCCGGCCGAAAGGCGCGGGCAAGGGGCTGCAGAAGCCCAAGGCGTCACGTCCCGGCAAGCTGTCATGGAAGGCGCCCAAGCGCAAGCCTGGGCCTGGCGGCGGCAAGGCGATCGCTGGGCGGAAGCGGTGGGGTGGCCGCGGCAGGTTCAAGCCGGTCGTGAAGCGGCGCCGCAAGTCGTGGACCAGGCGGGCGCGGAAGACCGGTGCCCGCTGGTTGAAGCGCTGGAAGACCCGCCGTAGGACCACGACGACGCGGCAGCGGACGTTCGGATGGTTCACCTGGCCGAAGCGCGGCCGCGGCAAGCACCGCACCCGCCGGTCGTGGGGCTGGTCGACCGGCCGCCGCGGCGCCGGTCCCGCCGGTGCGCACGTCCCCGGTGGCACCACTCCTCCGCCTCCCCCTCCGCCAGGGTTCGGCGGGATGCGCCCGCCGCCCGGCGCGGACCGTCGAGTGCGCGTGAGCGCCGAGCGCGTCTACCCGGATGCCGAGGCGCGACAGGAGGAGCCGCAACCTGCGGGCCTGGTGTTGGCGGGAGCGCCCCCTGGAGGACGACGCGCCCTGCCCGCAGCCTCCACCACGCCGTCCACTCCCTCCGCGACCCCGAACGGAGCCCGCACTGTGATGAGCGCCCCGGTCCGAACCACGCAGTACCGCGACGCCGAGTTGACCATCTACGACATCGTTGACGCGGACGCCGACATGGCGGAGGAGATCACGGCAGGCGTCCCCGAGGCGCGGGCCACGGCTGACGGCTGCGAGCAGCTGCTCACCCGGCTGGAAACCGTCCACGCCAAGATCATTGAATTGCAGGTACCGGGACTGCTCGCTGGCTGGCTGGTGCGGATCATAGAGAAGACCGGCACCGTCCAAGCCCGCGCCCTGGCGATCGCCGCCCAGTTGCCCGCCGCCTCCGAGGCCATCTCGATCGCGGGCAGCAACGCCGCCGCCCGCCATCAGCGTCCAGCCGACGTCACCCGCGACCAGGGCCACATCCGGCCCGCCGAGAAGGACTACCACAACGAGTAGGAGAAGCCCGTGAACGAGCTCGAACGAAGCCAGACCGGCTCGGTGGTGGCCACCACCGGCGGCGTGATCGACACCGTCGTCAAATACACCATCGTCGTCGCCCAGCTCACCATGGCCGGCATCAAACTGCGCGGGCTGAGCGAGCAGGTCCGCTCCACCTACCGCTACGTGGAGGGCTGCTCGACCTCCGTCGACCGGCTGGCCGAGAAGATGGCGTCGCTCACCGTCGACCCCGACACCGTCGGCGAGCACCACCAGGCCGCCGCCGTCATGCGCAGCGTGCTGGCCGCCGCCGAAGCGATGGCCGAGGACACCGAGGACCTGTCCACCATGTTCGGGCAGGCCGCCGCCACCCACGAAGCCGACTACGGGCCGGTCGCCGACGCCATCCACAACATGCCCGTCCCGATGGCGGACGCCGAGTTCTACAGCAACCGCTAGGAGAGATGACCGTGGCCAGGCCCGAAACCCGGCAGCCGCTCCCGGCGGTGGACGTGACGCTGCCCGAGTGGGCGGCCGTGCGCAAGGTACGCCTCCGCGTAGAAGTCGTACGCAGCGGGACGGGCCGCCTGGCCACCTTCGCCGGCGCCGCCGCAGCGGCGGTCGGGCTGTTCACCGGCGACTTCTCCGGCGCGGCTCTGCTGGCCACCGCGGCGCTGTCGTGCGTCGGCGTCGGCGCGCTGCGACTGTGGAAGCCCGACGGGCATCAGCGCCTTACCGCCACCGTGCTCTACCTCGTGCCCGGGGCGAGCCTCGCCGCGCTGCTGGTGGCCGAGCGGATCGTGCCCGGCATCCACCCGGGCGAAGCGCTCGCCCTGCTGGTGTGGACGGTCGGCACGCTGGTGGCTCGCCCGGCCCGGCTCGCCCGCCGCCTCCTGTCACCGCCGCCTGCCCCCAAACCTGCGTTGCCCGCCGTGGTGCCGCAGGTGGTGTGCGACCACCCTGCCGCACGCTGGTGGGCGCACACCGTGGCCGTCAAAGACGGTCCCGGGCCAGACACCGCGCTGCAGGACATCGAGCGGACCGGCGAGACGGCGATGCGCGCCATCATCCGGTCGACCATCCCCGGCAAACCGGTCCCGAACATCTCGGTGAAAGACCTGAGCGCGTTGATGGACGTGCCCGAAGACCACATCCACATTGGGCCCGTGCCCGGCCGCGGCGCTGGCGTACGGCTGCTGCAGGTCGGCCAGCCGGACGAGGACCACAGCGCGGCCACCGTGTGGGCCAATCACATCGCGCCTGAGGCGATGCCCAGGACCACCCTGACCAGCGTGCGAAGCGGTCGGCCCGCAGCCGGCCCGGATGAAGAGGGCTGACCAGTGAGCGTTGTCGCGATACCTGCAGACGAGATCGTCGAGCTGATGCTTGAGGCTCCGCCCGGCCAGATCGTCACGTTCAACCATGCCGCGCTGTGCTCCGCGCTCGGCATCACGGACGATCCGGCCCGCGTCGTCGTCGAGACGGACGGCAGCCGCGCGATCGTCACCATCTACCCGGCCAACCCGCTCGCGGTGATGCCGCCGCCGACGGTGGCCGACATGATGATGGACCGGTACGGCCGGATCGTGGTCGGCCGCCACCACAACGGCCGACCGGCCCGGCGCCGGCTGTTCGACAAGCGCACCGGGTCCGCCCAGCGGGCGTTCGTCCTGGGCACGACCGGCGGCGGCAAGTCCCGCACCGTCCAGTACGCGCTCGCCTGCGAGAAGCGGAACAGGATCGTGTCGTGGTACGGCGACCTGAAGGGCGGCCAGTCCGCGCCCGAATCTGAGAACCAGGTCGACTGGCGTGCCACCAGCCAGGAGGGGGTTGTCCTGATGCTGCGGGCGGCGGTCGCCGTCGGCGAGGCGCGGCAGCGCAGGTACGCGGCGCTGGGCCGCAACGCCTTCCTGATCGGCGACCCGGACCCGCTCATGTCGGTGAGGATCGACGAGGCCAACCGCGGGCTGGAGCGGGGCGCCCCCTACCGGGACGAGATGACCTACCTGGTCAAAGAGCTGGGTCGTACGGGTCGTTCGGTCGGCATCGGCGTCGAGTTGGACGCCCAGGCCAGCCACCTGGAAGAGCTCGGCGGCAGCGACACCTTGCGGGCGATGCTGAAGGAGGGCGAAGTCGTCCTACTGCGCTGGTCGTCGCAGATGATGGCGCAGCTGGTCGCGGACGGGCTGCTGCCCGCCGGGGTGCAGCTCATGCCGATCCGTAAGCAGCTCAAGCCGCCGATGCTCCGCTCCCAGTTCGACCCGGCCGCCGGCGATGACGACGACTTCTGCGACACACAAGGCATGGCCTACCTACTGTCCGGGCCGACCCCGACCAGCCTGATGCGGCATTTCCGGATCGGCTCCATCGAGCCGCTGCCCGGCCTCGACCCCGAGATTCTCGCCCTGTACGGCCCCGGCGAGCCGGCCCGGCTGGAGGAGACGTCGCACGACGCCGCAGGCCCCGCCTACGCCGCCCGCAACGATGCGACGGCGATGGCCGGGCTGTGCCAGCAGCTGCGCGAGTCGTACCAGGAGCAGGCCGAGAAGACGAGCGGCGGATCGACCGGTCGCACCGGCAAGCCGCGGCTGGACGACCGCGTCGTGGCGGTGCTGTCCGCCACAGACGAGCCGTTGACCGCCGAGGAAGTCCTCGATGCCGTCAACGAGGACGGCGGCCGAGAGGTCAAGATCGGGTCCGTTCGCAACAGCCTCGGCCAGCTCGCCGACGACGGTAACGGACAGGGTGACGGCACCGTCATCCGAGCGGGACGCAACCTGTACGCCCTCAACCGCTGATGGAGGAAACCATGAGCTTGCTACTGCTCGTCACGGGTGGCGCCGTCGTCACCCTCGCAGGCGTCGGAATCAAGGGGCTCGTGTGGCTGGCCGGCCGACGGCCGGGCCGGCTGCTGCCCCGGGATCCGCACGCGCCAGTCCAGATGTGGGTGTGGTGAGGGGACGTGACATGTGTCGAACGTTAGAGCAGGGCGGCCGACGCTGCCCCGGCGGGCACAGCGCCAGCCGTACCGCGCAGGCCGCACGGCAGCGCCTGAGCAGGGCGCGCAAGGCTCTCGCTGCCGCCGAAATCGCAAGCAGCCAGTCGGGCGCGGCAGCCGCGCCCGACGGCATCGTGGACGCCCGCGTGCGTGTGGCGTTCGACGCCGCCATGAGAAACCGCCCCGACTACGGCGGTGATTCGTGGATGTCGATCACCAAGCTGCGCAGGCAGATGCCTGACATTCCACGGGCGGACCTCGACGCCGTGCTGGACCGCATGCTCATGAGCGGCCAGGCGCGTCTGATGGCGGAGCTGAATCAGAAGACGCTGACAGAGGAAGATCGTGCGGCTGCGATCGATATCGCCGACGAGCCCCGCCACCTGGTCAGCTTCAGCCCGGATCAGGCCGCGAGCGCCCAGGCTGCTGTCGCCGTCGCCAAGCAGCGGGTCAAGGACGCCGAAGCTGATGTCACGTCCCTCAAACAGGATGCCGAACAGATGGCAGAGAACGCCGACGCACGCGACACCCCCACCCAGACTGCAGCGTCAGCCGCCGCCGACCTGGGCATCTCTACCGGGACGCTGTACAAGTGGCTGAAGAGCGGCGAGATCCGGAAGCACGGGGTCACCGGCCGCAAGGACGAACGCGGCCGCTGGGTGATCACCCTCGTCGACGACGCACCCTCCATCCCCCGTGCTGACGTCGAACAGCAGATCCGCGTCGCCTACAAACTGCTCGCAGGCCGGCCCGGCTCCTGGGTGGGTCTCGCGGAGCTGCGCGAGTTCGTGGATGCGCCACGCGATCAGGTGGACGACGTGCTGCGCGAGCTGGAGCGGCGGCCGGATGTGAACATGGTGCCGGAGTCGAACCAGAAGACGCTCACGCCGGAGGGCCGTGACGCCGCGGTCAACATCGGCGACCAGGCGAAGCATCTGATCTGGTTCGACCCGCAGCCCGCCCCGCCTGCCGTGCAGGAGCCTGCGCGGGCCAGCGTCGATGACGACATCATCGCCGCATACAAGGCGCTGGCCGCCAAGCCGCAGGCGTGGATCAGGCTCAGCGAGATTCGTAAACGGCTCACTGGATGGTCGCGCGCCGACGTTGATGCCGCGTTCGACCGGCTGCTCACCGCTGGCCGGGTGTCCCTGGAGCCGGAGTTGAACCGGCACAGACTTTCGGACGCCGAGTATCGCGCCGGCGAGATCAAGCTCGGCGGCGAGTATCGGCATGTGATGCAGATCTTCTGAGACTCCCCGGGGGTGGCTGGGCGGCGCAGCCTGCCATCCCCGGGCCCAACCCGAAGGGAGCGCTGCATGCTCACACCGCACCCGGCCGCCCGGCGTCATGATGAAGGGATGAGCTTGAAGCGCTCCGTCCAGATCCGCACCACGACCGGCCACGTAGCAGACGGCGGCGGCTGGGATCCCAACGTAAAGGGCAGTGGGTGGACGCACGAGGTCGAACTCGACCACGCCGCGGATGCCATCAACGCCGCCATCGACGTTCTACACCGGTACGGCTGCACCGAGTGGGTCTGTGACCCCGACTGGCCCTACCACGCAGAGCCCTCCACGCGCCCGCACAACAACTACCTGGAAGAGCGGGCCGCCCGGTTGCACGGCTTCTCCTCGGACGAAGAGACCCGCATCCGCGCCCGGCTGTCCAGATAGCCGCCACTCGCCCCGGCCGCCCTCGCCGCGGTCGGGGCTTCTCTATGCCATCTCCGAGCCCGGTCAGCCGATCACCGTGCCACCGGAACGGCGGTGACCCATAGGGGAGTGCCGTCGCGGCGTGACATCACGCAGATCCGTCGCAAGGATTCGGATGCCAGCAAGGGCGTCTTTCGCCCAGCCGGCCTGCTCGCGATCTCGGACCGTCAAATACAGGGTGACCTCCCCATCGGTCTCTGTCCCGGCCAGGATCGCGTCGGGCGCCAGCACGGCGTGGAGCGCTCGCGTGGCCCTGTCTGCATCATCTGCGCGCACCGTCACTGCCATGGACCACATGGCTCCAGCACACCACAACGCGCGACGCCCGGACAGCTCGGTCAGGTGCTGGCCCATGGCGGCCACGCTACGCGGCTGTCCAGATTTGGACAGCGCTCCGTGACAACCCGATCACAGGTTTCGTCGTCTCATCTCCTGTCACGTTCCATCCCCGCTTCACAGGAGTCTGGATGCTTCGTCGCCTCGTTTCCGCCGCCGTCGCCGGGACGGTCACCCTCGCCTGCCTCGCCGGACCCGCCGTGGCGGCCACCCCGGTGGTGGAGATTGTGAAGGTGTACTACGACTCGCCCGGCGCGGACCGGCGCTCCAACACATCCCTCAACGCCGAATACGTCGTACTCAAGAACACCACCGGGAAGACGATCCAGCTCGAAAAGTGGGTGTTGCGGGATAAGACCGGCTACAAGTACCGGTTCCTCGGCTTCCTGCTCAAGCCGGGCAAGACGGTTACTGTGCGGACCGGGACCGGGAATGATGGCAGCAGCGGCGTGTTTTGGAACCGGCGCCAGTACGTGTGGAACAACGACGGCGACACCGCCGGCCTGTATCGGGGCTCCGACCTGAAAAAGATCGACGCATGCTCGTGGGGCCAGGCAGGAGACTGGACCAACTGCCGATAGTGCAGCCTGGGCAGACGGCGGGCAGACGCTGCGGATGCCTCGTACCGCTCCTCTGCCCGCTCCCGCCACGCTGAAGGTTCCACCTTCAGACGGACGGGAGAATCCGATGAAACGCCAGCACAGACACCCCGCACAGTCGCGCCTCGACTGGGCAGCGATCGCACGATTAGCCGCCGCGATCCTCGACCTGCTGCGCACCCTCATCACGTAGTGGTCTGGGCGCGGACGCCCTCCGGTTCAAGCCGGGCGGGGGCGCACGCGAAAAGGGCCCCACCCGCCCGAAGGCAGGTGGGGCTTCGTTGTGTTCGCCGCGGGGCTGCGAGTCCCGTCAGCAGCCCGGCGGCGAACCATCCCGCGCGCAGAGTGTGGGCAACGCCAGCGCGGGACGATCTACAGGGCGGGCAGATCCTGGCCGGCGTGCGCGCCCTTCCCATTCGGCGGGTTCGGCGTCGACGTCTGCCGCACGAACACGGCGACGCCCATACCGACCAGCAGCATCACCGCGGCCGTCTGCTTGTCGCTGGCGTTCCAGCCGAACGCGACGGCCAGCGACATGCCCGCCTGGACGAAGCCCAGCAGCGCCGCCTTGATGGAGCCGCCGCCGTCCGCAGCCCGGGTCTTGAACGCCACCCAGACACCCGCCGCGGCGAGCACCGCGGCGTTGATGAGGGCGACCTGGCCGTCGGTGAAAGGCAGCCAGAACGCGGCGGCCATCTGCACGGCGGCCGCGACGAACGCCGCGTAGAGAGCCGGCTCGCCGGTGAGCTCAGAGTTGTTGCCCATCAGATCTCCTTCGGGCTATCGGGTCGGGGCGGTGAAGCCGTACGGGAAGCCGTACGACTTGTGCTCGGTCTGGCCGCCGAGGGCGATGTAGGCGGTGTCCCACGGGGCAAACCGGTCGCCCTTGCGCTGGTTGTTGTTGAAGATGTGGCCGTTGTAGCCGCACGACGTCGGCGAGTTCATGTAGACCGCGTGCATCTTGCCGTCGGTGCCGAACACCTTCGCCTCGCCGGCGCCCACATAGATGCGCAGCGTGTGCCCGGCCGGAAGCTCCTCGACGCTGCCGCCGGCGACGGGGATGGTAGTGACCTCGTACCGGTTGCACGGCCCGATGTAGCTGTCCGGCTGGCCGTGCCGCCAGGCGTCTTCAAGCACCAGTCCCTTCACGTTGACTGCCGTCTCGCCGGTGTTGGTGACGTCGACCCATTCGCTGTTCTCGTTCCACGGCCGGTCGGGGCCGACCGCGTTGTAGCCCTGCTCGTCGCCGAGCTCCAGGGTGGCCAGGTCCGCGGCGGCGGCCTCGACCGTGAACGCGGGCGCCGCGGCGGAAGCCGTGCTCGGCCCGACCGTGGCCACGGCGATGAGCGCGACCGCGATGGCCGCGAGGATGCGCTTGAGCATGAGAGTGTGCTCCTACTCGGGGGGACCCGACCCATCCGGCCGGGAGTCTTCAGGCGCCTCTGCTGGCTCCGCGGCTTCGACCAGCGGCCACCAGCGGGCGGTCAGGCCGTCGCTCACGCCAGGCCCAGCGCGTGCGGCCACGTCGCAGGCCCGCACCAGCCGTCGCCGTCCAGCCCCTCGGCGTGCTGGAACGCCTTCAGGACCTCGACGAACTCGGCGTCAGCCTTCGTCCTGTTCAGCCACGCTTCGAGCCCCACCGTCGCGTACAGCGGCTTGGGGACGCGGCCGCGCGCGAACAGGCAGCCGCGCACCGTCTTCACGGCGTACGAGTCGGTGTTCGGGCCGACCAGCGGCAAATCGTTCACGAGGTCCTCCGTCCACGAGCGGGCAGCAGGCGCGGCCGGGCCGCCCTTGATGAGCGAGGCCACCGCCGCCCTGAAGGCATTCATGTTGATCGAGTGGGGGTCGGGCTTGCCGGTGTTGACCTCGCGGTGCGCCTTCACCCGGGAGGCGGCCAGGCCGAACTCGCGGCAGAGCTCTGCGCACAGCCGCTTGTAGGCGTCCACCTGGACGGCCGGCCACGGCTGACTGCCGTTGTTCTCCGCCTCGATGCCGATCGAGCTGGAGTTGTCGTGTAGCGGCGACGTCGACGGGGCGTTGTGCCAGCACCGCCCGGCGGCCACGACGTAGATCCGGCCCGACCGACCAAGCCCGAACTGCGACAGCGGCCCGTCAAGACCAGGCCGGCCGGACCGCACCACTGCGAGCGAAGGGTAGTCGCCGCCCGCCGCCGGGCCCGCGGTGTGGTGGCAGACGATGCCCTGCACCTCGGGCTGCGGCCCGTGACCGCGGCTCTTCCACCCGGACACTTCGGTCACCGGGCAGCCGGTGCGGCGAGCCACCTCGGCCAGCTGGGTCAGGTACGGCATGTCATGCTCCCTCACAGCGATAGGTGGTCGAGCCCGGCTCGGCCGGGCTGCACGTGTAGGTGACGCCGCCGTAGACGAACGTCCAGCCAGCGGGCGGTGGCCCCGGCTCGCCGCGCGGGCCCGATTCGCCTTGCGGGCCGGCGACCGTGGATTCGGGGCCGGGCTCGCCTCTCGGCCCGGGTGAGCCTGTCACCGTCTCGCCCGGCTCTCCGGGGTCGCCCTTCTCCCCGGCCGGGCCGCGCGCGGGCGGATGCTGCTGCAGGTACGCGGACACGGCCGCGCCGATCTGCGCCGCCGACGGCGCGCGGCCAGCGGCCGGCGGATGCTCGGCCAGGTATGCGGCCACCGCGGCGCCGATCTCAGCCGTGGTCGGCGGCCGGCCCGGATCGCCCTGCGGGCCGACGTCGCCGCGCTCCCCGGGCGGCCCCGACGACGGCGACACCAGCGGAACCCCGCCCAGCCGCTCCACCTGCTCAGACAGCACCTGCCGGTCTGATTCCGCCTGACGCACCCGCTCGCCCAGCGTGCTGATTTGCACCATCAGCGCGGCCATGACGGCGGCGAACGCCACCGCGACCACCAGCGGCAGCGGCCACACCCGCGGCCGCCGCGGCGGCGACTCCGCGACGTCGAGGTCCTGCTGGTCGGGCCCGTCGAGCCCGTCGTCGTGGTGACGGCCCATCATGACCCCTTGCTGGTCAGCCACAACTGGACGAGCAGGATGACCAGCGGCGCGATGATCGACGTGAACACGGCCAAGCCGATCAGGCGCCGGTCGTTGGCGCGCTGCGTCTTCTCCTGGTCGCGCTCTTTCTTGTCGGCCTCGCGTTCGGCCTTCAACGCCGCGAGTTCGCCCTCGTGGTCGTCGAATTGGCGCTGTACGGCCTGCTGGTAGGCGTGGAACAACTCGCTGCTGACGACTCGGTCCAGCCTGCTGTTGAGGGAGGCGAACCCGGATTCGAGGCTTCTGCGGAGCGCCTCCATGGATCGGTGGAGCTCCCACGGTGTCGGCTCGTCGGGCACACGTCCCCCTCCTGCCGGCGGCGACCCGCGGGCCTGCGATGGTCGGGTGCCGCCGCGCCCGCACCCTCAGCAGCGCGGCGGCACGTCAAGGGGTTGCCGTGTCCAGATGTGGCCACGTGTCGAAGGTCAACCAGCGGGATGCTTGGAACGTCCCACACAGGTTTCGTCCCACTGATCAGGAGTTCCGTATGGGCTATCCGCAGCAGCCCCCAAGCCAGCCGAGCTACGGCGGTTACGGCCATCAGCAGGCGCCGCCGTCCAGAACGAACGGGCTCGCCATCGCTGCCCTCGTAACCGGGCTGACCGGGTTCTTAACCTGCGGATTCACGAGCATCTTGGCCGTCATCTTCGGCCACGTCAGCCTGTCCCAGATCCGCAGGGACGGTGCCGACGGCCGCGGCATGGCCCTCGCCGGCGTCATCCTCGGATGGGTGCTCACCGGCGGTTGGATCGCGTTCTGGGCGCTCTCCTGGATGGGCGTCTTCTCCTCGTTCCTGTACACCGCGGCTGCCATCCCGGCCACCGCGACCGGGCCCGCCAGGACGCGGCTCGACATCGGCCAGCAGCCCGGCGGCACGAGTGCGCCAGCGTCGGGCGAGCACAAGGTGGTGTTGGAGGCGGTCGGCACCGACGGCGCCGAGTCGGCCGGGAACATCACCTACAGCCAGAACTTCAGAATCCGGCAGGAGCAGGGCGTCAAGCTGCCCTTCAGCAAGGAGCTCAGCTACGACGGCTCCCAGCCGCACCTGTACCTGTGGGTGCAGAACGCCGGCCAGGCCGGGACCATCGAATGCCGGATTAAGATCGACGGCCAGGTTGTCCGGGAGGCCAAGACGTCGACGGCATTTGGCGTGTGCACGGTGACGGCCGACAAGCCCTGATTACCGCGGCCGCCCGGTTGCTACGAGCTGGACCACTCCAGCTCGAAACGCGAATGGGTCGGGACGACGTCCAATGCTCCGCCTGACGCCTGCATCCCCTGCACTTCGAGGTAGTCGCTCACTGACAAGAAGATGAGGCCCGCGCTGGTGCTGCTGGCGAAGTTGCCGTCGGCGTCCCCGAATCCCGCGGACAGAAAGAACAGCTGGGCAGCGCTCCTGAGAACCGCGGTCTGGCGGATTTTCGCCGTGAAGTTGGCGTTCCAGGACAGGTGGGCGATGACGCGATACCACCCGGCTGTCTGCGCGGTATACCTGCTGTTGTTGGTGGCATTGTCGTGCCCGGCGTCCCGGTCGATCAGCTCCGAGTTCCAGGTGATGTTGGTGAAGGTGTTGTTCGGGATGGACTGGTTGGCGGTCTTCGCCAGCGACGCCACCGGCTTGCCTGACAGCAGGAAGTTGAGCCCGTTCCTGAGGTCGGTGTTCATTTTGCTGGCCGTCAACAACTCGCCCACGGTCCACGTTCGCGGGCTCGGGACAGTCGCCATCTAGACCTCCTCGCCCTGCATGCCGCGGCAGGAATCGCACAGCGGGGCCGCGCCCAACCGCGGAGTGCACGCCTGGCAGGGCCACCTCTGCAGCATCGACGGCAACGATTCGAGGTTGGTGGTCAACTTGTCCATGCCGTCCGGCCACACCAGCGCCGCAGTCAGCCCGAGGCCGCCGCCAGCGCATTCGGTGCACCACATCCAGTCCGCACTCGGAGGCAGGTTGAAAGCCGCGCCGCAGCCCCACGGGCAGTCAGCGATCCACCGCCCCTCATCCACGTGTGCATGCGCCTGCAGGTCGGGGTTGTCGCCGGTCGGTCGCGGCACCGGGCCCTGGTGGGAGACTGCCCGGCGCGAGTCGGCGAACTCCCAGTACGCCTGCCAGCTCGTCAGCGGCCTCGCGGCCGGGATGCACTGCTCAAGGAAACGCAGGCGCGCGCGTACGGCCATGTCACCAGCCCAGATTGTTGTTGTCCAGCGTGCCGTAGACGGGGTCGTCGAGGATGAACACCGGCGTCGACCGGACCGGTGAGGTATCCAGCTGGAAGGTCCAGGTGCCGTCGCCGATGACGTCGGCGATGCCCTCGCACCACAGGTCCAGGCTCGACGCCGGCGACTCGGAGGGGAGGCCGGTGATGGAGACGCGCTGCCCGATCTCTGAACCGAGCATCTGGGCCCACACCGTGCCAAGTGAATGCGCATCCACCGAGATCTGGCCGGCTCGCGGCTGCGGGTGGCCGTAGGTGCTCAGCGTGTACGAAGCCCGGTCCAGGGCTTCGGTGTCGGAGTACAGCAACGTGTCGATGCTGGCCGCGTAGGTGCTGTTCTCGTTCTCGGCGATGCTGTCCTGGTCGATGACCCGGGTAACCGTTTGCCCCGACCGGCTCACCGACACGTCGTTGATCAGCAGCTGGTCGTCCATGACGAACTGCAGGTCAGGGCCGAGCTGGTCGGCGGTAAACGTCATGGTGACGGGCGTGCCGAGCTGCCGCCGGTTGCGGCCGTGGAACACCGCGACGTCGTCGCCGGAGACGAAGAACAGCCCCGCCTCGGAGAAGGCGATCTGTTTGAACGCCGCCAGCGGGCTCATCTCCCCGCCCGGATGCCGGTCCAGGAGGGACGCGCCGACGTCGAAGGCTGTCCTCGTCACGCCGGCCCAGGAGGCGATCCGGGCGGCCCGCGCCCCGGACAGGTCGCCGGCGTACCCGCCGCGGGCGTCGCTCAGGGTCTGGGCCTGAGGCTGCGTCAGCGTGCTGTTCCACCCGGCGATGTGGCTGACGAAGCCGCCCATGAGCTCGGCCGGGTCGAGCGCGCCGATCGGCAGACCGCCGATCCGCACGCGGGAGAGTGTCGGCCAGGTGCCGCCGGACAGCGCGGGGGAGGTGTTGATGGTCAAGGTGCCGTCGACGTAGACGCGTAGCTGCATCGTGCCGCCGGCGAACGTGGCCGTCGCCACGAGCAGGTGCAGGGCGTTGTCGTCCAAGTTGACGGTGGCGGATCCGGCTACGGACCCGCCTGGAGCGCGGACGCCCAGGCTCAGGCCGTTGCTGCTCGGCTGGTAGTTGATCCTCATGTGCACGGTGTCGAAGCCGTTGTCGACGAAGATGACCCTGTTCTGCGTCGTCACCGGGGCGGTCAGGAAGTTCACCCACACGGCCAGACTGACCGCAGTTCCACCGCCGAGCGGCGTGGTCAGCGTGCTGACGAGAAAGTTCCCGTTGTTGATGGCCAGCGGGGTGAGCAGCACACCTGTCGAGGTGTCCGGGCCGCCTGCCGTGCCGAACGCGACCTGTCCGCCGGAACCGGCTACGCCGATGGCGAGGTCGGGCTGCGCGGTGGCGGCCTGGTTGCCGGCGGTCACGGATCCCTGGGATTCGGTGAGCGGGTAGTACATGACAGGGCCGGTGGCGAGGACTTCCTCCGAGATCGCCTGCCGGATCTTGTCCCGCGACAGCAGTTTCTGCCGGTCGGTGGCGGTGACGTCGGCCTTGCCCAGCACGCCGTTGGTCCACGCGTGCGGCCACCTGCCGATGAACCCGGTGAAGCGCCGGTATTCGACGCCGGGGGCGGTGTAGGTGGTGGGTGAGGCGGCCCGCTCGAACTGCCACGCGCCGCAGTACACCGGGGCGTTGCCCGCGGTGGTGGTGGCGTTGGCGATGGCCAGCCGGGCGAACACCGCGTTGGCGGGCGCCGCGGCGGAGACCGAGGCGGTCTGGAACGACGTGGTGAGCACGACCGTGCTGCCCGCCGAGACGGACAGGAACGCGCCGGCGGCGTCGTACCAGCGGATGCGGGCGGTGATGCTGATCGCGGTGGCGCCGCGGCGGGCCTGCATCTGCAGGCTGTACGTGGCCCCGGCCGTCACCGGCACGGCCTGGTCGGTCGCGGTGGTGACGCTGTTCGAGCCGGCCCACATGTGCTGGCCGGTCGAGCCGAGCACGCCGCCGTCCCACCGGATGGACGCGGTCTGCCCTGCCGGGAACACGCCGGTGTCGCGGGTGACCGTGCCCGCCGCGGTGGCGAACGCCGTGCTGGCGGTGACGGTCGCCTGGTCGAGGGTGGCCAGGTTGACCGAGTTCGGCCAGCGCGCCCGGATGCGGATCGGCCTGTTCAGGGTGACGTTCGGGTAGTAGGGGCTGCTCGTCCTGCCCGCAGTGAATCGGCCGTCGCTGTTGTCCAAGGTCAGGGCGAGTGTGCCGGGCTGGACCTCGTCCAGCTCGTGCGAGCGGCGGCGCGAGATGCGGACGCCTTGGTCCCACTCGACGTAGTCGGTCACGTCCCGCCACAGCAGGCTGCCGGAGGCGTCCCGAGTGAAGGCAATCTCGCACCAGACGCTGGGCATCACCGTCATCGATTCACCGCCAGGTTGCCGAGGTTGAAGCCACGCGCCGTCGCCTCGTTCAAGGCGCTGATCATCAGGCGGTAGATCTCGTCACGGCCGACCAGCGGCTGACCGGAGAAGTAGAGATTGATCGTCACCCCGCCCTGCGGCGCGAGCGGCATGGCGCCGCCCGCACCGACCGACACCGACGGGGCCAGCGACATCGCCGCCGAACCCATCAGCGCATCTGCGGCCTTGCCTACCATCGACTGCCCGCTGAGCAGGCCCTTGGCCAGCCCTTCCGCCATCGACTGGCCGGAGAAGAGGGTCCATCCCTTCCCGCTGAAAGGCCCCTCGCGCGCCGGCGAGAACGGGAACAAATTCCTGATCTGCCCCAAGATGTCGCTCGCCGCGTTGTAGGCGTTCTGCAGCATGCTGTACAAGCCGTTGATCAGGCCCTGAATCATGGACTGGCCCGAATTGAACAGCAGCGACCCGAGGTCACCCAGCGCGCCGATGATCCGGCCAGGCACCTGCCCGACCGCGGAGACCAGCTCGCCGAACTTGCCCATCGCCGCCTGGACCGTGCGGCCGATCCAGTCGGCGAACATGCCGGGCAGCCGGCCGATCCAGTCTCCGATCCCGTTGATCAGATCGGGGATGATGCTGTGCCCGACCAGCCGGTTGTACAGGACGGTGAACTCGCGGATCACGCCGCCGACCATCTCCGTCACCACGATCAGGAACCTGGTGATGGGCGGGATCAGCTGTTCCGCGATCACCGCCGCCAGCTCGATGAACAGCGGGATGTGCGGGGCGATCTGCTCCAGCAGGTCAGCGAAAACCGGGATCAGCGGATACATGACCTGGTTGAGGTTGATCATGGAAATGATCAGGTCCGGCAGCAGCGGCAGAACTCTGTCGAGGGAGTCGATGAACCGCGGCAACAAGCTCGTGACCAGCGACGTCAGCGACGGCAGCAGGTTCACCATCGCGGGCAGCCACTCGATCAGGGCGTTGATCAGCGGCGGGAGGTGCGGTGCGAGCTTCTGCAGCGCGTCGAGCAGCGCCAGGCCCAGAATCTGCACCATCTGCGACAGCGGCGGCAGGATCTCCGCGATCCGGGTGACCAGCACGCCGAGCACGCCGACGAGCGTCTGTCCGATCACGGAGACGATGTCGCCGATGATGGGCAGCAGCGGCATCAGGGCAGGCACCAGCCCGTTGATGAGCTTGGTGATCAGTTCGCCGATCTGCGGCAGCAGCGGGGCGAGCGCCGGCACCAGGTTGCCGAGGATGCCCGCGGCCAACTGGAAGATCAGGGGAATGGCGGGGGCGACCGCCACCAGCATCTGAGCGAACGAGTCGACCAGCAACCGCGCCGACGGCAGGATCGACAGCAGCGCCTGAGAGAGCGCTTTGATGATCGGCCCGGCCAGCTCGGCCACGAACGGCAGCAAATTCGTGATCGCCGGAATCAGGCCCGACACGATCGTGGACACCGTCTGCCAGACCACCGGGACCAGCGGCATCAGCGCGGCCATCGTCGAACCGAACGCCTTGACCAGGTCCTGCACGGCCGGCAGCACCCCGCGGATCGCCGCGCCGAGGTGGGTCCCGGCCACGCTGACCACCTGGCCCAGGACGGGCAGGACCGGCGCGAGCGCGGTCAGGATGCCGCCGAACGCCTTGCCGAGGGCGACCAGGGCGGGGGCGGCCGCCGCCAGGCCGGTCCCGAGCGCCTGGATGAACGCCTGCACGCCCGGCAGCGCGGCCTGGACGCCGATCACCAGGCCGGTGAAAAGCGGCTCAAGAGAGTTGAACACCTCGCCGATCACCCGGGCGAGCGGCACCAGGGCGGGCCCGAGCTCGGCGATCCCGCCCGCGACCACGAGCAGGAAATCCTGTAGCCGCGGCAGCACCGCGGCAAGCGCCTGGCCGATCGCCTGGAACAGCGGCGACAACGCGCCCAGCGCCTGGCCGAGAACCCGCCCGAGAGGCAGCAGCGCGGGCGCGAGAGCCTCAACCCCGGACCGGATGCCGCCGATGACAGCGGTGATCCCGGGCACCAACGCGGCCAGCGCCGGCGCCACAGCCTTGATCGCCGCGGTGAGCAGCGGACCGACCGCCTGCGCCAGCGACGCAATGCCGGGGGCGAGATCGCCCACCGCGCCGGCCACCGCCTTGATGACCGGCAAGAACGCGGCAGCCACATCGGACAACGCAGTGAAGACCGCGACGAGGATCTCCTGGCCCCGGACGCTGTCCACGAACGCATGCAGGCCGTCGAGCAACTGGCCCAGCGCCCCGAGCGTGTCCCCGGTCGCAGTCTGCATCGCGCGGAACACCGCGGCGACGATCCCTCCCAGGTCGCCCAGGATGGCGCCCAGCTGCTGGAAGACATCCTTCGCGTTCTCCACCCACATCAGCGCCGTGCCGCTGGCGGCTGCGGTGGTGAGCCACACCGAGAAACGGTTGGCGAGCCGATCGACGGCTGCGCCGAGGCCGTCGAACGCGGGCAAGGTGCTGTCGGCGAAGTACGCCACGCTGGCCAGCAGGTCTCGCAAGGTCCCCGACTGGATGTCGGACATGATCCGGTGCAGCGTCTCGAACGAAGAGCGCACCAGGTTGATCGCGGAGGCGGACTCACCGACGGCGAGGATCTCGGAGGCGAACCGGCCGAAGTCGCCGGCGACCTCACCGATACCCGCGCGCAGCGTCTGCAGCAGCGGAAACAGGCTATGCAGCTGGCCGACCAGCGGCTGGAAGAACGCGTCCTGAGCGACGTCCTTCAAGCCGGTGAACGCGCCGGACATCTGGAACAGCTCGTAGGCGACCTCGCCCGCGCTGCCCGACAGGTCCTCGATGCCCGCGATGAACGTCTCGTAGTCGCCGCTGAGCGCCGCCTTGAAGGCATCACCCACCCCGGACAAAGCCAGCTTGAGCGTGCCGAACGCGGCGCCGCCCAGCACTGCAGCGGCAGGCAGCGCCGCCAGCGCGCCAGCAGCCGGGGCCAGAGCGGCCACGAGCCCGCCCACGCTGGAGCTGGCCGACGCCGCGGCGCCCGCCAGCGCGCCCAACTTGGCCGCGCCGCCGACCGCGGACACACCGAGACTGGCCAGGCCGCTGCCCGCAGCAGTCAACGGCTCGGCCAGAGACGAGAGACGGCCACCCAGCCCCGAGATATGGCCGCCCAGGCCGCCGAGCTTGCCGCCAAGCCCGTCCAGGTCGACGCCGAACCCGGAGACGCTCTTGCCCGCCGAGTCGAGGTCTCCGCGCAGGCCGCCGCCGGCCTTGCCGACCCCGTCGAGGCGGCGCTCCAGGCGCTGGGCTGCGTCGCCGACCTGATCGAACGTCTTGCTGGCGTGATCGCGGGCGAAAACGTCAAACGCCATGGAGGCCAAGAGCACCTCCGAGGCGTTAGCCCAGCTAGCTGGGCGGCTTATTCAGTTGGTCGACGTGCTTGCAGAACAGGTCGAACTCGTCGAGCATCAGCCGGTCCACGTCCCACGGATGCAGGCCGAAGTGGTAGGCCAGCCCGGGCAGGTACTTCAGGCGCTTGGCTGCGAGGTCTTCGCCGGAGACTCTCGCGCGGAAGGAGGGTCCGGCGCCTCCGCCACCTCGAACTGGAAATCGTTCTGAAAGTCGACGGGGTAGGTGCCGTCACAGATGTCGTCGTACGAGATGTCTTTGCGGCCCATCTTGAAATGCAAGACCAACCAGGCGTAGCCCGCCATGGCGATGAAGTCGCCGACCTTGAGCGCCTCGCCGAGCGCGACCGCGCCGAACCCGGTCGCCTTCTGAATCGCGATCCCCTCGTGCAGGGGAAGCCGGGTCAGATCGACCTCGTAGACCTCGCCCTTGTAGGTGACTTTCTGCGCAGCCACGTGTGCTCCTATTTTTCGATCTTGGCGGCGACGTCATCCATCGCCTTGAGGATGTGAGCCCGCATCGCGGGCAGATGCTTGCGGATCGTCACCTCGAACCAGGGACGACCCTGCTGGCGCACCCACGGCTTTTCACCGAACGTCGGGTGCCGCCACCCCTTCACGCTGTCGAGGTGCCGGGGGAGGGAACGCTGGTCCGCCGGGAGCTTGCTGGAGTCCACCTCGATGCGGACCTGGGCGGACCGGCTGCCGGTCTTCACACTCAGGCGCAGCGACCGGGCGATGCTGTCCCGGAGCCCGGAACCCCGCTTGGCCCGGGTCCGGGCACGCTCCTCCTTATCGATGATCCCGAACGGGTCGCCAGCGTCCTTCTGCAGCCGCGCCGAGGCATCCCCGTACGCCTTACGCTGCCGGGCCTTGCGTCCGCCGCCACGCGCCCCGGTGATCGGGATGGCACGTATCGCCTTGCGGGTGTCGGCGAGCGCCGGCTTGGCGCCACTGCGGATGGCCTTGAGCAGTTCCTTGCGGAGCGCCTTGCCGTCGGCGGCCTTGAGCCGTTTGGCCAGGGCGCCGAGCTGTTCGGCGCCGGTGATGCGGACGTCGACCATTACAGGGTCGTGTCGGTGGACACGATCTTGATTTGGATGGGGGCATCCACTTCGTTGTCGTAGCCTTCGAAACTGGTGGTCATCTGCACGATGTCCGGGCCCTCGACCGACGGCGCCGCCTCCTTGATCTTGCAGGCGGGCAGGATGAACGAGATCAAGTAATTGTTCCCGGACGCGATCAGCGAGCCGGTCAGGGTGAGCTCCAGCGCCACAGTGGTGTTGTTCTTCAGCAGGTCATACAGCTCCGTGCGGTTGAACTCCGCCGACAGCGACCCCGTGAGCGTGGGGAAATCATTCTCCAACTGCTCCTTTTTCACACCGGTCTGGCCGATGCCATACCGCTCCACCGCGAGCGGATTGTCGCCCTTGATGCTGATCTCGGTGACGATCGTCGACACCGTAGTACCGCCGGAGACGCTCATCTCGCCGGACGCGGTGGACGGGGTGCCGCCCAACTTCAACACGGCCTGCTGGAAGCTGAACACCTCCACGCCAGTCGGGAACGACGCGGTGGCCAGCGCAGTCGCCGTGGACTCGTCCCACCCGTCGAACTCCAGAGCCAGCACGAGCGTGCCGTCGTTGGAGAGCTTGAACTCCCACGAGACGACCTTGCACCCGGTGTAGGTGTGCGCCCTCACCGTGCCACTCGGCTCCGGCCGGCCGACCTGAATCGTCAGGCCCTTGCCCACCAGGCCGCCGGGGACGTGGATCTGCTTGTACGCCGTGGTCGCCGCGATCTGCACCGGCACACCGGCCGAGCCGAGCGCGTGCGCCACGAGCGTGCCAGCGCCCTTCGTCGGCCACTCCATCTCCAGGCCGCCCTCGACGGTCTTCCTCGACTGCACCAGGCGCGAGGCGCGCTTGTACTTCCGGCCCACACGCAAGCCAGCGGGCTCGACGAAAGACGGTTTCCACGCCAGGCCCTCGCTGTTGAATTCGCAGAATTTCGTCACCGTGACCGGCGTGCCGACCACGGTCTCGGCTGCGAAACCGAGTTGGGCGTCAAGACCCGTTCCAGTCGCCACAGTTACTCACCCTTCCCGCTGCTCTTGGGCTCGGGGACCAGCTCCCACGTCGCCTTGGGCCACGCCCTCGCCTCATCGCCTTCGCCCACGATGTAGGCGTCGCCGGTCTCCCCGGTCACGTCGCCGACGGCAGCGGTGACGCTCCCGGCCTCCACGAGACGCCCGTCAGCCCGGCCGACACGGCGGTCCTCGCCGGACACGTTCTTGAATCTGGCCACCGGCCACCTCTCTAAATGCGGGTCTTCACAGCAATCTGGAACGTGATACGGACGCCCAAGCCGGGCGATCCCTGAACCTGACTCATCGAGCCGGACGCGAACGCCACCACGCTCGGCGGCGGCAACCCCAGCGACGGGTCATCCCGCAGCGCGTCCTCGACCGCGGCCAGGAGCTCGAACGCGCGCACCCGGATCGGGCGCACCTTCGTACCGCCGCGCCATACCGCAACCGCGCACGTCACCGAGAACGTCTCGCCCTTCGCGCGCTGGCCGATCGACGCCCACTCCTGGGTGAACTCGACGGACTGGCCCTCGCCCTCGTCATCGCCGTCGTAGCCGACGAACACCGCATCCTTCAACGAATCGCTCGTCACGATGGGCCCGTCAATGACCTTCACTCCGGCGAGCGCGGGCGCCGCGGCGAACAGGGCTACCAGGGCATCGATGACGTCGGGGACACGTGAAGTCGTCGTCATCAGGCGATCCCCGGCGGCTGCTCGCCCAGCAGCTCCAGCACACGGCGGGGAATCGAGAACCCGAATCGCGGGTCGTACACCTCGTCGGACCCTCCGGTCCTGACGCCGCCCATCGTGCCGCGCTGCGTCTCCCACAGATGCTGCAGCAGGATCTTCGCCGCCTGCGACACATTCGCCGGGATGTCGGTGCGGCCAGCCACGTACGTCGCCCGCAGCGGCCCGTACATCTTGCCGCCGTCCAGCCGGGTCACGATGCCAGTCGGACCGTCAAGGTCAAGGTCGGCCACGTCCTGGCCGACGCCGCCCGTGCGGATCGCCACGACGCTGACGAGCTCAAGGGCAGGCACGTGGTTGAGCGCCAGCGCATAGCCGCCCGTGTGCTTCTCGGTGTGCGTGGCCCGGACCAGCGCGCCCGCGTACCGCTCGCACACCGCGGTCACTGACCGCAGGTGGTCGGCGATCTCCTCGTCGTCATCGGTGTCGTCTTCGTCGATGTTGAGCTGCTTCTTGGCTGCCCGGAGCGAGATGACGCCGGCCTCGCCCCACAGTGCGGCGACGTCGAAGACCTCTTCGTCCGCCCCGACAGGTCCGGCGGTCACCCAGCGGGCAACGTGCCTGCCCGACTGAGTGGAGGGGTAGTCGTGGTGGTAGAGCCCCGGCCCGTCGTGGACCGGCGTGAACGGGCCGTCCACCGTGCCGTCGGGCAGCAGGATCGACAGGGACACCGTACTGGCGTCGGTGAGCACGCCGCCCACCCGCACCTCCGTGGAGAGCCGAGGGGCCGCTCCGAATGCGTACGTCATCCGGCACCCCCGTTCAGGTCCACAACCCCATGTGACGAACTGGCCATGCGCGCCACCTCCGACGATCCGCTTTCCAGCCGGGACAGCGGCGCTGACGACGAACGCAGACGAGCGGGATCCGCGGGCGCCACGACAGCCATCCCTGGCGCTGCTAGCAGCACCCCGACGGCGCTGGCCGGCGCCCGCTTGACCGCCGAGCCGTGGCTGAACAGGACCACGGCCGCGGTCGCGGCCGCACGCGCCAGATGCCGGGCGTTTCCGCTGGCGGCAGCCAGGAGTCCGCTCGATCCGGTCGCGCTGCTCACGTGCCGTGCCGCCACGATGCCGACCGCGGCCGCGAGGCAGCCGGATCCGGCCGGCACCCGTTTGACCGTGACGGCCTGGCCCGTGGCAGCCAGGCCACAGACGCCGGACGCCGTACGCACCAGCGCCTGCGAGTGCCGCGCCACGAGTGCGACGACCGCCGTGCTGGTGGCGGGCGCCCGCTTGACTGCGCTCGCCGTGCCAGCCGCCGCGAGCGACGCCCGGCCCGTCACAGCCACGGTCTTCATGGCTACGGCACGGCCGGTCGCCGCGACGAATGCACGCCCGAGCACAACCGCACCGGCGTCGAAGGTCGCCGCAGCGGTGAACAGCACCGCCGACTGACCTGCCACGGGCGTGCGCTTGGCGGCCACGCCGTACGACACCGCGCACGCCGACGACCTGCCTGCCGCGTTCCGCAGCGTCGCCGCCTGCGCAGTGGAAGCGACCACTGCCGCCGCACGCCCGGTGGCAACCACGACCTTGCGGGCACCGGCCGCCGCCACGAGAGCACCGGCCGAGCGTCCTATCCCGGGCGCAACCTTGCGCGCCTCGACCCGTTCAACAGCCACAGCTGCGGCGCGACCCACGGCAGGGGCGGACTTTCTCGCCTGCCCGGCCGGCTCCGCAGCGACGATGCCGCGGCCGGTGACGGGTGTGCGCTTCGCAGCCGTTGCGGCGCCGGTGGCCGCAGCGCAGGCGCGGCCGGTGACGGCCACGACTTTCCGTGCTGACACCGTGGTGGTGGTCGCGGCGGCCGCGTTGCCGGAGGCGGCGACGCCGGAGGATGCCCCGGCGATGACGATAGAGCAGGCGGCGTACTGCGAGGCGGCGCTGATCGTCGCGGTTCGGCTGCCGGTCGCTCCGGACCCCGCGAGGGTCTGCCGGGCGGTGGCCAATCGGCTGAAGGGGCCAACAGGGTCGGCGACCTGCAGCAGGTCGGTCATGCCGCTCGGAGCGCCGGTGAAGGTGGGGCCGCCGTGCGGGGCGCCGGTCTGCCAGAAGGCCAGCATCCGGTCATCCGGCCCGGCCGCGGTCGCGGACGGCGCCACCGGGCTGGTGGTCGGGGAAGCGGAGGCGTTGGATTGGGCGTCGTCGACCGCCGACCAGTTACGCAGGACGTACACGAAGAGGTAGACCTCTTCGCTGGAGACCGGGCTGATGGTGACGGTCTGCGCGCCGCCGGAGGTGACAGTTCTGGTGTAGAGCCGCAGATGGGCGGTGTTGACCCCGGCGTCGCCGTACGCCTGCGACGTCCAGGTGCCCGCTGTTCCGGTCGGCGCGGCCATGCCGGCGCCGTCGAAGTAGTTGTTACCGAACGCGGTGACCAGCAGGTCGCCGACCTGCGTGCCCGCGTCCGTCGTTACGGAGGCGGCGGCGCCGCTCTCGCTGTCGGAGAGAACCTCGACGATGTCGGGGGTGGCCACACTAGTAGACCCCCACTCCGATCAACCTCCGGGCGAAGACGCGGTAGTCGTAGGGCAGGTTCCTGGCGGGCGCGCTGCCCTGGAAGACGCCGGCCAGATCGGCGAGGTCGGCGAAAGCGCTCTTCAGCGTGTTGGCGTCGGCGGTGGAGAAGCCGAGCGTCTCCAGGTCGCCGACCGTGACCGTGTCCAGCCATGCCTTGAACTCGGACACGTTGCTGAGCGTCGCGAACACGGCCCGCGCAATCGTGCCCGCCTGGGCGTTGACCTCCGCCTGTGTGACTTGCAGCCCGGCCGCCATCAGATCCCCGTCGCGTCGAGGACCAGCGCGCCAGCGGCCACCGTGATCTGCCCTTGAGAGCCGAACGTCTCCGGCACGACCTTCTGGAAGAACAGCTCACCCTGGCCGGTGACGTTCACGCTCGCCCCGCCCTGCGTCAACGCCACGTCGAAGGTGTCCGTGGTCGAGCTGACGACGTGGTAGATGGTGCCCTCGGCCAGGCCAGCGGGCAGGCTCTCGGCGAAGACGTTGAACAACATCACCCGATCGTTGTCGACCAGGCCGTGCGCGGCCGACTGGATCGCATCCGAGGTGATGCCCGCCGTGTCGACGGTGCCGAACCCCTTCACGGTGCCGTTGATCGGCGAGTAGCCACGGAAGTTGCCCGTGTTGCCGGTCCCGCTGGTGTTCCAGAACGTCAGGAACGCGTAGCTGCCGGCCGGGACGTCGAAGGTGAGCGCGCCGGTGTTGCTCTTCTGGCCGCTGGCCGCGGCCCCCCAGGTGACGGCCTGGCGCGCGTAGGCGGGGCTGCCGCCGGTGGCTTCGCCCGCGTTGGCGTTCGTGCCCGTGCCCGGGTCGGCGACTGTGTGGACACCGACGTGCGTGATCTGGGTGGCGGATTCGTCGAGAGCGTCGAGCATGGCGTTCTTCGCGGCGTCATTGAACGGCACGACTTACCTCCCCGCGTATGGGGAGGGGCCGCCCGTGCCGAACGGCCCCTCCGAGTGAATCAACTGGACTTGCGCGGACGGCCTCCGCGCGACCTCGCCGCGGTGGTTTCCGGCTTGGCATCCGCCGCCTGATCCGGCGTCTCCGGCTCGTCCTCGCGGACGAGCTCGGCCAGGCCGGCGTTGCACCACGTGGCCGCGATCTCACCCGAAAGCTCCACCACATCGCCCTCGGCGTGGTCGTAGCTCGTGAACCGGATCGCGGGCAGAATCCGCACGCGAGGCATTACGGCCTCACCACCGGCGCCACCCTCGGGTCACCGAGGATGACCGTGGCGCCGAACACACCGCCCGAGGTGGCGCCGGTCGTGACCGCCTTGACCCGGACGTACCGCTTGCCGCCGAGGTAGCCGATCTCGTACACCTTGTCGTCGTCGGAGGCGGCCACCGTGGGCGCGGTGCCCTGCAGCGCGGTCGCGGTCGCCCAGGCGGAGTTGTCGTCCGACTCCTCCACGGTGACGGCGACCGAGCCGTCCGTCATGGTGCCGGTGTGCACCACGCACAGCACCGAGTGGAACATCGACCCGTTGTAGTTGCGGTCCACGGCAGTGCCGTTGACCGTGCCGTTCGTGCGGGTCGCCACCGTCAGCGACGCCCGCACCTGCAGGTTGTTGTAGAGGTCCTTCACCGAATTGCTCCTTACGATGCGGGCGAGACGAGGAGACGCAGCGCGGAGGCGTCGTCGACCTTGCCGTCCAGGCGCGAGAACCCGAGGAATCCGACCTGCAGATAGTCCGCGTACCTCTCGGTCAGCCGGATCGCCTGCACGCCCTGCACCTGCCGGACGAGGTATCCGGCCTTGAAGTCGCCGAACGCCACGCTCTTGGAGTTGGCCGCCACCACCGGCATGGAGTTGTCGACGGTGTACTCGTAGCCGTTGAGGGTGGACGGGAAGCCCGGCGCCGGGATCGGCACCCACAGCGGGCGGCCCTGGGTGTCCTTCAGCTTGCGGAAGTGCTTGAGCGCGCTGTCGGCGAGCACGTAGCGCGCGCGGGGCCGGTAGGCGGGGTCGACGGAGTGCTCCAGGTCGACCATGTCGTTGTAGGCGTAGGCGGCGCCGGAGGAGATCGTGCCGGTACCGGTGGCGCCGGTGGCCACGCTCGTGGTGATGCCCTCGGGCTGGTCGATGCCGGTGCCCTGGGCCCAGGCGCGGGCCGCGCGCCGGCCGATCCGCTCGCCGAGCTTGCGCGGCAACCATGAGTTCAGGTCGAACGCCGAGTCCTGCAGCAGCTGAATCGCCACACGCACGATCTTGGAGTTGACGGTGTGGGCGAGGAGCTTCCGCTGGCCGAACAGCATGTCCGTGCTGCCCAGCTGCGTGTTCTCCGCGAGGAACTCGCCCTCGTTGCCGGTGTCGTCGTTCGTCGGCCACGGCAGGTCCGCCCCGGTGGACGTGGTGATGACGGTGCACACGGCCAGCAGCCCGCCGTACGCCTTCATCGTCTCGGTGACGGTGTTCCGGAACTCGTCCGGGACCAGGTATCCGCCGAGCGAGTCGTTCTGCGTGCCCTGGTCGCGCGACTCGAACCGCTGCATCAGCAGCTGCTGGGCGTCGCCGTCCAGCCCCGACATGCCGCGGCGCAGGTAGGAGTTGAACGCCGCGCCGTAGCGCTGCTCACGCTCGGCGCCCTCGTCCTTGCGCTCCTCCTTGGCGCCGGTCGCCACGACCACCTGGGAGCGGTCGATCTTCTCCAGTTTGGCGAAGCGCTCCAGGCGCTCAATGTCGTCCGAGACCTGCGTGAGGCGGGCCTCGGCCTGGTCCCAGTTGGTGCGCTCCTCCGCGGTCATGTCGCGGTTGCCGGTGGTGGCGGCCTCGCGGATGTCGGTCATCCGCTGCCACACGGTGTTCTGCTCATCGATGAGCCGCTTGAGCTGGTCGCTCATACGGGATGCCTCCTTGGGGCATGACGACAACCCCGTCCACGCGGTGCGTGCGGGTTGTGATCGGGTTGGGTCAGACGGGCTTGCGCAGGGCGGGTATCTTGGCCTGCCACGCCCGCATGGCCAGGTCGATCTCCTCGACGTGCCTCCGAGTGGTCTCTCCCGGCTCGGTGGTTTCGTCAACGCGAGTGGACTCACCCGGCTCGCATGCGATGACCTGCAAAATGTCCCGAAGCTCGGGACGGTGTACGGCGCGGCGCTCGACCGCGCCGACGTCAGCCCTCAACGCGAGGGCCGACGCCACGCTCTTCAGTTCGGCCTCGGTGTCGACGAACGCCGGGAAGGTGACCGCGGAGACTTCGATGAGCCGCACTTCCTGAACGGTGCGCAGCTCGGCCTCGTACACGCGGATCTTCCCGTCGTCGCCCTCCTCCTCGACCTCGATCAGGGTCCACACGTCCTTGACGACGTAGAAGCCGATGCTCATGCCGGTGACGTTGGCGTTGCGCAGGTTGGCCTTGAGGTCGCGCACGTACGACAGCTCGTTGTCGAGCCGGGAATCGACCTCAAGGCCTCGCGCCGACTGGGCCAGCTTCAGTGTCCCCGCCGAGACGCGAGACACCACGAAGTAGCTGTCGTGGTCGATCAGCATGCGCTGGTCGCCCTCGGACAAGGTTTTGGTGTAGGCGCCGGGCGCGAACTCCTCGAAGAACCCCCACGTCTTCGGGTTCCCGATCGCTGCCCGCGTGTTGAACGGGCTGGCCAGGCCGACGAACCGCTCATTGCCAGTGTCGTCGGCGCGTAGCTCGGCGCCGGTCGCATCGAGTGCGAGCCGCCGGCGCTCCTCGGTGGTCACGGTCAGCGTCATCTCACTCGCCCTCGTCCCCATCATCGCCAGCGGGCGGTTCCCCGCCCTGGCCCTTGTCCTCGGGTTCGGTGCCGAGCGGCACCATGTTCATCGGCTGCAGGTAGACGTCGCCGTCGGGCACCGGCGGCAGGTCCTCCAGGTGACGAATGTCGTTCGCGGAGAACGCGCCGACCTCGCGCATCACCCGGTAGAACTCGGCCCTCGACCGCGAGTCGCCCCTGAGCAGGCCCTCGATCTTGTAGCTCGCTGTGACCGACGCGCCCAGGAGCTCCTTGGTGAGGCGCTGCTCGGTCGGCGCCAGCCACGTCGGGTGGAGATCGAATTTGACCCAGCCGATCGCCTGCTGCTCCAGGCCCGTACCCCAGCTGGTGGACTTCGCGGTCAGCCCGAGCAGGAAGTGCGGCACCCCGAACCAGCGGCCGATCTCCTCCACCTCGAACGAGCGGGATTCCAGAAACTGTGAGTCCTTCGCCGGCAGCGACACCGGCTGGAACGCCGCCCCGGAGTCGAGGACCGCGATGTCGTGGGCCTTATCGAGCCCGCTCATCTTGGCCTTCCAGCGGGCCTTCAGTGCGTCCGCCTGGTCCGGCTCCAGCCGCTGCTCAGTCTGCAGGATGCCGCTCATCAGGTTGCCGGAGCCGAACAGGCGGGCCCCGTACTCCTCGGCGGCCAGGCCCAGCCCGATCGCCTGCTGCGCGGCCCTGATCGGCGAGACGCCGCACACGCCGTCGTAGCCCATCCCCGGCAGGTGCAGGATCTCTCTGGGCGTCCGCTCGTGGACGACACCCCAGTCGTCGGTGACCCAGAACGTCTTCCCGCTGGGATTGGCCCCCGTGGGGCGATCCCGCTCCACCTGCACCCGATCCGGCGTCACCGGCCACAGCTCGCGCACCCGGCCGCCGCCATCACGGATCTTCTGCACGAACGCGTTGCCCCACAGGCTGCGGTGCACGTACGCCAGCCGCCACACCTCCAAAGCAGTCAGCTCCGGGTGCGGGTTCTTCAGCAACTGCGACGGCTGCCGGTTGTGAGTACCGTCCTCGTACACGTGCAACGGGAGCGCCGACGCCACCCCAGAGATCAGCGCCGTACACCGCCACACCGCCGAGAACGCCAGCGAGCTCGTCTCCGACACCTGCCGGCCCGACGCCGTGCGCGTCCCGCCCATCCAGTCGAGCAGCGTCGTCGACGTGAGCGGCACCGCAGGATTCTCGGGAGAGCGCAGCTCGGCCAGGCCGCGCAGGATCGTCACGGCTGCGAGCCCTTCGACGCCAGCCACACCCGCACCAGCCGCTCAACCCGCCCCGGCACGGCCGGCCCCTTGGCCTGCGCCTTGCGGCCGCTACGCACGTTCGCCACGACCAGCAGCCCCACACCGGCGACCAGGAGCGCGGCCGGCGGCCACACGAACCACGCGAACGCGATCAGCAGGCAGAATCCGAGTCCTTCGAGCAGGTTGTCGAGCACGCGCTCCCCCTCACCACAAGTTCGGTGGCGCCGCCACCTCGGCGGGCACCTGAGACAGGAACAGCGCCATCACCATCGAAATGCAGGCGTCAATCTTCCGTTTTGAGCGGCCTTTCGACAGCCGCCATCCGGTGTCGGTCTCCCGCACCGCCGCGCTGAGCACGTGGTCCGTCAGCACCGGATCGTCGCCGTGCACCACCAGGCCCTCACAGATGAGCCGGTAGGCGTCCTGGCAGGCCGGCACCATCGAGGCAGCGCCCTGCGAGAACTCCGCCATCGGCAGGCCCTCATCGAGCAGCACCTCCGCGCTGCGCTGGAAGTACGCCGGGTCGTACGCCACGGTGGTCACCTGCAGATCGCGGTGCAGCTGGCGGAGATGGTTCTCCACCGCGGCCACGTCAATCACGTCCCCTGCCGGATCCCACACTCGCGATTGCACGGCCACCCGGCCGTCGTCCTGCTGCTGCGCCACCACCACCGCGACCGAGTCGTGTTTGAGCGCCATGTCCACCGTGACCACGCACGGCCGATCTGGCCGGATCTCCACCTCACCGGCGCACGACTCCCACGCGCCAGGCGGCAGCCACGACTCATCCGCCCGCGTCCACCGGCCCAGGTGGTAACGCTCGAATTCGAACCGCGGGATGCTCCTGAAGCGGGCCATCACATCGTGAGTCCGCAGGAACGCCCCGGCCGCCGGATTCGCCTGCAGCACCGCGGCGAGCAGCTGCTCGGGATCGTCGAGGTCGTACACGTCCGGCGCCCCGTAGTGGACGAACAGGTACTCGGGATCGTCGATCTCGCCCGCGTTCACGCGGTACCCGTCCAAGTGCATCCGGCCGGCCATGCTGTCCAGGTCGCTGCCCGGTGTCGTGGTGTTCAAGACCAGCGAGTTCGCCCGCTTGCTCAGGCCGCCGGTGAGGACCAGGTGCACGCGGGCTTTGCCGCCGAGCCACTCGTGAATCTCGTCGGCGGCGACCTTGTCGGGCCGGCCGCCGTCGTTCGTGCCCGCCACCGCAGCGACCCGAAACGCCCGGCCGGGCCCGTTGCGCACCAGGATCTCTGTGTCGTACGCGTCCGTGTGCAGCTTCAGCGAGGGAGACTCGCGGCATGCGTGCTTCATGTCGCCGAACAGCAGGTCGGCCTGTTCGAAGCTCGCGGCGGCGACGGCGATGACGGGCGAGCCCTTCGGGCCGAAGATGGGCGGGCCGAGCAGCTCGAACAGCATCAGCCAGCCGGACAGTGGTGTCTTGCCGTTGCCCTTGCTGATCTCCAGTAGCGCCCGGCGGAAACGCCTGTTGCCGGTGTCCGGGTTGTACTCGTACAGCCAGTAGATGAACTGCTTCTGATATCTGAGCAGTCGTACCGGCTGGCCGAAGAAGTCGCCTTCGCCGTAGACACAGTGGGCTTCGATCCACGCGCACACGATCCGGCCGTGCGACGGCCAGCCGAGCGATCTCGGTGCCGACAGCGGCCGGCAGGCTACCGCCAGGCTCACCAGGGCTCACCCGACGTCATCGACCACCTCGGCGTCGACGACATCCAAACGGGGGTCATCGTCATCACCCCCGGAGTCCAGGAACGGCGCGTTCAGGTCGGCCAAGCTCTGGGCGGCCTGCCCAAGCGTGAGGTTCAGCGACAGCCGGGCCCGCGGCGACAGCCCGAACCGGTCCTCCAGCTGACGCGTCTCGGCCGCCTGCGTCTGCATGTGGCGGAGCAGGGGGTTCATGACCTGCTGGCCCTTGCTGCCGGTGATGACGTGGCCGGTCTCCGCGACGGCCTTGCGGCTCCGCTCGAGGTCGTCGTACAGCCAGAACAGCCGCTCGAGCGCGGGCAAATCGCTGACGGCGTCGACCAGCTTGGCGACGGGCGACGTCCAGTACGACGCCCACCGCTCCGCCGTTGCGGGCAGCAGGTACTCGGGCGCCGCCGGCGGACCGCCCTCCGCCTCGGCCGGCGACTCCAGGCCAGGGCCGACCAGTTCAAGCGTCTTCGGCGCGTTCCGGCGCTGCCGCTCCTCTGGGTCTTTGGGCGCCGGCCCGCGACCGGCCATCAGGTGTCCGCCGCCCGGATCTCGTCTGGCTCGTACACCAGCGCTTGTGTGACGCCTGTCAGCAGCACGAGCTCAACGCCGGGAAGCTTCTCCCGCAGCCGCGCCTTCATCTGGTCGGCCTCGGCCGTCGACATCTGGTGAGGAGTGCAGAGGACGAGCGTCTGCCCTGGCCGTACCACCGTGGCGCCGAGTTCGTACGCAACCCTCACACGAGCCTCCGCGTTAGCCACGGCGCACCGCCCGCCAGGCGAGCCGCACGCGCCGCCAGAAAGGCAGGCTGGCCGTGTAGACGTAGAAGACGCGGGAGGCGATCTCGCTCTCGCTCAGGTCCGCGTGGCCAGGCCGTACTCGCGCCACCGCATCAACGAACTGGCGGACGTAGTCGCGTGTGCCGTACGGCGGAGCCTCAACCATCGAGCAGCCCCGTCCGCCCCAGCACCAGCAGAGTCGCACCCGCTGCCAGCAGACACACCGGCCACGCCCGCTGAATCGCCGACCAGATCGCCGACGCCAGAAAGGCCACCAGGGCCAGCAGCTCGATCACCATCACGACCTCCCAGCCGTCTCCCGGATCACCGTGTCGCGACCCAACGTTGCTCTAGACCCGCTCAGGCCAATGCCAGGTGCCGCCCTTCAGCGACGCCTCCATCCACCCGCACCCGCAGTAGCGGTGAGGGCCGGCGGCGTGCAGACCGTCACATCCGGGTGTGCCGGGCGTCTCGGACCCGTCGTGGTAGGTGACGGTGCGGTTGAAGAACTGCCCGGTCGGGTTGAGCACGCACAGCCCGACCGTGTCCGAGGTGTTCGTCTCGGTGATGATCGCGGCACGGCACTCCTGCTTGAACTCGCCGCCCGGGGTGCCATACGAGACGTAGTGAACGATGCGCCCAACGCTCGGAACCTGACTCACAGTGCCTCCACCTGCTTCACAATCTCGTCGCGGCCATCCGCCTCGTACTGCTCGAACCAGCCCCGCACGTGGCCCCACCAGGCCTGCGGTCGCTCGCCCATCGCCCTGCGCAGGCAGAGCTCCTCGGGGGCCCACACCACCACCACGTCCGCCCCGTACCGGCGCCGGTACGACTCCCGCACCGCGCGTTTCGCAGCCGTCGCCATCACCCACACGCGCCTGACGCCGTGATTGCCGAGCACCATCCGGTCCAGCACCGCATCCCGGGCCTCGCACACGAACGGCCGATGGCTGTCCAGGTGCTGGTACCGCTCGCCATCGACGCGCAGCGCGGCCGCCAGCGCGTCATAGTCGACCACCAGGTCGCTGACGAGGGCATGCTCGCGTACGTACGAGCTCTTGCCGGAGCATGGCGGGCCTGCCACGAGCGTCACCGACACCCCGACGAGCCGGGGCGTGTCCAACTGGGCCTGCCGAGCGCTGTTGCACGGCCTGCACAGCACCCGCAGCGGCCCGGCCGGGTTTCCGCCGCGGGCGGTCGGCTGCACATGGTCTGCGGTCAGGTCCTGCGACGCGTGCGGCGCCTTCTGCCAGCCGGGGCACATCCACCCGTGCTGCTCAACGTGCACCCGCACCGTGTCCGCGCGCCGGCGCCGCTCGTCACGCCCGTACCCGGCGCGCTGGCGAGGTCGCCGGGGACTCGTCTGGTCGCAGGTCGGGCATTTGCCGGTCACACGCTGGCGGCAGCCGGGGCAGATCCGGGGCATCTGACTCACGGTGACCACCCGCCCGCCAGTCACATACCGTCACATGTCACTTTCTGTGATGGTGACGCTGAGTAGCCCAGACCCGTACAGAAAAAAGGGAGGGTGCGGACGGGGTCAACGGGGTCGTGATCGTAAAGAATCGTATGCCCCCTGACCTGCGGAAACGTGCATCGTCGCAGGTCAGAGCCTTGATCGCTGGACTACCCTTGCTAACTCTGCGCATTCGTGCACGTCAGAGCGTCATGCTCGTGCATCACGTTCTGTGATGCCTGACCTTGAGGCGTCCGTCACGGTTCGTAGTCTCTCTACGTTGTGTGACTGCCTGCTGGTTCCGCATGCGAGGTTGCCTGGCCTCGGATACGACACAGCCCGGCGCTTGGCCGGGCCGGTTCTTGAGGACTGACGGTCAAGGGCCGTGGGGTGGCTGAGGCGACACGTCAGGTGAGTTATCACAGAGCATGGGCCATTACGGGCGTCCTTGGCAAGCGACCTCTGCCGCGCTGTTCTGCGAGCTGGTCGAGTTCGTCGCAGTCCCACAGCAGGTTTCGGCCGTCACGGTGGACGGTGATTCGGCCTTCGGCATGCCAGTTGCGCAGCGTGCGGGCGGGGATCCGGTAGAGCAGGGCGGCGTCGGCGGTGCTGATTCTGGTGCTCACGGCTTCCACTCCTCGCGATAGTCCTCGTGATCGGCGTACGGCAGGGCAAGCCCGACCATCACTGCACGTAGAGCGACCCATTGCTGTTGCATGAATGCATAGACGAGCCGGTTCGGGTGGGCGTCAACCTCGGTGTATGTGGCCACGATCCGTAGCTTGGCCGCGATGTCGCGCTCGATCCAGTCGGCCATGTCCTCCAGTTCCCGCTTCATGTCCGGCGGCTGCAAGGCCGCCAAGGTCCGCAGGAAGGGGGCGCGCTCGCGATCGTTGCCGAGCCGCGCGTGCAGGAACGCGATCAGGTCATCCACGCTGCTCATCCTCCTCGGCCGCTTCAGCTGCTTCCCGAGTCTTGCCGAGCAGGTCGGCGATGTTCTCGCCGATCTCCTCGTACAACCACGCCTGCTTGATCTTCTTGTAGTCCCAGCCGCCCCTGTACAGCTCCACAGCCCGAGGGTGCATCTTCGCCCACGACGAGCCCTTGCCCTCCTTCGCGAGCCGCTCGACCTGCTCCTGCAATTTGTCCACGAGATACTGCTCACGCCCGTGGTACTCCAGTCCTCGCGCAGTGAGCTGCCGATAGAGCGCCTGATCGCTGGCTTCGCTCATGGGCGGGAAACCGGAGAGGTTGTGGTAGTCCTCGCCCGTGACGAGGTACCGCAGGATGGTGGCGTACTGGTCGGGGATGGCGACGAGCACGCCGGGGAGCAGGTGGATTTCTCCATGCGCCCACATGTTGGCCACTTTCTGCAGTTGCTCGGCGGTGAACTGGCGGCGGTCGCGGTCGCGCTGTTCGTTGAGCTGCTGCTGGAGTCGTCGGTCGGCGGCGGCCCGCTCCGCGAGTAGGCGTTGGTTGGCGTCTGCGCGATCCCCGGCTCGCTGGGCTTCGCCGTCGGCGTGGTCCCGCCTCCGTCGTCGGGTCTCCACGATCGCGAGGCCCAAGGCAACGAGGACTGCGGCTGCGGTGCCCCAGCCTTGGAGGTGGTCGGTGAGAGGGACTTCGTCGGGCTTGGGTGTGCCGGTGTGGGTGACGGTCACGGTGGCGACGGGCTGGGGGACGGTTAACCGATCGCTCACAGGGTCTGCACTTCCGCCCCGGCGGCCAGTTCGAGGCCGCCCGTGGTCATGAAATCGTCGAGGTTGATCAGTCCGTCCAGGCTGGGCTCACCGAACTTCATGAGCGGTGGCCGATCTGTCCAGGTGTCCACGTCGGGGCCGGGCTGGGCCTCGACGGTGCCCATGCCACTGCGATACCGCAGGTAGAGGTACTGGCCGTCGGTGGTCCATGCGTCCCACTGGGATGGGCAGGCGCGGCAGGTCTGGATGACCTTGCTGAGGACGATGCTCACCCTGCCATCCTTCCTCGCTGGTAGCGGCGCCCGAACCGGTGCCACTGCGTCGTGTCCAAGCTGAGATCGCACATATCGCAGAAGATGACGCTCGGGGTGGGGTCGTCGTCGCGCCGTACGGTCGCCTTCAGCACGCCGCCGCACGGCTCACCGTCCACGAGCTCCACGCAGCGCACGGGCAGCACGAGCGGCAGCCGGCCCGGGTCGATCACCCCGTACGAGCGGCCGACCAGCTCGGCGAGCGTGTCCTTGTAGGCGCCCGCGTCGGGCCGCGCGGCGAGCCAGTCGGCGTGCCGTTCGAGCCACGCGCACTGGGCGCCCGGGTTGGGCGGCGGGCCGCTGATGCCGCGTTCGGCGGACACGAGGGAGGTGAGCCAGCGCAGGTCGTGCCGCATCTGGGCGAGCAGGTCGCCGGCGCGCGGGTTGTACGGCAGGAGCGGGGTGCGGCTGCCGCTGACGGCGGGCCCGCTGCTGATGCTGCCGGTGGGAAGTTGGGCGAGCACGTCGGCGTGCAGTTCGGGCAGGTCGTGCAGGTTGCGGCCGAGGGCGGCGTGGCATCCGGGGCACAGGTTGAGCCCGTCGGTGGCGGTGCGTGGCCGGTCGGGGTCGTGGCGGTGGGTGGCGAGGCAGAGGGCGGGGTCCGTACGGCGCTTCATCGGCGGCCTCGCTTCCTGTAGCGGATCTCCTGCCACCGACTGGCCCGCCGCCAAGCGGTTCCGGTGATGTGTTGGCCGTCGTGGGCCCAGAGGTCGCCGAGCCAGTCGCAGAGGCCGCAGGCGTAGCCGATGCGCCAGAGCTTCGCGCAGTCGTCGCAGCGCCACAGGTCGCCGTGCTGGCCTTCCGGGGTGAGCGTGTAGCCGCCAAGGGATGGCGGCTTGCAGGTGTGGGCGGGCTTCTCGGCTCGCTTGACCCAGGTCACGGCGCATCACCCGCGCAGCACTCGGCGACCCAGCCGTCGATCCCATCCGACCTGATCAGTTCTCCTGGGCCGAACACTTCGCCACATCCAGCGCACCAGCCGGGGAAGCGGGCGAACGTCTGCGGGCGGTTCGCGTACAGGTTGGGCGCAGGCTCGTCGGTAATGCGACGGCAATGCGCGCACTGGTCCGTGAACAGCTCGGTGACCTCGCAGCGCGTGGTCATGGTCGCCTCTCGCGCTGGCCGCGCGGGATCGCGGCGAGCACCCGCATGCGGGTCAGGTTCTCCTCGGTGCGGCCGTGGCCGCGGTACTTGCCGCAGCGCAGGCACGGGCCCCAGCCGTCATACTCGGTGATCGGCGCCTCAGACAGGCAGGCGTTGCGGGCGCTGGCGATGCTTGAGCAGTCCCAGTGGTACAGGCCGCGTTCGCCTCGCCACCACTTGCCGCGCTTGCCGCCCCACTGGTGGGAGACGTTGACCGCGTCGCCCTTCCTCGACCGTCCATCGCACCATGTGCACCGGGTCAGCAGACGGCGGCGCAGTTCCTGGAGCGGAGCGACCTGCACCCGCCAGTGGTGGATGTGGAACCGCCAGCCGTGGTGGAACTTGTAGCGCCACTCCCCAGTGATGGGGTTCTGTACGCGGCTGTGGTGCTTGCAGATGTCGCCGGAGTCGTGGCCGCCGGGCTCGCGATGCCACACAGTGATCATGCAGGGGAAACGGTAGCCGCGTCCGGCGATGTGCACATACGGCCAGCGGATCGCCCACCTGCAGGAGTAGGGCGACTTGGTTCGGCGTGGCCACGGGCGGCGGATCTCGAACGCGACAACGAGCGGATCGTGCATGGCTCAGTCCTCCACTTCGTCCAGGTCGAAGCTGTTGCAGCCTGCGTTGGTGAGCTCGTACGGCATGCCGTGCTTGTTGATGGCGGCGAGCACCTGTTCGAGCACTACCGCCCCCGCTGCCGGGGTTCGGAAGGTGAGGTGGACGTTGACGTGGGGGTCGCTCATGGGTCGTCGCCTCATCCGTGATAGTCGGGGTTCTGCCGGTCGATGACCTGCCGCTCGTACTCGGCTGGGGTGGGTCGGCCGTGGCGTCCGGCGTTCGCTGTCGCCGGCGTGCCGGGGTTGTTGAGGGCGTCGGTGGCGGCGTTCTTGCACGCCTGCCATCCGGCCCGCCAGGCCTCGCGCTGCGCGGCCGGGACGCGGGTGTCGTCGCAGGCCTCGATGGCGGCGAACGCGCGCACCACCATGCGTTCGGCGCTGGCTGTGCGGCGGCGGAGGGCGGCGACGAGTCGGGCGTGCTCGGTTTCGGCGTCGTCGTGGCGTTGCCGCCAGATCGCGGCCGCGTTCTCGGCTTCTCCGATGCGGGCGAACGCGGCGGCGATGCGGGGTGCGGCGGCTTCTGCGCTGCGCCGGTCGATGTGGGCCTGCAGATGGACGACCATGTTGTGGAGGGCGTCTTGGAGGGGTCTACATCCGCACTGGTGATCGTTTTCTGAGCTGGTTTCGAGGGCCTTCGATCCGGTATCGCGCAAGATCTCGTGATTCTGTTCGGGTAAAGCGGCGGCCAAATGGCCCTGCGCGGTCCGCTGGGGGGCCGTAGGCGGCTTAACGACCCCGTCCTGGTCTCTCGGTATGGGGGAAACCGCAGAATCGCTCTCAGCGCCGCGCGGCAGGGTGCTCACGACAGGCCTCTTGTCGGCGTCCACGCCATGTCCACGAACCGCGAATAGTGGAGCTGGTGCGCCACCGTGATCGTGGCCGTGGGACCGTTCCTGTTCTTCGCCACGATCAGGTCCGCCTCGCCGGCCCTCGGCGACTCCCGGTCGAGCGCGTCCTCCCGGTGCAGGAGGATGATCACGTCGGCATCCTGCTCGATCGCGCCCGACTCACGCAGGTCAGACGGCTGTGGGCGCTTGTCCGTGCGCTTCTCCACTTCCCGGTTCAGCTGCGACAGCAGCACGATCGGCATCTCGAACTCGCCCGCCATCAACTTCAGGCCGCGCGTCAGGCCCGCGATCTCCTGCTCGCGGTTCGGTGCTTTCGGCGGGGTCATCAACTGCAGGTAGTCGATCACCGCAATGGCGGCCCCGCCCTGTCGGGACAGACTGCGCAGCGTCGACCGAATGTGCTCCAAGCTGCACCCCGAACGGTCGTCGATGATCAGTGGAGCGCCGGAGATCCGTGACGCCGCGTCCACCATCCGCTCCAGGTCGCCCTCGCCCACCTGGTTGGCGCGGATCCCGTGCAGACCAACCCCGGACTCCGCCGACGCCATGCGCTGCAGCACCTCGCGGCGGCGCATCTCCAGCGTGAACATCGCTGAGAGCTTGCCGTCCCGGATCGCCGCCCTGCGCAGGAAATCCACGGCCAGCGTCGACTTGCCGACCGATTGCCGCGCCCCCACCACGATGAGCTGGCCGGGCCCGAATGTGCCCAGCAGGTGTGCGAGGTCCTGGAACGGTGGAACCACGCCGGTGGGCGCGGGCGGCGGGGTCTCCAGGTCGTCGAGCAGCGCAGCCATCTCGCCGGCGACGTCGAAGTCCACCATGTCGCCGGGCTTCACCGCAGCCTCGTCGATCAACTTGCGGACCAGGTCGGGGTCCGCCTCGTCGTCCCACGCGGCCGACTCGCTGACCTGCTGGCCCTGGCGGCAGGCCAGGTTGATACGCCGACGCCGGGCGTCCGCGGCCACCTGGCGGGCGTGGTACGACACAGCCGACGGCACCGCCGCATGCTGCATCAGCGTGTGCAGGTAGGCCCCGGCGCCCACCCGCTCCAGGTTGCCGTCGGCGGCCAGCACGCCCAGCACGGCGGCCGGATCGACCGGCTTGCCGTCGTCGGCCAACGCCAGCGCCGCGGCGTAGACGATCCCGGCCGGGCTGTAGAAGTCGTCGGCGGCCACCAGTTCGGCGGCCTCCTCCGCGACGGCGCGGGCCTGGATCGCCGCCCCGGCCACGGCCATCTCGGCGGCGACGATCCCCGGTGACGGCCGCCAGTCGCGGGCGCCGGTCTCCACGTCGATGCTCATGCGGTCCTCCGGCGGTCAGCGCCGGCCATCTGCACGATGGTGACGCGGTCGGACAGGCGGGACGCCGTGCGTTCCCCGACCAGGTCCTTCAGGTTGAGCTGGTTGCTGGTGAGGATGGTCGGCCGCTGGTCCTCCCAGCGCGGGTCAAGCAGGGTGGCCATGCGGTCGGAGTCCCAGTCGCTGATCCGCACGGACCCGACATCATCGACGGCGAGCAGCCCGGCAGCGGCAAGACGGTCGAGTGCGGCCTGGTCAACGGGTGGCGTGACGAGGCGGCGCAGTCGATGGGCCGGGGTGATCTCGATACGGTCCCGGTACCCGGCGGCCACCAGGCGCTCGGCAACCGCCCACAGCGACCAGGACTTGCCAACGCCGATGTTGCCAACGATGGCGAGGGTTCCGTACTCGCCGATTGCGACCTTGTCGGCCCACGCGGCGATGTCGGGGTGGAGTCGGCCAGGTGCGGCGTAGGCGGCCGGTCGGGCTGCTCTCAGCCTGTCGAGGCGTCGCTGCGTCTGCTCGGCAATCCACTGTTCGTAGGGGTCGGCGGTGGGGTTGTTCATAGGATGACCTTCCCGTTCGCAATTTCATCGGCGGTTGGGACGGGGGCTCGGGAGCCGGAGTTGGGCGCGAACCGGGCGTCTGGCGAGTCACGTCCGCGGTCCGTTGACGCCTGCAGGCGAAGCCGGTCGTACTGGTCGCGCAGCGTCGGCAGGCTGAGGATGTTGGCACGCCAGAACTCGCTGTCCTGGCACCAGTCGATGGCTGCGTGGACCTGCTCTTCGGCGCGGCCGTCCTTGTCGATCAGCAACCGGGCCGCGTCGCGCCACTTCTTGGTGATCACAGGTCGCTTGGAGCCGTTGGTGGCGATCCGATCAGCGAGGTGGTTGCAAAGCCGTTCGACATCGAGGCGAGGAGGATCGTCGGTAGGCGGAGCCTCCGACGTCTTTTGTTCTTTAACTACTCCTCTACCTTTAACTACAACAGCAGTGAACTCTTCAGCCGGATCGCGTGAACGGTTCCGTGAGTCATTCACTGAATCGCTCACGGAACCATTCACTGAATCCGGAATTCGATCCTTCTTGCTCGCGTTGCACCCGCCGTGAGCTGCGCGAATGTTGCTGGGGTAGTCGCTGCCCCCCTTGGATCGGGGGTGCACGTGGTCAAGCTCAAGGTCGCGCGGCCGCCCAAGCTGGCCCGGCCACTCGATGTCTCCACCGCAGATGTGGCAGGCCCAGCCGTCCCGGCGGCCGTACATTTCGGCGATCCGGGCGTTCTGGAGTGACGGCGCCGGCAGCTTGCTGGGCTGCGGCCGGTTCACCCGCTGGTGCTTGTGGAATTTGATGATGCAGGCGAGCTGCTGCTTGATCCGTCCACCCTGGTACGGGAACACCAGGTCGGCATCGACGAGTTCCTGCATGAGCAGCTCGACTTCACCGATGCCGATGTCGTCGTCGTAGATGAACGCCTGGGCCTTGAGGTAGGCGGCGGTCCAGCGCAGGAGCCCTTCGTCGTCGGCGGCGTTCCAGGTGGCGATGAAGAGCAGCCGCGCTTCTCGGGACAGCGACCCGACGACGTCGTCTTCCCAGAATTCGGGTTTGATCGTGCGCATCCGCGGCAAGGTGGCGCTCCCAGGTTCTAGTGGTCAATGCGGGCTCGGAGCGGGCCCTGTATTCGCTGCGGTGGCCGCCACGGCGACGGCAGGAGATCGGCCGGCTGGTACAGCGGGTGCACAGGCTGGCCGTCACGTCCCGCCCGCAGGCACAGCGGGTCGAGCGGTTCCAGGAGGGCCGCCACGCGCTCACAGCGGTTGTGCAGGCGCGGCCACCGGCCGGTGCCCCATGCGACGACCACTCGCCGCACGCCGTCCCAGCGCCCGCTCAGCCATTCGTCGTTACCCGGACCGACCGGTTCGGCGGCGGTTGCGAGCCCGGCCGGGTCGGTGGCGCGCAGCGCGAACAGGTTGCGCACGACGATGCCGTCGTAACCCCACGAGCGGGCGTAGGCGACGCAGCGACGGATGGTGGGATCGTCCTGGGCGGCGTCGGCGGTGGACGGGTTGAGCATCACCCACGCGCACAGTGCGGGTTCGGGGCGGAGCGTCCACGTGCGCCAGAGGGTGTAGCGGTAGGGTCCGTCGATGACGGCGCCCGACAGGGGCAGCCCGAACAGGGTGTCGCTCCGCTCTGTCACGTCTTCCTCCGACCGGGCCGGTGGCCGACGTGAAAGCCGTCGCAGTGCTCGCAGGCGTACGCCCGCAGCCAGGCCGGGTGGGCGCCTTGCAGGATCAGGCGAGCCCGCACTCGTGTGGCCTGTTCGAGGTGGCTGTAGCGGCGTTTGCCGTCGCACTTGCGGCCTTTCGTCTCGGTGCTCACGGCGCCTCGCTCAGCAGGTCGGTGTCGATGGCGAGCACCAGCCCGGGGCCGAGCTTGACGAGCAGCCGCCCCTCCTGGTGGGTGCGGGCGGCTTGCGCCGCGGCTGCGGCGGCGAGGCCCGCGCGGGTGAGGCGCCGCATCAGGTCGGCGATCTGCAGCTCGGCGGCGGGCCAGACGCGGGCGTTGCCGGTGCCGCCGGCGTGGGCGGGCCGCAGCCAGCCGCGCCGCGTCCAATGGTCCAGCTGGCGGTAGGTGAGGCCCCGCTTGAGCACCTGGTCGAGGGTGAGTGGCCTGGTGATACTCATCGACTTTTCCGCCCCCTCTTGACGGTGTAGCTACACCGGCTTATGGTGTAGCTACACCGGATGAACGGGAGAGCAAGATGAACGAGTGCGTGATCTGCAACGACCCCACCGACAACACCCAGCAGGCCCGGATCGGCGACAAGACCGGCCCGTGCTGCCCCGACTGCGCCGAGTGGTGCGACGGCAACCTCATCGAGGCCTGACGTGCCGGGAAAGCGCGCCGATGGGGTGAATATGCGCAGCATCCCCGTGCACGACGACCTGTGGAGGTCCGCCATGGCCAAAGCCCAGGCGGAGGGCACGTCGTTGTACGAACTGATCCGCCAGTTCCTCCGCGAGTACGTCGCCAAGAAGTGATTCATGGCGCGAGCTCGTCGAACTCGAACTGTCCCTGCTGGTCGAGGCTCTCCTGCGCGGCGGCCGCCAAGTTCTTCACGGCCTGCCGGTAGTAGGAGGGCTTCAGCTCGGCGCCGACGGCGTAGCGGCCGGCCCGGACGGCGCTGTACACCTCGGAGCCGACGCCCGCGAACGGCGTGAGCACCCGCTCGCCGGGGTTGGACCACAGCACCAGCGTGCGGTCGATGACGTCGAGCTGCAGAGGATGGACGTGCTTCTCGTCCTCTTCGTCGCGAGCCTCGCGGTAGGGCAGGACCCGGTCCAGGCGGACGTCGTCCCAGAAGGCGGACGCGTACTGCCGCCAGATCCAGTGGCTGTACCGGTTCTCGGTCTGCTTGCCCTCCCATCCGCGGTAGCGCAGCAGTTCGGCGGGCGGTCGCCGTTCGCCGGCGTACTCGGTCAGCCCGACGGGGTGGGCGATCGGGACGGGGTTGTCGCCGTGGCGGCGGAAGATGAGCAGGTAGTCGGCGCTGGCGACGCCGCATCGGGAGGAGTCATCCACGATGGTGCGGTGAGCCAGGGACTTCATCAGGGTCCTGTTGCGGACGGTCAGCGGCTCCTTCCACACGTGGTAGCGGGCGGCGTACGACCAGCCGCACTGCTCATGCAGGCGGATGATGTCGCCCGGGAAGTCCATGAGGGCGTCGCCGCGGCCGCTGTTCGACTTGGGGATGTCCATGCAGTGGACTGCGGTGATCCGGCCGGGCATGGTGAGCCTGGCGATCTCGCGGACCACGTACTCGTAGTGCTCAAGGAAGTCGGGGTAGCCGCGGCTGTTGGACAGGTCCCGCTCGCTGGAGGAGTACTGGTAGAGGCCGAAGAACGGCGGGCTGTAGACGGACAGGTGGATGCTGCCGTCGGGGTAGGCGGGCATCACGTCGAGGCAGTCGCCCAGGTGAAGCGCGTACCGGTCGGTGATCGTCTGGTCTACGACGCCCATGCGGGGACCTCCACGGGGTGCGGGTAGTCGGTGGTGCGGCGGATCGCCGTCGCCTGCCGCATGTGCGCGACCAGGGCGTCGAACATGGCGTCGGCCTGTGCGGCCTTGCGCTGTAGGTTGGCCAGGACGCGGGCGCCGCCGTCGGTGGTGACGATGTCGACGGTGACCGGGTGCTGCTGGCCGTACCGCCAGCACCTGCGGACGGCCTGGTACCACTGCTCGTAGGAGTGGGAGGGGAAGAACGTCATGCGGTGGCAGTGCTGCCAGTTCAGGCCCCACCCGGCGATGCTGGGCTTGGTGACCAGCACGCGGATGTCGCCGCGGGAGAACGCCGCCAGGGCCTCCTCCTTGGCTTCGACCGGGTCGGAGCCTTTCACCTGGACAGCGCCGTCGATCAGCTTGGTGAGCAGGTCGCCCTCGTGGTTGAGCTGGCACCAAGCGATGCCGTGCTCGGCGCCGGCGAGCAGCGCGGCTGCGGCCTCGCAGCGCTCGGTGATGGTGCGGCGGGACTCCTGCCGCTCCTCCTGCAGACTGACGGCGGGCACGTCAAACAGGACCCCTTCGGCCATCTGCCGGGCTTTGACGATGTGCTCGCGCTGCACCAGCTCGGGCAGCACGAACCCGGTGTCGTCGTGCCCGTAGTCGGACGGCTGGCGCATGGCCCGCGCCCAGGAGGCGACCCACCGCCAGAACGGCTGGGCGGCGTGGCCTTTGAACCGCCAGGCGTTCCGCTGGCCGAGGTATCCGCGGCCGGTGGAGGCGTTGCGCTGGTCATTGACGAAGAACCGGCCGAGCATGTCCATGTAGCCGAGCTCGCCCAGGGCCTCGCTTGAGGTGCCGAGCTCGATGTAGTCGTTGGGCGCCGCCGTGGCGGTGGCCAGCAGCCGGTACGGCGTCTTGCGTGTGAAGTCGGTGACGAGCGCCCTGCGCGCTCCGTCGAACGCTTTGATGGCGCTGGATTCGTCGCAGACGACGCCGTCGTAGTCTCCGCGGTCGAACAGGTGCAGCCGGTCGTAGTTGGTGATGGTGATCGGCCCGGCGGGGCGGCCGTTGCGGGAGATGGCGGCGTCCACGCCGAACTTGGCGGCCTCGTCGGCGGTCTGGTAGGCGACGGCGAGTGGGGTGACCACGAGCACCGGCCTCCCGGTGCGGCGGTGCACCAAATCAGCCCATGTCAGCTCCATCGGGGTTTTGCCGAGCCCGCAGTCGGCGAAGATGGCCGCCCGGCCCTTGCGGGTGGCCCACTGCACGAGGTCGCGCTGGAAGCCGTACAGGTAGCCGGGCAGCTCGCCGGGGTCGAATCCGTGGTCGCCGCCGAGTTGGGCCCGGCGGGCTAGGAAGTCTGCGTAGGTCATGCGAGCCTCCTGAGGCCTCGGAACGGCCGGACGACGACGCGGCCGTCGGGGTAGCGGACGGCGGCGTTGCGGGGCGCCCCGGACGGCGGCGTGACCCAAGTGAGCCACGCAGGCGCGGCCGGGAGCGGGTTTCGTGCGGACGGCAGGACGAACGTGCACACGAGCTCGACCTGCCCTCCGCGCAGCAGGTAGCGGCGGCCCGTCACGCTGTCCTCAGCGACATGAGCAGCTGCCTGTAGGCGCCGTCCTCCGTGCTGAACAGGGCGGGCTTGTGCTCTCCCGTCATGCCGATGCGGGCCTGCCCGCCCACGGCGGCCAGCGCGTCCAGCAGGAACCGCGACTGGAACGCGATCTCGACGTGCTCGCCGGCGAGCTCGCACGGCACGGCGTCGCCTGCGCGGCCGATGTCGCCTCCTCCTGCGCGGATGAGCACCTCCCCGTCAGAGAAGGCGAGGTGGACGGCGGTGTTCTTCTCGGCGACCAGCGCCACGCGTGTGACCGCGTCGGCGAGCGCGGCCGCGTCCACGGTCGCGACGATCGGCATGTCGATGTCGACGCGGGCCCGGTAGTCGATGAACTGCTCGTCGAGCAGCCGGACGGTGGATTCCCGGACGGCGGTGGAGGCGGCGGCCAGTTTGTCGTTGAACGCGAGTGTGACCGGGCCCGCGCCGACGTCGCGGGTCAGGTCGAGAAGTACCCGGCCCGGCACGAGCTGCCCGAGGCTGGTCGCGGCCGCGGGCTGCCAGGGCAGGTCGCGGACGGCGATCCGGTACCGGTCGGTGGCGGCTAGGGTGAGCCGCTCCCCGTCGGCGTCCACGCGCACCCCGGTCAGCGCGGGCAGCGTGTCGTCGCGGCTGCACGCGACGGCCACCTGCTCGACAGCGTGCGCGAACAGGGCGCCGTCCACGGTCCCGGACGGCGGCGGCGGCTCGGGCAGGTTGGGGTAGTCCTCGACGGGCAGCGTGATCAACGCGAACTCGGAGCGGCCGCACGTGATGACGACTTCCCGGTCGGTGGCGGCCACGTCGGCGAACATGCCGGTGGGCAGGCTTCTGACGACTTCGGCGAGCAACCGGCCGGGCAGCAGCGCCTTGCCGGGTTCGGCGACGTCGGCGGCGATGGTGCCGCGGTGGGAGGTGTCGTAGTCGAACGCGGACACGGTGAGCTGGTCGCCGTCGGCGTGCAGGAGCAGCCCGGACAGGACCGGCACGACGGGCCGCTGCGGGAGTGCGCGGGCGACGGAGGCGACGGTCTGGGCGAGCAGTTTCGGGTCGATGGTGAACTTCATCGGGTGACCTCCAGCACGGAGAACAGCGCGCCCTGGCCCTGCGGCTGAGCGGGCGGGGGCGGAGTGGGCGAGATGAGGGAGACGGCGGGCTCGCAGCGGTGCTCCCGCTTCCACGTGATGGCTTCGTCCTGCGTGATGAAGATGGAGTAGATGCCGTCGTCCGCCCTGGCGTCCTTGCACGAGTAGCCGCAGGTGTTGCAGTGGGCGTCCCACAGCGGGTAGCCGTCGCCCTTCAGACAGGGGATGCATACCTGGCCGAGCTCGGGGTTGAGCCATCCGGAGCCTTCCCGCGGCGTGCTCTCTATCTTCAGCAGGTCGGGGCAGTCGATGCGGGTGTGGCCGATGGCCCCGGCCGGATACCAGGGCCGGATCAGGACGGGGGTGGCCGCGGTCGGCGCCGCGATTCTGATGACGGTGGCCGTGCTCATGCCGCCTGCTCTCTGACGAGCGCTTTGCGCTGGTTGGGGGTGGTGCCGCCCCAGATGCCGTACGTGAGTTCGCCGTGGTCGAGCGCGTAGCGCAGGCAGGCGGCGGCGAGCGGGCAGCGGCCGCACACGGCGCGCGCCTTGACCACCTGCTCGTCGTAGGCGGGCCCGTAGGAGGGCGGGAAGAACAGCTCCCGGTCTTCGTCCTGGCAGGCGGGGCGGCGGTTGGGCAGGGTACGCGGCGCGGGCTGGCGCACGGCCACGCGCACCGGGCGACGGTTCGGCTCCTGCCGGGTCGGGGGCGAGGGTGGCAGGGTGCGCAGGGCTACGGCGGCGGTCTGGCCGCTGCCGGGGCACCGGGTGTCGTCGTCCAGCCGCTGGTGACTCTCCCTCGGGTGGGAGATGAAAGTTCCGTCGGAGCGGAGCTGAATGTACGGCCGTTCGCAGTCGGCGCACAGGGCGACGAGCCGCTTGCGTTCGCCTTTCGCGGTGTAGGCGGTGCTGAGACCGGCGTCGCCGAGCCCGACCATGTCGAGCACCTGCTGAATCTCGGCCTCGGACGCGCCGACCTGGTGGCCGGCGGCGACGAGCCGGTCGGCGATGCTCTGGCGGGCCACGGTGACGAGCCGTAGCCGGACGGCGGTCGCGGGTCGTCTCCGGGGTCTGGTCTGGGCGGCCTTGCGCTGCTGTTTGCGCACTTCGATGTCGTTGGAGACGGCCTGGTGCTGTAGCAGCCATTCGGCGTCGTGCCGGGCGGTGGCGACCGCGAAGCGCTTCATGAGGCACGCTCCAACGCCTCGCCGGTGATGCACTCGACCAGCGCCGACACGATGGTCTCGGCGACGGGCGGGGTGACGGCGTTGCCGTACTGGCGAACCTTCTCCCGCTTGTTGCCGAGCACGGTGTAGTCGGTGGCGAACGCCATCGCCCGGCCGATCTCGTGCGGCTCCAGCATGCGGAACAGCACATCGTCGAGGCTGACGTCGTCGAGGCCGTTGACGACGGCGTACTTGTCGCGGGTGGTGAGCGTCCCGATCGGCTCGTTCATCGGGCGGGCGTTGCCCTTGCCCCAGTACGGCACGAGCAGGCTCTCCCAGGTGACGAGCGACTGGTGGCCGGCTGTCGTCAGGGAGCGCAGCGGCTCGTTGAAGGGCGTACACAGGTGGGCTGCGCCGCCGCGGGGGGTGTTGTTGCGCATGACGAACCCGGGCGGGGTGACGAGGCCATGGTGGTTGCCGGACGCGGTCACGGTGGCCAGCGCCTCCATGACCGTGCGCGCGTCAGACCCGCCCCCGCGTAGTTCGGCGACGAATGGCAGCCACGCCAGCCCGGTCTCGTTGCGGGCCGTCTGGGTGCGCAGGGGCGCGTCGGCAGCCGAGGCTTCCTTGCCTTCCCGGCCTTCGACGGGCACCAGCAGCGGCGGCACGACGAGGCCGTGGTTGCCGCCGTCAGCAACGATGGTGGCGAGCGGGTCGGTGTCGGCGCGCAGGGAGCGGTTGCGGCCGGAGCGGAGCGGCACCAGGAACGGCGGGATCGCGACTGCGTCGTTCTCTCTCGTCGTCCGAGTCGGCATGGGCTCATCGACCGAGGTGGCGTCATTCCGCCACGTCCCGCCCGCGGGCACGATCATCGGCGGGACGGCGATCGCCTTGGTTGACGTGGTGGTCTGCGTGGTCAGCGGCTCGTCCACCGGCCACGTGCGTACACCTGGGCGGCGTTCGAACGTGTTGCCCGCCGCTTCCAGGCTGATCGGCCTGGCGTACTTCACCAGGCCTGCCCGGATGCGGGCGAGCGTCTTGTCGGCGAGCGGCTTGGCGCGGTCGCCGATCCGCTGGCCGGGCAGCGTCCAGTCGATCGCGTACAGGGCGGGCAGCGCGAACGGCTCTACGATCGCGTTGCGGCAGGTGGAGCGGGGGCACCGGTAGATGTACTGCTGTCGGTAGCGGCCCATGTCGGCGCCGGTCTGCTTGAACACCTGCATGGCGGTCACCCACTCGTCGCAGGTTGCGCAGTAGGCGGATGGGCGTAGCCAGCGGTCCCAGTCCGGGTTCCGGCCGAGGGAACGGTGCCAGTAGGCGACGTACAGCCTGTCCCTGCTCTGGGGGGCGGCCAGGGTGCGTACGGCGGGCGCGTGCATGCTGTTGATCGCAATGGTGCGGGTCTTGTAGCCGAGCTTGCGGATCTCGCCGATCCACCGGTCCCATTGGTCCCAGGCGCGGACGTCGACGACGTTCTCGACGACGCCGGCCAGGACGAGGCCGCCACGGTCCTGGACGCCGCGCAGGTAGAGCGGCACCTCTTCCATGAGGGCGCGGGAACGTTCCGCTTCTTCGTCCCTCTCAGGCTCGTCGAAGAGCGTCCCTTGCAGGGTGGCGTCGAAGTCGCGCCGCTTGCCGCGGGCGACGGACCATTGAGGGCATTCGGGGGAGGCCCAGAAGATGTCGGTGACGGGCCAGCGGTCGACGGGGGCGTCGCGGATGTCGCCGCGCCAGTGGTCGGTGTTGGGGAAGTTGGCGGCGTGGGATTCGATGGCGCGGGCCCAGTGGTTGGCGGCGCGGGTGACTTCAACGCCGGGGACGGAGTGAGCGCCCTGGCTACTGCCACCTGCACCACAGAACCAATCCATGATCGACAGTGTCATGACGCCACCTCCGGGAACTCGTTCCAGGTGCGGCCGTCGAGCTCGCGGCCAGCGGCTTTCTTGCCGACTCGGCGGATCGTGATGTCCTTGCCACGGCTCATCGGCGCGGCGGTCGGCTTCCCGTTGACCAAGGGTCGGGTGCTGCCGTCGGTCGACAAGAACGCGGCTGGTGCCGTGTCGCGGTGCAGCCACATCGACTCGGGGACCCATTCGCCCCACTGCTTGAAATGGAAGGCGACGCCCGCATCCTGGCACTGGTCGCGGAGCTGCCGGAACCAGTCAGGGTGAGCCGGCCGGGCGCCGGGGCCGGACTCGCCCCCGGCGATGACCCAGTCGATGACGCTCGGTGTGCTGGCGTAGACGGTGCCCCCGCCGGGTGACTTGAGATCGCCGCTGAGGCAGTCGATGACCGCGCCGAATCGTTTGGTCATGTTGCGCAGGTCGATGAGGCTGCGCAGCGGTTCGCAGGACAGGAAGCGCACGGCGGCTGGGGTGTCGAGGAGAGAGGGAATGCGGAGGTCGGCGCGCTTCTGGTCCTCGACGGAGACGCCGAGCCAGACGTTCGGCAGCGGCCACTCCAGCCGGCCAGCCGGCCACTCGGTCAGCGACCACTGATCCTCGGTCAGGCGACGGTCAGCGTCCCGGCCGATTTCCTCCAGTGCCTCGGCTACCATCCACTTCGCGCCAGCGCCGGGGAGCCAGCCCACGTCCGTTTCGTATTCGCCGTCGTCGTTCTTCGGCGGATTGGTCAGGAACGAGCGCATGCGCCCATGGCGCTTCGTCAGGAGCTGGTACGTGTGCTGCGGGGTGAGCGCCATGGTGGCGAACACGCGGGCGATGAAATCGTCCGGTACGGCGTCGTGGAACAGGTCCGACATGCTGTTGACGAAGATGCGGCGCGGCTTGCGCCACTTCAGCGGCAGGTCGAGGCGCTCCGGCCGCAGGGTGACGTCGAACCCCTGCTCGAAGTGGTGGCCCGGGATGCCGCGCCAGCGCTCGGCGAACGTCTCGGCGTAGCAGTTGTCGCAGCCGGGCGAGACTTTGGTGCAGCCGGTGACCACGTTCCAGGTGGCGTCGGTCCACTCGATCTTGCTGTTGTCGCTCATGCAGTCCCGCCTTTCTGGCCCGTCTCGGCCCGCAGCTCGGGATGGATGTCGAGGAACCGCCGCCACACCGTGTTGCTGCCGAGCGCCGCGAACTCGCCGGCGATGGTCAGGTCGAGGGTGCGGCGCTGTGCGGCGCGCATCTCTCGGGCGATGCGCTGCTCGGTGCTGGCGAGCTGGGAGCATTCGCGGGTGAGCCGCGTCTGCTGCCGTCGTCTCCGCCGGATGGTGTAGGCGACGTTGACGGCGGCGAGCGCGATCACGCACGCGGCGGCGACGGCCAGTTCGGGGGTGAGGTCACGCATCGCTGGTCACCGCCTCGGCGAGCTCGTGCCCGGGGCCGCGCTGGGCGATCGACCGGCGGAGGGCGTCACGCTCCCGCTCGACCTGGTCGACGCGCTGGCGGAGCTGCTCGACCTCGTCGGCGAGCGCGGGCAGGTCGCGGCCGATCGCCTTGTCGAGGGTGAGCAGCGTGTCGGCGTCGGTCACGGTGACGGGGCTGAGCCGGGCGGTGCCGACATGGCCGGGGGCGAGCCAGCGAAGGTCCCAGGCGCGGACGCGGACCGCGTCCAAGTCGATGGGATCGGGGCTCATCAGGCGAGCACCTCCAGCGCGGCGTTGCGCAGCTCGCGCACCACCGTGGCGTCGTCCCGCTCGTCCGACCACGCGCCCAGCGAGTCGGCGTACGCGTCGTCGTGCGACAGCCCCAGGAAGTCGATCAGCATGTCGGCGGTGTCGAGCACCAGGCGCCAGTGGCCGGTCGCGTCCCGGTCGTCCTCCCAGGCGTGCGGGTCGAACCCGCACGCGACCGCGACCGCGCCGAGCACGTCCACGGGGGCTTCGCGGGGCGGCAGCCCGAACGCGTCGAGGTAGTAGTCGTCGCGGGCGAGGCCCTGCCGTTCGATGATGTCGGTGGCGGCCAGCGCGACGGCGGCCGGGGTGAGGGTCAGGTTGATCGTGCCCGTGGTCATGAGGTCTCCGCAGGTGTGGAGGAGGTGGTGGAGGCGGCGTGCTCGCCCTGCCCGGACTCGCGCTGCAGCCGGTCGATGACCTTGCTGGCTTCGGCGCGGGTGAGCTCGGTCCGGGACGTGATCTGGTTGTCCTCGGCGCGCTGCAACACCTCGTTGACGAGCGCGAGCGCGCTGGTCCGGTCGGTGATGTCGTGCTCACGCATGAGGACGGCCATCTTCTGCTGCTGCGCGTCCGTGATCTGCGGTTCGATGGGCGGCGCGGGTGTCGTGCGGGAGCGCTGGGCGGTCGGGGCGGGGGTGCTCCGACCGGGGGCCGATGACCTCGGCCGGTGGGCCCGCTGCGCGGTCCGGCCGTCGTAGGCCTGCGCGTCGTCGTCCTCGTCCTCGGCGGCGACGCCCGTGATGGCCAGCAGCACGTACCGGCGTGCATACGTGATCGCGCTACCCATCTGCATCGGGTTCTCGGACAGCTTGAGCGGGTACTCGCCCGAGTCCTCAGTGCCGGACGCGACGTGCTTCAGGCTGTACCGGAGGACGAATTTCGGGTCCTCGGCCCGCAGCAACGGCTTTGTGGTGTAGACGCAGCCGAGGGCGTTCAGCCGCGACAGCACGACGGCGTTGACCTGGACCAGGTCGGCGTAGCGGGTCTTCTGGTTGCCGACCTGCCCGTGCTTGTCCTTCACCAGCACGGGCGGGTCGGCCTGAAGCCTGAGCAGCGCCTCGTCCAGCGACGCCGGCGGCGGAGTCTCGGCGGCCATCAGAACAGGGCCTCAGCGTCGTCGGTGACCCTGCTCAGCACGTACTGCGACGCAGTCGGCGGGACGATCGGCTCCCCGACCAGGTCGCGCAGGTCGCCGACGATCCGGGCGACCTCCTTGACGTACAGGAAGTCGCGGTAGACGTCTTTGCCGCACTCCAGCGGCACGAACGAGTAGCCGTCGGGCCGCAGGTGGATGCCGGCGCAGAAGTCCACCGGCGGCATGTCGATGACCTCTCCGTCGGGGAGGGTCAGATATTCGGAGAAGCGGTACGGCGACAGCTGTAGTGCGACCTCGCCGAAGATGCCGGACCTGCTGGTCTTCCAGTCGAACAGGCCCCGGGAGAATTCGTCGCCGTCGCGCGGGATGTGGTCGTACTCCGGCATGTCCGGCAGCAGCACGTCGGCGATCAGGTCGGTGGTGCCGACGTGCCGGTGCGTTTCGGAGTAGACGACCGCTTCGACGTGCACCGCGCGCACCTGGAAGTCGTCGAGGAACCGGACACACGACTGTACGTATCCAGCCAGCCCGTCGGGGATGGTGACCCTCTCGCCGGCGATGAGCCGTTCGGCGAGCTTGTGGACCTGGGTGCCCCGGCTGGCTGCGGCGTCCCGCTTCTCGTACCGGCCGCCTTTGATTTTCTTGAACCGCTCGGACAGTGGAAGCTTGCCGAGCTCGTCCCAGTTGTCGAGGACGTATTCGGCGGTTGCGTCTCCGGCCCAGTTGAGCAGGGCGGGCTTGGGGAGGCCGTTGCCTTTGATGGTGGTGACGCCGGGGACGCGTTCGTTGCCAGCGTCTTCGTCGACGTACCAGTGGTTGCGGCCGTTCTGCTTCTTGACGATCTTCATGCGCCACCGCCCGCTGAGCCGTCGGAGTGGTCGATCAGGTACATGCCTGCGGTGATCTCGTGCGCCCGGTCCACTCGTTCGGCCAACGCCCTGGCCAGGGAGCGGCCCTCGGTGAGCATCAGCCGAGCCTGGAGAACGGCATTCACGGGCGGGTGGTTGTCGTGGCCGATCTCCCCGGCGGCGTGCATGCTGGCCAGCCGCTGGTTGAGCTGCCGCAGGAGCTGGTCGAGCCCGGAGACGGCGGCGGCGGCGTGGCCGAGCACGTCGTAGACGGTGTTCGGCGCGGTGACGCCGGCCTCACGGGTGGCGTGGTTGAGGACACGCACGCTCTCGGACAGGGCGCTGGCGACGTGCCGGGTGTAGTCGTCGGAGTGTGGCCCGTCGGGGTTGAGCTGGTGCGTGTATGTGTGGCGGTGGTCAGCCATCGCTCTCACCGCCGAGCTTGGGCAGGTCCTTCTTAGGGAATGCCGCCCACACGTAGACGCGCACACCCTCGATCCAGGCCACCACACCGGCCGAGCCGCCGGTCCGCTTCTCGTACCTGATGGTGGTGATTTCGCTGCCGAGGTATGCGGCCCAGGCGTGAAGGACCGCCCACCGCTCTTCGACAGAGAGATTGTGGTCGAGCTGCCCGTTGACCTCTTTGCCTGCGTAGAAGTACCAGGAGGAGACGTCGGGCAGGTCTTCGCTGAGCAGGGTCACGAGCACCCGGGCGGAGGCGAGCTGTCGTTCGCGGGCGCTCACGCCGTGACCGCCTGTCGCATGGAGGCCAGCCAGTCGGCGACGCGCACGCACTGCACGGTGTCGCCCACGCCGACCTCGATGGTGCCGATGCGCGGCAGGCTGTCGTCGATCGGCCCGGCGGCCACCCACACGAACACGAGCTGGCCGGGGCCGGCGCTGTACTTGTCTCGCACGCGCACGAGCTGCTCGTCGGTCTGCACAAGGTGCTGCGGCTTGATCGCGGTGGCGTCCACGGGGACGGTCGGCAGGTGCATCACTTTGCACCCCCGTGGACGACGCGGCCATCACGGACGATCGTGAGACGGTGCGGGCCTGCCTCGAACCACATCTCCATCAGCGGGTCAGGGTCGTCCGAGGTGGCGAACACACCCGCTTCGGCAATGGAGTCGCGCTCCGAGTGGGCGAGCGTGCGCAGGTTGAACCAGCCGTCAACCTCGGGCTGCTCGACGATGTACGTCTCCCCATGGGCGGGGACGTCGGGGCCGAACCCTTCGTAGGCGATGTGCACGATGTCGCCGTGCCGCGCCGGATACCACGGCTGAGCCTCCAGCGTCTGCTGACCGGCGCGGGCGGCCTCGATGACACCGAAGAAATCGCGGCGACGGTGGGCGTCGTCGATCTGCTCGCGCGGCGCCTTGTCCTCGGTCGGCCTGCCGTACAGCGCGGTGTAGATGTTCAGCGCCAGGTTCGGGTCGGCCAGGTCGGAGGCGGCAAGGGCCCGCTTGATGATGTCGAGTCGCGGGTTTCGTCTCACGCGTTCACCGCCGCGGCGGACTCGACGTAGGTGGCGCCGTACGTGTGGGCGATGCCCCGGGCCAGCGCCTCGATCGTCACCGCGTGCCCGAACTCGGTGTAGTCGGCGACCGACACGTCGGTGGTGCCGCACACCTTGGCGAGGCGGCCCGCGTGCCGCTCGACGACCACGAGCGTGGCGTGGGCGGGCAGGCCGCTGTCGCGCCGCAGCTCGGGCGTGATCGGCTCGACGGTGATGGAGTGGGGGACGTGCGCCAGGTCGGCGCGGGTCGCGTCGTCCTTCCACGCGGGCAGGGCGGCGGCGTCGCGGGCGGCCAGCCAAGCCTCCTGCACGTTCCAGGCCGGTTCCGGCAGCAGGTCGTCGTCGGCGTGCATGTCGAGCAGGTGCATGGCCATCGCCCGCGCCATCGGCAGCGCGGCGGTGCCGTTGACGAGCTTGGCCAGCAGCATGCGGGTGATGCCGCGCAGCTCGGGGACGTACGTGAACAGGGCGAGCGCCTGCCTGTCGCGGGCGTCGAGGCTGACGGCGTTGTAGGCGACGGCGTTGCGGATGGCTTCGGCGATGTCGAGCACGTCGAAGTCGGTGAGCAGCGGTTCGGCGGTCTGCGCCGTGCTGCGGGTGGGTGAGAGGATGGTCATGTCCGTGTCCCTTGCAAGTAGGGGATGTCGGATGCTGTGTGCGGGGCTCGTCCGGTGGCTCGGATGAGCCCTGCGGCGTGTCAGGAGGCGGCGGCCCGGGACTCGGGCGACTCGGCCTCGGCGAGGAAGTCGTGAACGGCCTGGATGTCGATCCGGCGGAGGCGTCCCACCAAGTAGGACTTCAACTTGCCGCTGTGGATGAGCTTCTCAACGCTGCGGCGGCTCTTGAGCTTGAGCAGGCGCTGTACGTCGGGGACGTCGAGGACCAGGGGGGCGTCGGCGCAGTGATGACCGCAGGTGCGGCATCCGACCGGGGGCGAAGTGCCGTTTGTCATGTACGCAAACATACGCGTAGATGCGCAGATGTCAATGCCCCGTTGCGCATAGATGCGCAGCTTCTGTTTGACCGTTGGTTCTTACTGGCCAGTGATTTAAACGGCAACCGAGATTGTCGGACCGATGTACTGTCGGGTATCGTGCGCGTACATGCGCAGAGGTGCGCACCTGAACCCGCGAGAGGTCGGAAGCGCCGTGAGCATCCCACCCGAGGCTGCACTCATACGCGATCGCCGCAAGAACCGCCTCCCCAACCCGGCACTGTCGCTGCGGGCCGCCGCCGCAGCTGCGAGCGCGTTCGGCACGCCGGTGTCTGAGGCGGGTTGGCGCAGCATCGAGGGCGGCAAGTACGTGGCCAAGCCGGAGATTCTCGCCGCCATGGCGTCGGCTGTCGGTGTCACGCCGGCCGAGCTCGATGAGATCGGTGCACGACATCAGCGGCAGAACGCGGCGGACGCTGCCGTCATGCTGCGGGCGTACCTGCACCAGCGGGCCGAGACCGACCCCGCGCTCAGCGGCATCGGCACGAGCGCCCCCGACGATGTGCTCCAGATGATCGTCGCGGGGATCGACGACATCCGAAAAGCGCCAGGTCTCACCAAGGACCAAAAAGAGTCTCTAGAGAAGTCCCTTATCGATACGGTGAAGCAAACGGTTGCTGGCCAACTTGTCCAGATTCGTACCGCTCTGGAAATCGCCCGAGGTAAGGGCAGCCACTCCTAATGTGACTGTCTCTCGCGTTACGCTCGCCTTACCTCTCTATCCTCACCTGCGATTCGGTCATAGTGTGACGTGACCGTGGCGTGGGGGATAGGACGTAACGGGCTGGCAACGGAGGCAGCGGGTGGCAACCGGAAAACGCACAGCGCTTAAATGGTTCGCACGTATCGGATGGGGGTTAACGGTCGTCATCCTGGTCGGGATCTTTCTCGAACTCGACCCGGTGGTCGCCCAGCAGTTCTTCTTCGGCCGGCTGTTCGCCCTGTCGATGGGAGCGAGCATCGTTCTCACGCTGGGGTTGTGGTTCGAGACCTCTCGCGCGCGCACCATCATCCCCACGGAAGAGGTATGGAAGGCCGGCGTTCAGTACGGCGTGAACTGGCGGCGCTTCGATCCGGCCGCCGCGGAACAGCTCGTACATTTCCTGCAGCAGCCCGTCAACGGCCAGGGCCCGCAGGAGTCGCCGCCGGTCAAGCAGCAGCCCCGGTAATCTCGGAAGTGAATCCGGCGTTCTGCATTTCGCGCGAGGTGGATCGATGGCTAGACGCAAGAGTCGGCGCCAGCACGGCGAGGGATCGATCTACCAGCGGAAAAAGGACGGCCGATGGGTGTGTGAGCTCCACCTCGGCTACAAACCAGACGGGCGACCTGATCGGCGCTACCTGTACGGGGACACCTCAGACGAAGTGATCGAGAAGCGCCGCAAATTCTGGCAGGCGCAGGATGACGGATTCACGCCAGCGAAGGGCCGCGGCCGCACCGTGGGGGAGTGGCTGGCCCACTGGCTGAGCAACATCGTCAAGGCGCAGGTCCGCGAGTCCACGTGGCATAAGTCGTATCGCCCCAAGGTGGAGAACTATCTGATCCCGGGGCTCAACCGGATACTGCTGAAGGAGCTTGATGAGGACCGCGTCGAAAAGCTGTACGCGCGGCTCAAGGCCGACGGCTTAGCACCGGCGACGATCCTGCAGATCCACGCGATTCTCTCGCGAGCTTTGAAGATCGCGGCGAAACGTAAGTTGATCCCTCGGAACCCGTGCTCCTTCGTGGCACCTGCACGCGGAGACCGCGCCGAGATCGTGCCGCCGGAGCGGAATGAAGCCGCGGCGATCCTGCAGGCGGTTGCCACGCGCTGGAACGGGGCGCGATGGGCGCTCGCCCTGAGCGTCGGCCCTCGCCAAGGCGAGGCTCTCGGCCTCACCTGGCCGATGCTGGACCTGTCCGACCTCGACCACGCGACCATCCGGATCGCGTGGGAGCTCGCGCGGGTGCCATGGCAGCACGGTTGCGAGGACCCGAAGATGTGCGGCGACCGTCTGCACAAGCGCCCGTGCCCGCCCGACCCGGCCGACTGTCCGAAGGTGCGCCCAACCGGCCGCCGGCACGTCTGCCAGAGGCCGTGCCCGTCGCGGTGCAGTGAGCACCAGGCCGGCCAGTGCCCGACGTGGTGCCCGGACGACTGCGTGAAGCACGCGTCGACCTGCAAGCAGCGAATCGGCGGCGGCCTGGTGCTGACGGAGCCCAAGAGCGCGAAGTCGAAGCGGACCGCTGCCCTGCCACGCAGGATGGCGGAGCTGCTGAACGCACACCAGACGTGGCAGGAGGCGCAGCGGGTCGGAAACCCTGCATGGGTGGGCTGGGGACATGACAGCCAGACCTGCGATCGGCGGCCGCGCGCCCGCGAGACGGTCTGCCCGAAGTGCCGAAAGCCGACGAAGAGAGATGCGCTGGTGTTCACTCAGTCGAACGGGACGCCGATCGACGGGCGGCGCGACTGGCAGGAGTGGACGGATCTGCTCGCCGAGCTCGGGCTGCCGCACTACCGCCCGCACGACAGCCGACACTTCGCGGCGACGACGGCGCTGGAGGAGGACGTGGACGTGGTGGTCGTACAGGAGATGCTCGGCCACGCTACGAGCGCGTTCACCCAGAGCACGTATCAGCACGTCAGACCCAAGTTGCAGCGCCAGGCCGCCGACAAGATCGGCGGTGCGTTGTGGGGGTCGGACACGTGACAGGGGAGACGACAGGGCACCGGATGCGCGTCGGTACTCAGAGGTGCGCATACATGCGCACGGCGACCGCTGGTAGGACGCGTAGATGCGCTTCGGCGCGTATACGTGCGCAGGGCATCTGAAATCTTCTAATCCGACGGTCGCAGGTTCGAATCCTGCAGGGCGCGCTTTGATCATGGTCTGACCTGCGGCGATGCGGGATCGGACGCGTTCTAGAATTTTCCTCTGGCGCTTGCGTGCTCCGTGCGCGCTCGGTTGCACCAACCCCGCACATTCCATGATCCATTCGGTATCTCCGGCTGCTGCGGAAAGAGCAGCGGCCCCGCCTCGCCGCGAGCAGGCGGCGAATGCGGGGCCGGATACTTAATCCGACTGTTCAGCTCCTCAGTGAGATGAGTTGGGCCGGTTCGGCCTGGTCTTGTGCGCCGAAGAGCAGGGCGGCGGTTTTCTCGGCCGCGGCTGTGGCCACCTGTGGGTAGACGGAGGTGTAGGTGTCGGCGGTGAACGCACTCGAGGTGTGCCCGAGTGTTTCCTGGACCACCTTCATCTCCACCCCGGCGGCCAGCATCAGCGAGGCGGCGCCATGGCGGAGATCGTGGAGCCGGATCGGCGGCAGCCCGGCGAGGTAGGCCAGCCACAGGAACTGGTCGGAGACGTGCTGCGGGTGCAGGCGGCTGCCGTCAGGCTGGGTGAACACGAACTCGGTGTGCGTCCACGCCTCGCCCAACGCCAGGCGTTCCTGGCGTTGCTGTTGCCGGTGGGCGCGCAGGACCTGGGCGGTGTCGCTGTCCAGGGCGATGGTCCGCACCGAGGCGTCGGTCTTCGGGGTGCCCTCATGAACCTCCCAGGCCAGCTGCACGAGCTGCCAGTTCACGGTCAGAGTGTGGCCGTCGAGGTCGACTTCCTTCCACCGCAGCCCGCACGCCTCACCCCGGCGCAGCCCGCGCAACGCGATCAGCTGGTAGAGGGCGAACAGACGGTGAGCCTTGGCCTCCTTGAGGAAACGGCGGGTGTGCGCGGGCGTCCACACCATGACCGTGGAGGGGCGCGGCACGCTGGTGTAGGCGTCGATCGGGTCGACCCGTCGTCCACCTCGGCGTTGCTTCTCCCTTTCCCGGTAGCTGCGGTAATCCTGCTGCCAGGCGCGGACGCGGTCGTCGGTCCACACCAGTGGCTTGGGCCGGGTGTGGGCGGCCATCTCCAGGACGGCGGCGGGGTTGAAGTCGATGAGCCGGTCTTGGCGCATGGCCATGTTGAGTGCGTGGCGCAGGGTGGCGCGGATGCGGTGCATGGTGGCGATGCTGATCGGCCGCCGGTATTTGACGCTTTCCCGTACCTTCGGGTCGGGGTCGGTGCGGCGTTCGGCGATGGTGTCGTTGAACTCCTCGATCTGTTCGAACATCAACGCGATGTCGCTGACCTTGAGCTGCTCCAGCCGCAGCCGCCCCAGGTAGGGGGTGAGGTAGAGGCGGATGTGGCCTTCGTAGGAGCGGCGGGTGGTCTCCTCGATCTTCCGTTTGCGGTTGAGGAATTCGGCCAGCCACTGCTCGACGGTGATCTCCTGGGTCAGATGCTGCCCGGTCTTGACCTTGCGGCGGACCGTCTCCACGTTGGGCAGCGTGTCGGTCTCGGCCAGGGTGCGTTTGATCAGGTCGGCGATCTGGGTGCGGGTGGCGGGCTCCCGCGGGTCGGCCAGCGCCAGCAGGTCACGCACCTGGCCGAGTTCGGCTTCGGCGGCGTCTTGGGAGTCGAAGCCGCCGCGGCGCAGCGGCCCGCGCCGCTTGCCGTCCGGGGCGGGCGGGAGTTCGATCTGGTAGTTCCAGATGCCGTGCCGGTAGCTCCATCCGCCACCGGGGCGGCGCAGCTTGGGGCATCGCTGCCCGAGCGTTTTGCCGTCCTTGTCGCGGCAGGAGCAGCGTTTGAAGGTGCGTCCTTCGGCCATCGTGGTGCCTGTCCTGTTCTCTTCGGTGCTGTTCGGTCGGGCTGAGGTGGTGGCGGGCAGGGCGGAGGGAAGCACTGTTCGGCATGGTGCGGGTGCGTAACCGAGGCGGGCCGTAAGTCACGTCCCACCTCGGGCATCCATCCCGCCGCGGCCCTGTCGGCCACGGCCCTGTCGGTCACGGTCAGCGATGGCTGCGATAGGGCGGCCACAGTGGCCCCGGTCGTCATCGCCGCTGTGCGGGCGGCGAAGCACGGGGGCTGGTGTGGTCATCCGGCGCGGCCGATGCGGCGGCGTGATCGGGCGAGCACGCCCGTGGTGATCAACCCGCCGCATGGATGGCCGTGTCGGACAGGGTGTATCGACGCCCACCTGGATGGCGATGGTCAAGCCGAATCCGACGGTGACCGCGGTACGGGTGCGCAGGCCGCGGCCGCACGGCGTCGTGGTGAGCACCGTGTGCAGGCTCGTCGCGAAGCTGACGGGTACAGGGGTGGTCCTGGTGCAGATGCGCAGGAACGCCGGCGGGCGGAATGAGACAGACGGTTCCGCGACGGCCGATCGTTGGCGTTGGTCCGGGATGGAACCGCGGGACGAATGACTTGATTGCTCGTGTTTGTGCTGTTGCTGTGGGTGTCACGTTGGTGTGGCCCGATCATCCGGGCCACCAATCCCTGTCACCTTTATAAATACCTGCGTGCGGGCTCGAAATAGGACACCGCTGGAAGTAAAGACTTGGCCATGGCGATGGGGTCAGAGGAGATGCATCCGGGCCACCATCATCTGGACGAACCAGTAGAAGGTACCCAGTTATGGTAGGCGGCGGTCATCGTGGCACACGGGACGACGGATCAGAAGCTCGAACCGGAGTTCCGCAGCTCTTGGCGACGCTGGTGACATGGTTGTGGGCAACAGACCAGGTGAGCGGCGTTCGCGGTGGGTGACACAGGGAAATCCGATCCGTGTCACCAGGAACGCCGAACGCCACCTTGATCCTTGACGTCGTCCGAGGCCAGGGTGGTGCGTGTCACCAGTAGCGACACGAACTGCGGAACCCGGGTAAGGCAGTCCGAGCCCGCAGCCACTTCCCGAACGAGACCGCCGCCCTGAAGGGCGTGTTCATGGCGCTGATGAGCGTGGATCCGACCGGAAAGGGCCGCAAGCGATGACCATGCGCTGGAAGGCGCCCTTGAACGCCTTCCAGATCGCCTTCGAAGGCCGCCTCACCCCTGCCTGCCTCTGACCACTTCAACAACCAAGATCAACCGTTGAGTTGCCACTCCCGAGTGGCTAGGGTGAGATTTTCGGGTCAGGCTCGGGCCTGTTTCCCGGGTCGCGTGAAGGCGCGACTCTTTGCACCGCGACTATGCTGGCTGTCCATTGGTCCTGGTTGGCAAGTTTGGCACGGGAGAGCCAGCATGCACTGGTGGGACGACTTCGGTAGGCACGAAAGCGGTCTGGCATGGGTCTTCGCAGACGGCTTGTGGGGTTGGAGTTCGGTCGGGAAGCCGTGGAGCAACGGCAAGGTGGGCGTTAGCCATGGCCTGAACGGGAGGAAGTTGCCGACGGGGGAGCCGCGATCGCCGTCGGAGGCCGTGGCGTGGCGAATTAGCTGCGGGTGTGTTCCTCCTGATGTGCCCGATGAGGAACTCGACCCAGCAAAAGGACTTTGGAGAGGGCCGAAGACTACCTGGCTCAGCAACCAACAATGGATCCGTGTGCGCACGCCAGAAGAGGAGGACTTGGCCGCCGGGCGCATCTACACGTCCGACGTTGACCTGCTGTCCGGCGAAATCACCCGCCGTGATGACCTGACCCACATGGCCTTGGGGATCTGGTACCAGCACACCGGATCGACTTACACCGCCACCATCCGGACCGCGGCACTCGATGTAGCACGCGGGACAGCTGACGCTTCGGAGCGACTCGACCAGGCCGTTACCCGCGCCCGCACCGCTGGGGTCAGCTGGTCCTTCATCGGCGCCGCCACCGGTATGAGCCACCAATCCGCACGAGCGCGCTGGTCCAGGACGATCCCAGGGCATGAGCCAGGCGTCGGTCGGACGGCCGCTCATGAAGCCTTGGTGACACCGCAACGCGCGGCCCAGATCAACGAGATCCTCACGACGTGGGACTGTCTGCAACGAACAGCGCCGGACCGAGGCCAGTCGGTGCGTTTCTTGGCAGATGGTGCAGGTATGCGGCGACGGGACGTGGACGAATTGCGCCGGGTTCGGAACCGCCTAGCCCACCCGGCGGATGGCCCGGTACCGGATCAGGAGTTCCGCCGCGCCTTGCGCACCATCCGTGAGCTGTGGCGCCGACTCGGTACCGCCTGACGGGGCGCGTCGTGGGACGGCGCGAGCGGTCTGTGTGGTTCGCCTTCGAGAGGCAAGCCGTGAGGTGAACGGGTAGCCCGCCGGCCACACCTTCGGTGGCGAACATCGTTCCGAAATCGTGTGCGGTTATGTCGAGCGGCTGTGCTGCGGCATCGTAAACGTCCGACCCGGTCAGCGCTCAATCCCGGGTTCCGCAGTTCGTGTCGCTACTGGTGACACGCACCACCCTGGCCTCGGACGACGTCAAGGATCAAGGTGGCGTTCGGCGTTCCTGGTGACACGGATCGGATTTCCCTGTGTCACCCACCGCGAACGCCGCTCACCTGGTCTGTTGCCCACAACCATGTCACCAGCGTCGCCAAGAGCTGCGGAACTCCGGTCGAACCTGCGGATTAAAAGTCCGCTGCTCTAATGCCTAGCTGTACCATTCCGTATTTCAATGTACCACTCCGGTCGAAAATGTCGCCCTCTAAAATGTCCAAGAATGGCGTCCGGTGTTATGCCGTATCGGATGCCGATGAGCATCCGCCGAGCAATCATGGGCGGGGTGGTATCCCTTGACCGTCCTGGTTTGCGTTTGGTTGGCGGAGCGTCCGCCAGGGAGGTGGCCGACATTCACCGCACCTCAGGCGACGCACACCTATCTGAACGGAGGCTAATCCACAGTCTAGTCTCGCCTCTCGGGGTGAATGCTCTCGAACGCTTCGGCCATCATCTTCGCAATCGTCTGCACGTCACTGTCTAGGGGCAGGAACCTCTCGTAGCTGGTTGCAGCACGTGTGCCTACGTGCGAAACAGAAATCGATAGGCCGTTTATGGGATGCGGAATAGCATCGAACTCCACGTCCTCCACTCGAACGCGCATGGCGCCGAGGCTGCCATATGGGCGAAACCCAACGGTCGTAAGAGTTTCTCGCCAGTTATTCGTCACTGTGGCTCCTTAGATTGCCTCACCTTAAATATATCTCGTCAGCATCGCCACGGGCGACCATGATCGGTCACAGGTATATCGCGTTGTCTGAGCCGGTGGCCAACGCATGTGCGGCGGTCGTCTCGATGCTGTTGTCGAATGCTCCTGGGTAGCGTCTTCGCCAGGCTGTCGCGCTGGTGGGCGTCGAGGTCCGCGGCCCGACTAGATGGGGTTCCCTTCGAGGTTGGGTGGGCCGAGCGTGATGGCAGTGGACAGCCCAGGAGGACCAATCCCCAGGGCGAAGGTGAAGCACGCGGCCAGGTCGTGGACCCAGAGTCAGGTCATGAGCCCTTGGGTTCGCGTTCTACGCTGGCCGCGTGCCAGGCGGGCAGCGGTGGTATGCAGGAGCCGGAAGCGCAGGGCCTTTGGGCTCAAGTGCGGGCGAGGCACCGGTCAGGCCGAGCAGCCCAGGCCAAGCAGTAGGTCGTTGGTGAACGCGGGGCGGCTCGCCAAGCACGGATGACCGCGGTGATTTGCTGGGCAGATGCCCAAGCCCGGTCGCCTTTCACAGCGAATGCCAGCGAACGGCTTTTGACGGGGTTGGTGACCGTCAGGAAGACGGGTCTGCTTCTTCCTCCAAAGCGATCATCCCGGTGTCTGAGGTTCGGGAGATAGGGACGATCTCCACGCGCACGCCCATTCCCTCCAGGGCGGTCACCGCGTGCAGCAGCGAGACTTTTGCGAAGGAGAACAGGGAGCCAGAGGTCAGCAGCACCCCGTCCTTGAGCAGGATGCCGTAGACGAGGGTCAGCGACCTGAACGTCCTGTCCAGGGCGTGGCCGGGGGCGAGCTCGTCGACCTTGGCCAGGAACTTCTCCTGAGCCTCGGTATCGAAGCGCAGGGTTTCCATGGCGACCCGGCCTTGCGCGAAGAGGTGGTTCAGTTCGGCGGTCGCTTCGGCTTTCTTCACGCAAATGAACTGGCCGGCGGGCCCGAGGGCGTCGCAGATCTCGAGCCCGCCGCCGCGCAGGCGGGCCGTGCGCACGGTGTTCTTGTCGAGCAGGACGTACCCGTCCTGGGCGGCGACCTCTTTGTTGTACCAGTCTTCGTCCTTATCCTTAGGGCTGCTGCCCTTGGGCCAGGGCGGCATCGTGACCTTGGTGGAACGGGCGAGAAGCTCAGCGATCCGCTGCTCGATGACGACGAGGTACTCTGCGCCGATCTCATACCAGCGCCGCTGCCAGTAGAAGTAGTGACAGCTTCCCTCCGACACCTCGGCGGTGAGCCAGTGGTCGGCGGGGACCTTGCTGCTGATCGGCTCGTTTCCTTCGGCTCCGGCGAACATCTGGACGCGCCCGTCGCGCAGGGCACGCAGGCGATTGCCCGGCCGCCGGTGCCGGACCGCTACGACGAGTTGGTCGATCTCAAGCTCGGCGTGGTGCTGGGAGCGGCCTCCGAGCGTCACCTTGAAGGACTCCGCGAAGTCGTAGCGATCCCGGCAGAGGCTGGGTACGGCGAGGGCGAGAAGGGCGTACTCGTCTCCGCCGAGCATGGCGTCCAGGCGCTCATCGAGGTGCTGGGCCTGCTCAGATTTCCGGAGGAGCGGCCGGACCTGGGCGATGAACTCGAACTCTGGCAGCGGGCTGGGCTGGGCGCAGACCTCCTCGATTCGCTGGAGGTCGTGCAGCAGGGAGGCGGGGGTGCTGCCGAGTGGCAGCTTGACGGAACGGTCGTTGCCCGTGATGTGCGCGGGCCGGGTGCGGTCCTTGGTGAAGGTGAGCGGGACGTTGGCGATCTGGCCGGAGATCTGGCTGACGATTTCTCCGAATTGCTCGATGCCGAAGCCCCGGATGTTTTCCCCGCCGGTGGCGGAGTTCTCGTCGGTTCGGCCGCGTGCGTCCATGACCTGGCGGCGGACCTTGGTGATGCGGTCGGCGTCCAGGCAGCGGATGGCGAGCTCGATCCCGAATCCGGGGTCGATCCGGGCCGGGTCGATCATCAGGTGGCCCATGCCGTAGGTGAGGCCGTAGACCGCCTGTTCGGTGCGGACCAGGAGGAGGGCGAGGGTCGTCTGGTTCTCCTCGGCGACGGGGTGCCCGCTCAGGGCACTGAGCGGGTCGCACCAATCGGCGGGGCCGGGGGCGATCGTGCCGGTGATGAGGAGACCGGAGAGGCCCTCGTGATCGACCGTGCGAGTTTGGAAGCCTTCGCGATCCAAGTAGCGGGAGAGAATGAACGTGCGGAGGTTCGTGTGCGTGCTCCGGCCTGCAGCGCGTAGGCGGTAGAGGGAGGTCTTGCGAGTGGCGGGCGGGGCTGTGGCCTTCGCGGCGGCGACCGGGGTGCTTTGGTGCTCAGCGCTCATGTCAGCCGACCCTCGTCCGCCCCTGGCAGCTGTTGGTCTTGAAGTACTCGCCCTTCTTGTGGGTCATCCAGGTCTGCCCCTTGACGTTGTCGTTGGCGATGATGGCGCCGAACTCGCCGGAGGCGTCCTTCAGGCTCGCCCAGTAGCAGTTGTAGCCGTCGGCGCCGGCGGTCTTGTAGGTGCCGGCCTTGGCGTCCTCGCCGACCAGATACTGGCCGTCGCCCGGGATGGTGGTCAGCGGGCCGCTGTCCTCCACCGCAGCCTGTTCGGGCTTGGCGGTGACGGTTTCCGTGACGGTCACAGGCTCCGCCCGCTCGGTCTCGGTGACCGTGACGGTGGGACGCGAGCTGGCGGCTGTGGTGTCAGCCTCACCGCTGCTTCCGAGGCCAACCCCGACAATCAGCGAAACGAGGATGGTCAGAGTGTAGGAAAGCCACGGCTTGCGGCGGCGCACCGGCTGATGCGGGACGTACGGCGCAGCCGGGGGCCAGCCGGGCTGCTGGGGGTGGGGGCCGAAACCGGGGGCGTAGTTGGCCATGTCGAGTCCTCTCGCGGTTGAGACTAACGAGCCTCATGGGCTGACGAGAGAACCGTGGCAGAAAACAGAGGAAATACGTCTTCGAAGAGCTGATAACCCTCGTTATCAGCTCTTCGATGGAAAACTGACCGCTCCGTCCGTAGGCTGTGATCGCAATGATTTCTGAGGAGGTGACCATGACCGAACAGCCCCGCTGGCGAATCTCCTTCGCGGAGATCGCTGCCCTGGCCGGAGTGAAGCGGCCCGTGGTCACCACATGGGCACGCCGCCACGCCGACTTCCCGGAGCCGGTCGCCCGTGACAACGGCCGACCGCTCTTCGACGGTGAGCATGTGGCCAGTTGGCTTCTGCTGACCGGCCATGGCAACACTGATGCCCGCAGGCTCCGGGCGGAGCTGGCCCTTCACACTCTGACCGCGTGGCGCGACCGCCTCCCCGCCGCCGTCCTGGCCGGCGGGCTGACCAGCCTCCTCTGCCTGCGGGCGCAGACCGATGCGACACTCGGGGGTTCCGACTGGCCTTCTCTGGTACGGCAGGCCGCCCGCGTGGACTTCGACGACTCCTATCTGCTGTCTGAACTCCGCGCCCTGCCGGAGGGCTCCGTGGCACTCGCCGCGCTCGCTGATGCCCTGGCAGAGGCTGCGTACTCGCCGGCTGAGGCCTTCGAGTGGGTCATGGAGCGCTGCCGCCCGCTCGGCGCCGCCGAACTGATCGCCGACGAACCGCTGCCGCTCGTATCGAAGGCGATGGTTCAGTTGTCCGGCGTGGACCAGCTCTCTCCTGGCTCGCTCATCGCCGTGCCGTATGCCAGGAGCGGAGGCCTTCTGGCCGCGTTCCACGAGCACGCCGCTGACCACACACTTCTCGCCGCCGATCCGGACCCGGCGTTCGCCCGGCTGGCCAGGCGGCGGCTGTTCACCGCAGGCCGTACCGATCTCGACTCGGAGGTGACCGAGAGCAAGACGCTGGACACCGCGGACTGGGGAGCCCCGGATCTCCTTGTCTGTGCGTTGCCCTACGAGCCGGGTGAGACTCGCGACCCCGTGGCCATCCTGCGTCGTGTTCAGGATCTCATCGACCATCTGGGCCCCCGCCAGACCGCTGTCGTCCTCGGGCCTGCCGACGTGCTGATCGGTGAGCTCGCTTCGCACGGTGAAGCCGATTTGATCCGCCGGTCGCTGCTGACCGACAACCTGCTCAAGGCATCCGTGGCGCTTCCCGACGGGGTCTTTCCCTACCGGCCCGCCTACCGGACCGCGTTGTGGGTGCTGAGCCGTACACCGGAGCAAGAGTGGACCGGCCTGGCTTTGCTCAGCGACCTGTCCGCGCGCCCGCTCACCCCGCAGACGCTGGAGGCACTGGTCGCGGACGTGCAGATCTTCCGGGAGGCAGGCTGGCGGCCCGACCCCCGGCATGCCGTACGGCAGGGCGCGATCTTCTCGGTGGGGTCGCTCGACAAGTACCCGGGCGCAGCCCTCACGCCGCGTGGCCGTGCGCTCGAAACTCGGTACACCCGCGAGGTGACTGAACGCCCCGCCCTCATCTCGGAGCTGGAAATCCACTTCAGCCAGTTGCTCGAGCGGGCAGTACACGAGACGGGCACGGTGCACACGCATGCCGTTCTCCGGCCGGAGGAGCAGACGGTTCGGCGGACGACTGTCGGCCGGATGCTCCAAGAGCGCCGGTTGCGTCGGCTGCCTGGCCATCGCATTGACGCTGCACACATCACTGCCGAGGGGGAACACATCATCCTGACCCCGGCAGAAGTACTTGGCGCGGCGTCTCCCGGGCTCCGCCGGATCGACCGATTCATGTTCGCCTCCACCTACGAACACGCCGCGCTGACCCAGCCTGGTGATGTCGTTGTCACCGCCAGCCCGGATCTGGGGGCGTATGTCGACAAGGACGGTCTCTCAGTCGTCGTCTACCCTGCCCGTATTCTGCGAGTACGGCAGGACACCGAGAGGCCTGTCCGGCCACGCGTGCTGGCCGCCCTGCTGCGGGCCGCCGCCGTGGGCCATCGCCGGGTCGACGGAACGGTCCGGACGTCCAAGCAGATCGAGGACCTCGTTATCCCGGAACTCACCCCGGATGAGGCCCTCAAGTACGACACTCTTCTGGCCGAGATCGACCGGCGCGGCGCGCTCCTTCGGGCGCAGACCTCCGCGCTGGACGAACTGGCCAGGCTCACCGCTGCCGGCCTGGCCGATGGCACGCTCACACTCAGCTGAAGGAGAAGACTCCATGCCCCCAGCCAGTCAGGCGGAACTGTTCACGGCCTCCTCGACCAAGGAGATCCGCGACATCCTCTGGAAGGCCGCAGACAAGCTCCGCGGCTCCCTCGACGCTGCGCAGTACAAGGAATTCGTCCTCGGGCTGATCTTCCTCAAGTATGTCTCCGACGCCTTCGAGGAGCGCCGTACGGCTCTCGCCAAGGAGCTGGCCGACGAGGGCATCGCGGAAGACCGGCTGGAGGAGTTCCTTGAGGACAAGGACGAATACACCGGCCACAACGTCTTCTGGGTCCCTGAGGAGGCCCGCTGGTCGTGGATCTCCGCCCACGCAAAGGCTCAGGGGGTCGGGCGGCTGCTCGACGAGGCGATGGACGCCATCATGCGCGAGAACGCCGCGCTGACCAGCGTCCTGCCGAAGATCTTCAACCAGGATCGGGTGGACCAGAAGGTGCTGGCCGGGCTCGTGGACCTCATCAGCGACGCCCGCTTCTCCGGCCACGGCGAGAAGCCCGCCCAGGACGTGCTGGGCGAGGTGTACGAGTACTTCCTGGGCAACTTCGCCCGGGCCGAGGGTAAGAAAGGCGGCGAGTTCTACACCCCGAGCAGCGTCGTCCGCCTGCTGGTCGAGATCCTTGAGCCTTACGAGGGACGGGTCTACGACCCTTGCTGCGGCTCCGGCGGCATGTTCGTCCAGGCGGGCAAGTTCATCAAGGCTCACGCCGGGCAGACCTCGAACATCTCTGTCTTCGGTCAGGAACTCAACGAGCGGACCTGGCGGCTGGCCAAGATGAACCTGGCCATCCACGGCATCGACGGCAACCTCGGGCCGCGCTGGGGCAATACCTTCGACGACGACAAGCACCCCGACCTCAAGGCCGACTTCATCCTGGCCAACCCGCCGTTCAACATCAAGGACTGGCCACGCGACGAGTCGGATCCGCGGTGGAAGTACGGCGTGCCGCCGAAGAACAACGCCAACTACGCCTGGCTCCAGCACATGATCAGCAAGCTGGGCGAGTGTGGTACGGCCGGCATCGTCCTGGCCAACGGGTCGATGAGTTCGCAGCAGAACGGCGAAGGCGAGATCCGCAGGTCACTTGTTGACAACGACCTCGTCGCCTGCATGGTCGCGCTGCCCGCGCAGCTTTTCCGCACCACTCAGATTCCGGTCTGCCTATGGTTCCTGTCGCGCGACAAGACTCCGCAGGGCGGCAAGCGCCTGGCTGATCGGCGGGGTGAGATCTTGTTCGTGGATGCCAGGAACATGGGCACTCTCATCGACCGGACAGAGCGGATTCTCACCGAAGACGACCTCGCTAAGATCGCCGACACATTCCACGCGTGGCGGGGTACGGCTTCCGCCCGCTCGGCCGGGTTGGGGTATGTCGATGAGCCCGGTTTCTGCTTCTCCGCAAACCTGGAGACCGTCCGCTCCCACGGTTACGTGCTGACCCCGGGCCGGTATGTGGGCGCGGTCGAGACCGAGGAGGAGGACGCCGAAGCGCTCGCCGAGCGGATCGCCACGTTGACCGACGAGCTGTTCGAGCTCTTCGACAAGTCCGCCGGACTGGCCAGGACGGTCCGCGAGCAGCTCGGGATGCTCGATGGTTGAGCCGACCGGCGAACTGATCCTCTATCGCACTGAGGACGGCCGCAACCAGATCCAGATGCGTGCCGTGGACGGGACGGTCTGGCTGACCCAGGCCCAGATGGCCGAGCTCTTCGAGCGCACCGTTCCTACCATCAACGTCCACATCGCCGCGATCCTTGAGGATGGCGAGCTGACCGAGGCAACTATTAGACGCCATCAAATAGTTCGCCAGGAAGGCACTCGTGAGGTCCGCCGGGAAGTGTTGGTCTACAACCTCGACATGGTCCTCGCGGTCGGCTACCGCGTCCGATCGCCACGCGGCATCCAGTTCCGCCAATGGGCGACCACCACCTTGCGGGAGTACCTGGTCAAGGGGTTCATCCTCAACGACGAGCGGCTCAAGGACCCAGGCGGGTTCGACTACTTCGACGAACTGCTTGAGCGGATCCGCGAGATCCGGGCGTCGGAGAAGCGGTTCTATCAGAAGGTGAAGGATGTGTTTGTCGCCACCAGCGCCGACTACGACCCCGCCTCTGAAACTGCCCGGACTTTCTTCGCCACGATCCAGAACAAGCTGATCTATGCGGTAAGCGGGCAGACCGCCGCCGAACTGATCGTGGATCGGGCCGACCCCGCCAAGTCGAACATGGGCTTGACCACCTGGAAGGGCTCCCGAGTCCGCAAGGCCGACGTCTTGGTGGCCAAGAACTACCTGGACTCCGATGAGATCGGCATGCTCAACATGCTGACCACCGGCTTCCTCGATACGGCCGAGCTCCGCGCCCGCCGCCGCCAGCAGCTCACCATGGCCGAGTGGGTGATCATCACCAATCGGTTCATCGAGATGAACGATATGAAGGTGCTGTCCAACTCCGGGCGAGTGTCACACGAAGCGGCCGAGGCCATCTGCCATGAGCGCTACGAGGACCACGACACCCGGCGCCGAGCTCTGGAAGCCGCCAGGGCGGGCGACGACGCGGCTAAAGAAATACGCGAACTCGCCAAGGCCGAAGCCCAGCTCGACGCCCTGCACGAACTCGAATCCGCCGTCGACGACTTGGAGGAAGACTGATGAAAGTGCTGTCCTCACGCAGATACACATTTTCCGAATTGGTGGATGAGAACCTGATCGAGGTCGGCGCTGGACGGCCTCGATCCGTCAGTTCGGAACTTGCCATCCTTAGAGTCGCCGATGTCCTCGACGGTAAAATTAAACATGCATTCATGGTCGACGCGCCGAGCAATCCTCCGAAGGAAACGGCGTCAAAGGTTTCCAGGCCTGGCGATGTCGTCCTGACCGCTAAAGGGACTGTGGGGCGTGTCGCCATTATGCCGCCCGGTGGGCCCAAATATGCCTACAGTCCTCAACTGATATATTTCAGGCCGACGCCTAGCGGTCCACTGCTGCCGCGATACCTTTACTACTGGCTTAAGAGCGCCGAGTTCTGGGCTCAGGCCAGCCATCTTAAGAGCCAGACCGACATGGCCGATTTTCTGGCCCTGTCAGATATTCTTTCGCTCTCTATCGCCCTCCCGCAACGTTATGGGCAAGAGACGATTGCAGCGCTCCTTGGGTCGCTGGACGACAAGATCGCCGTCAACGAGCGCACATCCGATACAGCGCTGAAACTAGCTGAGGCTCTGTATCTTCGAGAAGCTGCGCATAGCGAGTGGAAGTCGATTGCACTAGGCGATGCCGCAATATGGCTGTCAGGGGGCACTCCAAAGACAGGAGAGCCCTCATTCTGGGGTGGCGAGATCCCGTGGATATCGGCCTTGAGTCTCAAGTCGCCGTGGATTGACAGCTCGGACCGAAATGTCACAGATCTCGGCACGAAATCCGGGACCCGTCTCGTCCCTGCAGAAGTTGTGCTGTTCGTTGTGCGAGGATCCAGTCTAAAGACGGAGTTTCGCATCGGCATCACTCAGCGCGAGGTGGCTTTCGGGCAAGACTGCAAGGCTCTTATCCCTTGTCATCAGATCGACCCGCATGTTCTATTTCATGGGATTCGAAGCAATACGCAATCCATCCTTGAAATGGTCGACGAAACGAGCATCGGGGCAGGCCGCCTGTCTACTGACCTCATTACGAAACTCGAGATCAGGGTTCCGCAACGTGGAGATTCGCAACTCGTTGCCGAGTTGCGAGCGCTTGACGAGTTGGCTGCAACGCGTCGAGCGGAGTCGCGATCGTTGGCAGAGCTTCGCGACACCCTGCTCCCTCAACTCATGTCCGGGCGTCTCCGTGTCAGGGATGCCGAGAAGATTGTCGAGGATATGACATGACCCCTCCTCGCTCCTCAACACCCAACTTCCGCCCCCTCGAAGCCGACTGGGAAATCCTCGCCCTCGACGAACTCGGCGAACTCACCTGGGAACCCGGCAACGGCAACGAGTTCGCCCCTGGCTCCGGGCACCGCAAGTCCTGGGACGACCTGATCCTCTACCCCGACCTGCGCGAAGCCATCGAACGCCTCAACCCGACCCTCCCCCCGGACGCGGTCCGTGATGCCATGGACCACGCCGCCCGAGCGAGCTCAACCGATGCCTACGAGGAGAACCGCACCGCCCACAAGAACCTCCTCCAGGGCATCCGCTCGGTCGAGTACGCCGACCAGTTCGGCGCCAGGCACAATCCCACGGTGAAGCTGGTCGACTTCGACGACCCGGCCGGCAACACCTACCGGGCTCTCCGGCAGGTCACCGTTATCCAGGGCGAGAAGAACCGCCGGTTCGACATCGTCTGCTATGTCAACGGCCTGCCGCTTGCAGTACTGGAAATCAAAAGGGGCGGAGACAAACACGCCACCCTGGAAGACGCGCACGCCCAGATCGGCTGGTACGTCAAGGAGTTCCCGATCGCCTTCCGCTACAACGCGGTCGTGCTGCTCTCCGACGGGGTGACCGCGAAGTACGGCACCCCGTTCACCCCGTTCGAGCACTACGCGCCCTGGAACGTGGATGAGGAGGGCAATCGGGTCGAGGAGTGGACCGAGCCGGCGCAGAAGCTGGCACTCCACGGTCTCTTTGACCAGGTCCGATTTCTCCGCATAGCTAGTGGATTCATTAACTTCGTGCCCTCGCAGAGGGTCAAGCGGATCGCGAAACCGCACCAGTTCTTCGCGGTCACCAGGGCTGCGCTGGCCGTACAGGAAGCCACGAAGACCGACGGGCGTGCGGGCGTCGTCTGGCATACGCAAGGCTCAGGCAAGTCCGAGGAGATGGTGCTGACCAGCAACCTGGTCATGCGCGACCCCGCCCTGCTCAACCCGACGATCGTCGTCATCACCGACCGCAACGATCTCGACGACCAGCTCTACTCCACCTTCCTGCAGAGCGAGATTCTGCCGGAACAGCCGAAGCAGATCCTGACTCGCGCGGACCTGCGCGAGGAGCTCGCCTCCAAGCGGACCGGCGGCATCCTCTTCACCACGCTGCAAAAGTTCGGCCGAACCAAGGAGGAGAAGGAGTCAGGGGCTGAGCACCCGCTGCTGTCCGGCCGGCGCAACATCATCGTCATCGTGGACGAGGCGCACCGCAGCCACTACGACAACCTCGACGGCTATGCTCGGCACCTGCGCGACGCGCTCCCGCACGCCACCCTGCTCGCGTTCACCGGCACCCCGATCTCGGAGGCCGACCGCAACACCCGCGAGGTCTTCGGTGACTACATCGATGTATACGACCTGAAGCGGGCCGCAGACGATGGCGCGACGGTGAAGGTCTATCACGAGAGCCGCGTGGTCGAGCTGGTCCTAGACGACGGCCTCGATCCCGAGCAGATCGACGCGGAGGCCAACCGGATCACGGACGGTCTGGACGAGACCGAACGGCGGCGGATCGAGCAGCACGTCGCCACCATGAACGCGATGTACGGTGCGCCGGCCCGTATTCGGGACCTCACCGCTGACCTCGTGACGCACTGGGAAGCCAGGCGTGATCGGATGAAGCCGTTCGTCGGCATCTCGGATGAGGGTGGCTCGCCGGGCAAGGCGATGATCGTCTGCGCGACTCGGGAGATCTGCGTCCGGGTCTACGACGCGTTGCGCGAGCTGCGGCCGGAGTGGCACCACGATGACCACACCAAGGGCGCGATGAAGATTGTGTTCTCGTCGGACTCAAGGAAAGACCTCGAACACCTGCGCGCCCACGCCCTGCGAGACTCCCAGCGCAAGGCCGTCATCAACCGGTCCAAGGACGAGGACGACGAGCTGGAACTACTCATCGTCAACAACATGCTGCTGACCGGCTTCGACGCACCGCCGATCCACACCATGTATCTGGACCGGCCGCTCAAGGGCGCAGCGCTCATGCAAGCGCTGGCCCGGGTTAACCGGCGCTTCCGCGGTAAGGAGGACGGGCTGCTGGTCGGCTACGCCCCGCTGACGGAGAAGCTCCAGGAGGCCATCAAGGAGTACTCGCCGAACGACCAGCGGGACCAGACCCTCGGCCAGGACCTGGATCGCGCACTGGAGGAGCTGCGTAACGAGTACGACATCATCGACGGCATCCTGCGCGGGGTCGACTGGCGGGGCATGCTGACCGCGCCCAGCCGTACCGCTTTCATCGACGCTGCCCTGCGCACCGCGAACTACCTGCGCGACATCCGGACGCCCGGAAACAACCCGGAGAAGCTGGACGACCCTAAGCAGACGCTCGGCCGTCGTTTCAGGGACCATTCGCACCGGCTCGAACGCTTCTTCGCCCTCACCTCGGCCTCCAGCACCATCAGCGAGCGCTTTCCCGACCAGCCCATGTGGCTGCGCGACATCCAGTTCTTCGTCGAGGTCCGCGGCTACATGGCCAAGCTGGACGCCATGGACCGCGAAGCCCGCGGACTGCCCGTCGCCCGTGACGTGGAGCTGTATCTGGCGCAGCTCACCTCCACCGTGGTGGAGACCAAGGGCGTGACGGACTTGTTCGCCGAGGCGGGTCTGGAGACGGCTGACCTCACCCACTTCAACGAGGCGCTGGTCGCCAAGCTGGCCGACGGCCCCACCCCGCACCTGGCGGCCGAGGCCCTACGGCGGCTGATCGAGAAGAAGATGCGCGAGGTCACCAAGCACAACATCGTCCGCCAGACGACCTTCTCCGAGCGACTCCAGGACCTCATGATCCGCTACATGAGGGAACAGCTCACCAGCGCAGAGATCATCGCCAAACTGGTGGAACTGGCCAAGGAAATCGCTGCCGATCCCCAGCGCGGTGAGCAGTTCAGCCCGCCGCTGAACTGGCGGGAACTCGCCTTCTACGATGCCGTGGCCGATCACGGAACCGCCAAAAAGGTGATGGGTGATGAGGTCCTGGCTGTTATCGCCCGCGACCTTGTCGTTCAGATCCAGGCGAACCTCAAGAAGGACTGGATCTCTCGGGAGCCGGTCCGTGCTCGTCTTCGCACGACAATCAAGCGGCTTCTGGCTCGCTACAACTATCCGCCGGACTACGAGGCGAAGGCCATCGAGCTTGTACTCCGTCAGATGGAGCACTTCGCCGATCTCTGGTCGCAGGAGGGAACGGCCCGCTGAGCGATAGTGTGGTAGGCAGTCGATTCCTGGTGGACTGCCCGCTGCACAAGCGACGATCAACGGTCTTTGACGGGTTGAATGCGCGGGGACGTCATGGGGTGGGGTTGCTCAGGTGTCGATCGCCCTCGTTCAGCGAGTGCTCAACCGTGTGGGGCTCAAGAACACGATTTGTTGCCAGCGCCGGGGTTCATCGCCTGGTCAGGCCGGGCGTTCCTGGAACAGTGGGCGCCTGGTGTTCGGGTTGCCTGGGATCATCGTTCGTGCTCTTGTCCACGGTGTACGCCGTCGCTCGACGCCTGCTGTCTCTGCCCGCGCTGTTGTTTCGCAATGACGTATTGCGCGAGCGGTCAGCGCATCGACCCGGATCGGTTGGCCGGACCCGTCGACCGGTTCCGGTCGGCAGCGGGTACCGGATCACGGTGCCGCACCGGTCGAGGCTCCATGGTGTTGTTCGCCTCTTGGTCGAACCGGAGGCGGGAGCCTCGGCGGTCGGCGCCTCAGCTGACGTCGGCCGAGTTGTGGTGTCCATCAGTAAGAGAGGGTTTGCGGTTCCGGGTCCGCCTGAGTTCGAAAAGGGTCGTCCGTCCCGGCGACGATGACCAGGGCCGTCCCAGAGTCGTCCGGCAGCTTCAGCGCGGGCGGCGGCGGGATCACGGGGTCGAACAGGGCCGTGCCGCCGATGCGGAGAACGGACGTCCCGACATCGAGGCTGAGTACCAGCAATCTCCCGCGTAGGGCGGTCGACGCATGAGGGGAATCACGGCCATGCTGGCAGGCGGTCCGGCTACCGTGGAGTTCCGTGGGCATGAACCGGGTCGTCATCGTCGGTGTTTGTGGCAGTGGCAAGTCATACGTGGCCCGAGAGCTCGGCCGGCTGCTGGAGGCGCCGGTCACGCATCTGGACGCCACTTACTACGACGATGACTGGAACCCGCTCCCGCAGCGGGAGTTCGCGGCGGCACAGCGGGAGTTGGTGGCCGGGGCACGTTGGATCATCGACGGGAACTACAACGGCAGCCTGGAGATCCGCCTGCGCGCCTGCGACACCGTGGTGATGATGGACGTCTCCACCTGGACCGCATTGCGTGGCCTGTTCTCCCGCCAGGCCCGTCACGGCGCCGGGCAGCATGCGTCAGGCGTCTACAACCGCATCAACTGGACGGTGATCAGCTATGTGCTCGGCTACCGGCGCCGGATGCGCCCGCGGGTGCTGGCGAAGATCCGCGAGTTCGCGGCTGGCAAGGACGTGGTGTTCCTGACGGGTCGCGCTCGGACACGTCGCTGGCTGGAGGAGGTAGCGGGCGAGCGATCTGAATCGCCCCGAGTTTGATCTCCGCTGGACCCGGGGCGATTCACTTGGTGGCCAACGCAGCTGCTCTCTGTCGGGGCTCGCGCAGGTCGGCTGACCGCAGGAGAGCACCTCACCAGGCTAGGTGGCGTCTATAGAGCTGACGATGTCTTGAGCAAGGGCCAGGCTGGAAGCGGCCACGAACTTCTGTCGTCTGTCCATGGCCTTATTGATATCGGCCATGCTGCCGAACTGGTAGTCCAAGGGGACGGGGTCGCCGTCGAGATCGAGGACCACGCCGCCCGCGGCATCGAGGATGTAGTGCCCTGGCGCCAAGTCCCAGACGGCGAAGCCCTTCGCGAACTCAATTGTCGCGTCGGTGAAGCCGGCCGCGACGTGGCACAGGCTGATGGATCCGAAGTCGACTCCGATGCGGCCACGAGTGGCGCCGTCAGCGGAGGGCTGGCTTAGCGCGTCGATCAGGCGGGTTTGCCGGCCTAGCGGTTGCAGTCGTTCAGCGGGTTTCATGAGGTAGTTCGTGATCAGTGCCTCGTGCAGTTCGGCGAAACGGTGGAGCTTCAGCTCGTGTGCCTTGCCGTCTTGTGTGTAGACGAACGCCTGGTCCTGGCCGTCCTCGTCGCGGGCGGCGAGGTAGATCTGAAGGTGGTGGAAGATGTCGCCCACCACTGCGGCGATGGGCCGGGCGAGGCTGCGGGAATACACCATGACGTGCGTGTAACCGTAGAGGGCGCGGACGGCCAGCTCGCTGGTGTCGAGCGGATCGACCAGGACGCACAGGTCCGGCTCTGGGTCGGCTCCGATGACTTGCGGGTCGGCCTCTTCGGAGGCGTAGACGTACGAGGGAATGATCGGAGTCAGCAGCTCTCGATAGCGCTCATGCATCCACAGGTCGTGGGCGGACAGGAAGTTGTCGGAGTGGCGCAGGTTGGCGGCCTCTGATCGTTGTCCTGAGAGCGCGACCTGGATCAGGCGTGGCCGGATCTCCCCGATCACCTGTGCGACCAGCTCGGCGAGGTTGTGGGCGAGGGCGGGGAGGGTGGGAGAGGTTGTCACGACGGGGCCTCCGTACCGTTCAGCGCAGCTCCAACGGGGCGAGGGAACCAATTGGCAGGTCGCGAGGGAAACCCATGGCGCTTACCCTCTCGCGGCGCCCTCGGGCCAGATGACGGTTACGGGGAGGCCGCGTTCCCGGGCCTCCGCCACGACCTCGGCCGTACCGCCCGAGCCGGTACCGGGCTGTCCATCCCAGACGGCCACCAGCTCATCGACTGATGACAGTACCGCCTCGTTGGCGGCCTCGTACGCCTGCCGGTTGGCGTGGTCGAAGTCCATGAGACGGACGGTCTTCGCCGCCGCCATGAGCCGGTCGAACTGTTCGGCATGATCCGGCTTCACCTTGGCCTGCCGGTAGTCCCGCGACGGCAGCACCACCTCCAGCGACCCGCCGGCCGCGAGCACCGCGTCAGCGAACACGCTGTCCGCCCCGCGAGCGATGCAGGATACGCCCACGAGTTCGCCGGTGGACGAGGCAAGGTGCGCGCAGAGCGCGTTGGCGACGAGGTGGGCCGTCGCCGGGGTCAGGTTCATGTGGCCGGTCACGCCGATACGCATCATCGAGTCCTTCCTGAGCGCCGGTTCCTAGCGTGCCAGCGTCTCGCGGACGCAACACGGCGAGCTGATGTCTCAGGACCAGAATCTCCGCGTCCTTCGACCTCCGCGAGCGACTCAGCAGCACCACCCAGCCTGAGAGTCGAACAAAGATTAGATAAACTAGCCGCAGCGCCATGGACGCGATCATGCCTGCCAACGCTGAAACGCCAAACCCCCAGGTCAGTCCCAACGGCGGAGTTTCCGGCAACCACAGGCACCGACGGACGCCCGTTCACCGGCGCGTACATGTCCACGAACGCCTGCGACGGGATCACCACCCGCCGATGTTCGGCCAGGAACGCGAACACGCTCCCGGCACACGACCCACGCCTCAGGCCCGGCCGGAACCCTGCGACGACCCATCATGAGCCGAATCTGAATCCCGAAACTCCGCCTGGCCAGACCACCAAGATCTTCAGAACATTCCCAGATCGATCAACATGATGTCCATGGCTGGTGCATCCGACGCGGGTTGCGACTGGCCGATAACCCGCCACCCCCAGCGCAGGTACATCCCGTGAGCGGCGGCCACCGGTCGGGCTGTCAGCGTCGCGTATCGCTCATCTCGGTTGCTCAGCAGCTTGGCCAGGAGTTGTCTGCCCACGCCGCTGCCCCTGTAGTCGTCACGAACCATCAACTCGATCACCGCGAGCTTGGTCTCCTTCAGGATTTCGTCAGGAGGCGGCTTAAGCGCACCACGCCACCAGCGCCCGGCTTCCATCGTGAATCCGTAGGTGTATCCAACGAGATCCGATCCGTCCTCGGCGGACACCGTCGCGAAACCAGGGGTCTGTGCCTGGGCGGAGGCGCGCTCAAGATATGCGGCCCGGCTGAAGAGGGGGTTGCCCTCGTAGGAGGGGTCAGCGTGGACGTCCTCATAGAGCTGAACATACGGCTCACTCACGACGGCCATGCCTGCGGTCTCACCGGTCTGAACGCGGTAGGAGATCGTCATGTTCACACATCCGACACGCTGTCTGGCGGAAGCGCGAGCACCCGCTGGTACTCCACCGCAGCGGCTTGCTGCTGCTTGCCCTGCAGGCTCTGAGGCACAGCGGTCAGGACCGCCTCCGCATCGAACCGAACGAAGATTGTTCGGTCGTGCTCAGGAAGCTCGGCGACCGCGTCGCGGGCGAGGTCGAGCCCGGCTACGATGTCGCCGCTCCTCACGTGATGCAGCGCGCGGTGCAGGCGCAACTGCGCCCGGCCTCGGGCGTTGCTCTCTGGATAGCTCGCCAGGGCGGCTCGTTGAGCTTCGTCATCATTCGGCATGTTGCTGCCGTAGATGGTGGCGAAGCTCCTCGTATGCATGAGCCGTTCCTCTGGCCATCCGAACGCAGAGTCATGATCGTCGCGGACGCTGGACGGCAGCAGCTTGAATACCTGCGCCTGCTCTCGCAACGCCACCAGGGAGCCGTCCCTGTTGCCCTGCATCGCGCGAACCTGGGCCTGGACCGCCAGAGCCATGGTGGCTCCGGCACACGGGACGCCCTCTGCTGCGGCGAGCGCTTCGTCGGCGTTGTTCAGCAGTACCGGAACAGGCCGGTGCTCATACAGTCCTTGGACTGCCTGCTTGGACAGGATGTAGGCCAGCAGTTGCCCGTCACCACTGAACTCAGCCGCCTCGCGGGCCTTGTTCCACCAGCCACGAGATTCACGCGGATGGCCGGCGGAGCCAAGCGCGCGCGCCAGGAGGCACAGGAGTTGCGCGTTGATGCGCTGCCAGGAGGCCGCGGTAGGGGTACCGGGGCCTAGTCTCTGGAGGTTCTGCTGGATGTCTATGACGTCTTGGGCCAGATCTTTCACCAGGTCAGGTATCGGATGTGTGTGGAATGCGAGAGCGCGTTCCCACACAATTTCTTCCCAGTCCTGGACTCGGTCCGGTCCTATCAAATGGCGCAGGTTGTCGAGTGAAGGCAGCGCGGCCGTGGTGCCGAGAGCTGCGAGACTTGCGAGGATTTGGCGTCGGACATAGTCCATATCCCTATCATGCCCCCTGTCCGTTTCGGGGGTAACACGTGACGTGTGGTCAATTGAGGCGACCACTTCTCTGAGTGTGACAAGTAGGCCCCGCGTGTCATAGAGATCGTCTAGGCGACGCATCGCATCCTCGGGAATCTTTCGCCTCCCTGTCTCCCATTTGGCCAGGTTGGAGCGATCGTCACTGGTCTGAGCCTGCACGGCCTGCAAGCTGAGCCGGTGCATCTCGCGGATGCGTCGCATTTCTGAGCCGAGGCGCAGCCAGGCGGTTAGAGCCGGGTCTGATTCAGGAGCACCGGTATTCATGATTCGAACTCCTGTATTGGTCGCCTGTGGTCGTGTGGTCAATTCAGATGACCACGTCGATTGCCTTCAGCACCGGTTACAAGAAATCCATCATGGCACTACCGCATAGCGACTGCACGTGATCGGAGGGACGCGCAGCCGTACCACCCAACCCGGACGTGAGATTTCGATGAGCCCCTCAGATACGGTTCCCGGCGCCAACTCCAAAGTCCCGACGGCGGGTCCAGGCGTGCCTTCTCATGCCAGGCCGGCCGCATCCAACGCGGCTTCCCCAGGCGTCAGGGTGTCAAGCAAGCTGAGCGACGACAAGGCCCGCTGCCTGGCGCAAGACGTGGAGCGCTGGTGCCGCTACCGGTGGCTGGTGATGTGGGAGCCGTATCGCCGCGTCTTCACGGCCTACCCCCTGTACGACCACGTCATCGCCACCCCGGTCGAGGGCAAGAGCGCCCGCAAAGTATGGAAGCGCATCCTCGACGTCGACCAGGAGCTGTTCCTCGCTGCGGTCGAGGCCACTCCGGTGCGCCCGCTCACGGTCGTCGTCCACCGACTCCCTGACTTCCTGACGGAGGTGTTCAGGTGACAAGACGAGACGTGGCCAGGCAGGCGATCCGGTGCGCAGTCGGGACTGCTACGCCGCCACGTCTTGGCGCGGCCGGTCGAGGACGGTTCATCCATTGCCGGCCGCGCACTCCGGCGCGGACCCATGTCCAGAATTCAAGCACCGTCAGGGTCCGCGCCGCCTACAACTCGCAGTCCACGCGGAGCTCCTGTCCGACGTGGGCTGCGAGGTCCAACCCCTGGCCGGCTTCTCTTCCCCAAGGCGTCCTTTCACCAGGCGCTGCCCAACCCGCGGCCGGGACCGAGGGAGGCGGATCTGGGCGGCCGTCTGGCCGCCTCCCTCACCCCCTCTGGGCGCACAACGCCGGGACACCTGCCGGGAAGGTCACGCCATGGACGCCGGTTGCGCACTCTCGATCCTCGCCCTCACGGCCGGTACGTCGCCCGCTGGCGCCGGTGCCTGCCACCTTGTTCTTACTGCTCACCCCATCGCAGAAGACAGTCATGCCCCGGTGGAAAGAGCAGACGATGGCAGCCAGAGCCCGCCAACCCGTGACGGTTGAGCCGAAGCAAGACGAGCAGGAGTCGGCGCCTGCGTTCGTGTGGGAGCCGTACACACCGGGCAGCGTGCTCCGGGTCTCCCACACCTCCTGCTGCGGCCTGTATGAGTGGGCCGCCGAGGGCGGCCAGTTCTTCGTGCTGCGCTCCGCCGGTGACAGAGGTTACGAAGAGACCGGACGCGGCCGCTATCGCCAGGCCCTCGACGTCTACATCGCCCTCGCCGAAGCCCACCGCGGCGAACATCTGCGCCGCGGGGAAAGACCGGATCCCGACACCTTCCTCCTGAATGGACGGCGCGGCTAACCCGTGGGCCCGGCCCGCTCACAGCCACCATCGACCAGTTGCCCATCACAACAAGAAAAAGGACTACTCGTGACCGACGTGACCACCAACAACGACGCTGAGGAAGCCGCAATCCTGCGAGCCGCCCTCGTCCGGGAGCTCCGCGAGCAAGGGGCGATCCAGTCCGACGCCGTGGCGGCGGCCGTCGCCACCGTGCCGCGCCACCTGTTCACGCCGGGCGTGCCGCTGGAGACCGCCTACGCCCCGGACAACGCGCCGGTCGTCAAACCGGGCGACAACGGCGGCAGGCATCGCAGCGTCGTCTCCGCCGCCCACCTCCAAGCCACCATGCTGGAAGCGGCCGAGATCAAACCCGGCATGCACGTGTGCGAGTACGGTTCCGGCGGCTACAACGCGGCGCTGATCGCCGAGCTCGTCGGCGACAGCGGGCGCGTCACCACCGTGGACATCGACCCGGACATCGTCGAGCGGGCCCGCAACTTCCTCGACGAAGCCGGCTACCACCACGTGAACGTGGTGCAGGGCGACGCGGAGCAGGGCGTGCCGGAGGCCGCACCTCTCGACAGGGTGATCGGCACGGCAGGCTTCTGGGACATCCCGCCCGCGTGGCTGGAACAGCTCGCCGACGATGGCCGGATCGTCGTCCCGCTCCGGTTCAAAGGGACGACCCGCTGGATCGTCTTCGACCGCGACACGTCGGGGCTGATCAGCCGCAACTACGGATTGTGCTCCTTCGTGCCGGTCCAGGGGGCCGGCACGCACACCGAGCGGACCGTCACGATCGATGACGGCGTGGTGGTGTGCCTCGACGACGAGGACCTCAACGTTGACGCGGAGGCGCTGCGCAGGGCGTTGCACCTGCCGCGAATCGAACGCTGGTCCGGGGCCGTGTTCGACATGCCCGACGAGCAGACGCTGTTCCTGCTCACCAGCGACTCGAACATGGCGCTGCTGCACGCCGACCAGACCCGCATCGATCAGGAACTGGTGGCGCCTTCCACCGCGCGGGGCGTACCCGTCCTGATCAGCGGCGACAGCTTCGCCTACCGGACCAGACGCCCCGACGAGCAGAACGGCGGATTCGAGAGCGGCGTCTACGCCCACGGGCCCTCGGCCGAGGACGTGGCCGCCCGGTACGTGGAGCTGCTGCGCCAGTGGGCGGACAAGTACCACCGGCGCGGTGCCGCGTCCATCCAGTACATCCCTAAGGCCGCCACCCCGCCGACCTCCTCTGCCGGGGTCATCACCAAGCGGCACGGGACTGTCGTCATCAGCTATCCCTAGACCTCCAGGCACCTGGGGCAGAGCAGCCGATCTGCCCCAGGACCGCGCTGGAGAGCCCCACCCGTTCCAACGAAAGAGGTACCTGTCATGACCGCCCGCACTATCGGAGGTACGGCAACGCTCGCGCCTCTCGCGCCCGAAGCCCAGGCCGTCGAAGGCTGGAGTCCGGAGGAGTGGAAGGACCTGGACGTGTCCTTCGTCGAATCCGGCGTGGCAGCCGAGCAACTCATCCGGATGACCGACGACCAGTGCAACTCGACGTGCGGAACCGCGTGCACGAGTTGCCCGTAGGCGTCACCGCACGCCTGACGGCGTCCGACGCCTAACCCCAAGCGCCCGGCCGGCGCGACTCATCGGCTGGCCGGGCCACCCCCGACTTCGGGAGCGGCACATGTACCGATGCCTCGACGCTGCGGTGTTGCGCGCCCCGGCGTGGCATCCCGACCAGCAGTCCGGACCATGGCCGGACCTGACCGGGCCGCAGGCGAGACCCGCCTCATGGCGGGCATGGCTGGCTGACACGTGGCAACGGCCAGGCTTCGCGGCGGCAGTGGAGCAGGCCAGCCCGGATCTGGCGCGGCGGGTGCGCGGGATCTGTGCCGGACGGCCGATGTCTGACCCGGGAGTGCGCCGGGCTGTGCTGTCCGTGATGCGCTACCTCCTGCGTGCCTCCGGCCGCGCGACACCGTTCGGCCTGTTCGCCGGGGTCGCTCCGGCTCGCCTCAGCACCGCAACGAACCTGCCCGCAGTACGCATCGGGGACGCGCATCGCCCAGTGGCCCGGGTCACGGCAGAGTGGCTCTCAGCGGTTGTTCAGCGACTGGAAAGCGAGACGACGCTCCGGCGGCGCATGACCGTGATGGCCAACAACCTCGTGTTCGAGCGGGACGACCGCCTGGTGCTCGAACACCGCGCCAGCATCGTACCGGGCGGTGCGCCAGGGGAGGTGAGCCTGCGCGCCACCGGGCCGGTACGGGAAGCGCTCCGGCTGGCGCGTGATCCGCTCCCGGTCGCTGACCTGATAAATCGATTGTCAGTCGTCTCGCCGCGGACTCCTGAGACCGTCATCAACGCGCTCGTGGCCGAGCTGGTGACCCAGCGCCTCTTGCTCACCTGTCTGCGCCCGCCGATGACGACCCCCGATCCGCTCGGCCACCTCCTGCATGAGCTGGCCGCCGCGAAAGCGGACGAGATCGGCGAGGTCGCCGACATCGTAAAGGGCTTGCACGCCATCGCCGACGAACTCGCCCAGCACGACCGTGCCCCGGCCGCCACAGCGGGCGATCACCGAGCACGCGCGTCGGCCGCGATGGCGGCCATCCACCGCACCACACGCTCGCCATTCGCGGTCGATCTACGCCTGGACGCAGAGGTGACAGTGCCCGTCGCCGTGGCGGCAGAGGCCGCCCAGGCGGCAGCCGCGCTCGTCCGCCTGGCTCACTGCCCGGCGCTCAACGCGGGGTGGGTGGCCTGGCATGCACGGTTCTTGGACCGCTACGGCCCGCGCGCCCTGGTCCCGCTGAGGGACATTGTCGACGCCGACATCGGGCTCGGCTACCCGCCCGGGTACGGCGACGACACTCACGCCTCCGGCCGTGAGACGCTGACCGACCGCGACCGCAATCTGCTGGCGCTGGCGCACAACGCCGCGATGCGCCGCCAGCGCGAGATCCTGCTCGACGACGACATGATCACCTGCCTCGGCGCGGCAGCCCCGGACGCACCGGTACAGCCCACCACCGAGGTGACCGTACGGATTGACGCGCCCACCGCCCAGGCGTTGGCCGAGGGTCGCTTCACCCTCGTCATCGCCGGGGCATCCCGTAGCGCGGGCACCATTACCGGCCGGTTTCTGGACTTGTTGGAGGACGAAGACCGACAGCGGATGACCGCCCTGTACGCGAATCTACCTACGGGCACCCGAGACGCGCTCGCGGTGCAGCTCGCGGCTCCAGCGCCGTACACCAGTACCGAGAACGTCGCCCGCGCCCCCCTGGTGCTGGCACACATACTGCCGATCGGCGACCACCCCGCTGGCGATGGCACGCAGTTACTCACGCTGGCTGATCTCGCCGTCACCGCCGACCTGCACGGCATCTACCTGGTGTCGCTGTCGCGCCGCCAAACCGTCGAACCGGTGATTCTCAACGCGGTCAACCTGATCCAGCACACGCACCCGCTGGTGCGGTTCCTTCTCGAAGCGCCGCACGCGCTGCAGATCCCGTGCGCCGGTTTCCACTGGGGTGCGGCAGCCGCGCTGCCGTTCGTTCCGGCGCTGCGCTACCGGCGGACGATCCTGTCGCCTGCCCGTTGGCGGCTCACCGCAGCTGACGTGCCCGCGCCCTCGGAGCACTGGCAGGAATGGGACCGTGCGTTCGCCGCCTGGCGGACGATGGTGGCGCTGCCTGGGACGGTCTGCCTCGGCGGCGGTGACCAGCACCTCCGGCTCAATCTCGGCGAGCCCGCGCACCGCGCCCTGCTGCGCGCCCAGGTGGACCGCGCCGGCACTGCCGTGCTCCGTGCCGCTCCAGACCCGGACGCGGCCGGCTGGATCGGCGGATTCCCTCACGAGATCACGATTCCGCTCGCCGCCACCGGCAGGGCTGCCGAGCCGCCCCAGCTCGCGAGCGAGGTGACCGCCCGCGACCACGGCCACCTTCCTGGACAGCATGGGCGGATCTCGCTGAAGCTGTACGGCCACCCCGACCGGCATGACGCCCTCCTCACCCGTCACCTGCCCCGCCTGGCAGATGAGCTCGGCAGCGACGCCCAATGGTGGTTCCTGCGCTATCACGACCCCGGCCACCATCTCCGGATCCGCCTCACGGTCCCCGTCGAACGGTTCACCGACGCCGCCGCCCACGTCACCGTATGGAGCGAGCAAGTGCGCCAGGCCGCGCTGACGGCGCACGTGCAGTGGGACACCTATTTCCCCGAAGCCACGCGCTTCGGTGGCCCCGCCGCCATGGACGCGGTCGAGACGTACTTCGCGGCTGACTCGGCCACCGCAGTCACCCAGTTGATCGCGATCACCTCTCAAGGAGGGCCCAACCTGCACGCCATGACCGCCGCCAGCCTGCTCGACATCGCCTCTGCCTTCCTCGGCGACACCGCCACGGCGATGCGCTGGCTCATCCGCCATACCCAAGCCGACGCCTCCCCGCCTGAGCGCGCCATCTATGACCAGGCCATACGCTTGGCCAGGCCGGACGACCATGAAGCCCTGGCCGCGCACCTGGCAGGTGGGCAAATCGTCTCCTGCTGGGCTCGGCGGCGGCAGACGCTCACCGCTTACCGTCACGTGCTGGAGAAGACGGGCACGCTGCCTCCGGCTGCCGTGCTGCCGGATCTGCTGCACCTGCATCACGTCCGTATGGCCGGCACGTCGCTGGCCAGCGAGCGGGCGTGCCTGCACTTGGCGCGCGCCGCCGCCTTGAGCTGGAGCGCCCGCCCCAGGAAGAGCAGGCCATGACCGAGCCGCACGCAGACGCGCTGGCCGTCGCGGATGCGGTCGCCGCGGCGCTGGCCGCCCCGCAACCGTGGGCAGCCCAACCGCCGGGCCGCGGCCTGCTCTGGCCCCAATCGCTGTGGGCCGGGGCGGCCGGTATCGCCCTGCTACACATCGAGCGTGCCCGCTCTGGACGCGGCGATCCCATCACGGCGCACGCCTGGCTGAACGTGGCCATCTCCGGCGCGTTGACGAAGGCGGCGAACGCGAACCTGTTCTTCGGAGCTCCTGCGCTCGCCTTCACCACGCACGCGGCCGCAGGCACCTCACGCCGTTACCGGAGCATCCTGCAGCGCCTGGACGAGGCGGTCACGTCGATCACCCGCGCCCGCCTGGCGGCAGCGCATGCCCGCATCAACCGCGGTGAACAGCCCGAGATGAAGGAGTTCGACCTGATTCGCGGGCTGACCGGCCTGGGCACCTACCACCTGCGCCGCCACCCGGACCACTCGATCACCGGCGACGTGCTGTCCTACCTGGTACGTCTCACTGAGCCGCTGCCCGCTGGCAGCGAGCTGCCGCCGTGGTGGACGAGCGTCGCACCGAACGGGGAGCCCAGCTCGAACTACCCACATGGGCACGGCAACCTTGGCATGTCCCACGGCATCAGCTCGGCTCTGGCCCTGCTGTCCCTGGCGGCGCTGCGCAACGTGAACGTAGCCGGCGCGAAAGAGGCGATCGAACGGATCTGCGCCTGGACTGACCTCTGGCGGCAACAGGACGACGCCGGCGCGTGGTGGCCCGGAGCGATCACCATCGAGCAGGCGCGCGAACAGCGCATCCACCCGTCGCAATGCCCCCGCCCGTCGTGGTGCTATGGGATCAGCGGCACGGCCCGCGCCCAGCAACTGGCCGGCCTGGCCCTCGCCGACGAGACCCGGCAGCAGACCGCCGAAGAGGCGATGCAGGCCACCCTGCGCGACCCCGTGCAGCTCGATCGGCTCCCGGAGAGCGGACTGTGCCACGGTTTAGCCGGGCTGCTCCACTGCGCCTGGCGGATGGCCGCCGACGCACGCACCGCGCGCATCGGCGACGAACTTCCCAACCTTGCCGCCCGGCTCGCCGCGCAGATCTCCCCCACCGCGCCGCAGACCGGGCTCCTCGACGGTGTCGCGGGGGCCGCGCTCGCCCTGCACGCCCTCGGCACCGGCGCTGTGACGTCGTGCTGGGACACCGTCCTGCTCATGGCCTGACCTGGAGGCAACCCCGAATGGATCCCCGCCCGTGGTGGCAAGTCAACATCGCCTTCCCCGACTGGGCCACGGCCGAGCACACAGCCGTGACCCACCTCGCTCCGATAATGGCCCAGGCCGAAGACGAGCAGATCGTCACCTCCTGGTTCTTCACGCGCAAGATGCCATGCTGGCGGGTCCGCTACGTACCCAGCAGCGGCCGAGCCCATGGCTACCTTCGGCACCACATGGACGACCTCATCCGGCAGGGCCTCGTCGGTACTGCGACCGAAGTCCTCTACGAGCCGGAAACGCACGCTTTCGGCGGCGGCGAGGCCATGCGATGCGCCCACGAGCTTTTCCACCTCGACAGCCGGTACCTGCTCGCCCGCCTCGCCTCCTCGCCCGGCGTCGAGCACCGCCGCGAACTGTCGATCCTGCTCTGCACCGCCCTGCTGCGCTCAGCCGGGCTCGACTGGTACGAGCAGGGCGACGTGTGGGGGCGGGTAGCCGACCACCGCGACCTCCCGCACCCGATCCCGCCCGAGCGCCGCCACACGCTGGAGGCTGGCGTGCGGCAGCTGATGAGCGTGGACGCCGGCCCCCTCCTGCGTGACGGCGCACCTCTGGGGTTCGCTGCCAACTGGTCGGCCGCTTTCGATGCCACCGGTTACGAACTGGCCGCGCTGGCGACCAAGGGGCTACTGCACCGCGGCCTGCGCGCCGTCCTCGCCCACCACATCGTCTTCGCGTGGAACCGGCTCGGCCTGCCCTACGCCGCCCAGGCCGTCCTCGCCCACACTGCCAAACAGATCGTGTTCGGGTGCGACCCCACCGGCGCCCAGATCGAGGAGACAAGGAGCAAGACGTCATGAACGCCCCGCTGCAGCAGGCTGCGCAGCGCTTTCCCCTGATCGCCCGGCCCCGGCCGACGTGCCTGCCGCTCAGAGCACGGATCGCCGAGCTACGCGACCTCGCCGACGCCGCCGCCCACGACACGCAGGAAGGCCACCTCACGCTGGCCGCCGAGACGCTGAACAAGGCGGCCCTGATCGCCAGCGACTGCGGCGCCACCGCTCTGGCCCACTCGCTGTGCTGGCGGCACTTCGCCGCCTACCTGCACGCCTGGCCGCTGGACGCCTCCCGGACACGCTCGGCTCTGGAGCCGCTCGTCAACCTCGCCCGGCTGGCCATCCGCGACCACGATGGCGCCCGCGGCTACCTGCTGCTGCACACCCTCTTCCACGCCCTCAGCTCCAGCGGCACCGCCGACATCGATGGCCATCGCGTCCCGCTCGATGGCCTCACCCACACCGAGGATGATCTCCACACGGTCCGTAAATGGCTGTGGGGCGTCTTCCTGAACGAGGGCATCCGGGCCCTCATCAGCGCAGGCCAATGGGACCAGGCGGTCGCCCACGCCCAGCAGTACCGCGGCGTCGGGCAACGACTCCTGGACGGCCGACAGGCCACCATCGTCGCGCACTGCATCGCCGGAGACACCGACACCGCTCTGAAGCTCGTCACCACCAGCGCGCCCGAGCAGCCATGGGAACACGCGGTGGCCGGTTGCCTGGACGCGCTATGCCGCTGTGCGGCCGGACACTCACCCGGCGACACTCTCGCCGGGGTCCAACGCCGGTATCGCGAGCTCGACCGGACACCGGAGCTGCTGGTCTTCCGCACCCGCCTCGGCCTCACCGTCCTCGACCTCGCCGCCGATACCAACCAGCTCCCTGCTGCCCGCATATTCACCTGCCTGATCACCGACATCCTCGCAACGCCAGACGGGTACGCCGCGCGAGAAGTCCTGGCCCACAAACGCGCCAGCACGCTGCTCAACCTTGCCGAGCAGCACGAACTCACCGCAGCCGTGCAAGGCACCGGGCTTGGGACCGGATCGGTGCCGGAGCCACTGATGTCCGACCTCTTTTCGGCCGTGAGAACAAGCGAGAAAGTGATAGAGGCGGGCCTGGACGCATCCGCACAGACTCTCAACGGGAATCCGCGAGCCTAGGAAGACCACCCCGGCCGTGGTTGCGAACCCGCACTCTCACCACGGCAGCCGCCCGGTACGGGCCCAACCGGGCGGCGCAGCCATGAGACAGCGAACGCTGACCGCGGTCCCACGGCCGCCACTCAACACTTCCCACACGGCGGTCGAGAGCAATCCTGAAACTGGTCGAGTGTACCGGTATTGCTGGGAACGCAGAGATCGCAGTGCATGCCTCTGGCCGTCTGACAGCCGGCCTGCCTTATCCCGGAGGAGTTCCCGCATGAACACAACGCTCCGCGACGAGCTGCTGCAGCGCATGGAACGTGATCAAGCCGTCCGTACGGCCACGCCGCTCGGTCAGCCGATGACCGAGCAGGCCCGGCAAGAATGGAAGCAGGTCGACCACGACAACACCCGCTTCCTTCAGGAGGTCATCGCCGAACACGGCTGGCCCGGCTGCGACCTCGTCGGCGACAACGCCAGCCAGGCTGCCTGGCTCCTCGCGCAGCACGCCGACCACGACGTCGCCTTCCAACGCCGCTGCCTGGACCTCCTGCAGAAGGCCGCCGCCGCAGGGCAGGCCGAGCCATCGCACGTCGCGTATCTGACCGACCGGGTCTGCGTCGCCGATGGGCGCCCGCAGCTGTACGGCACGCAGTACCACGCACCCGAAGGACACCTCCAGCCGCGCCCCATCGACGACCCCGGCCATCTGGATCAGCGCCGCGCCCAGATGGGCCTTTGGTCCGCACGCCGAATACGACCAGCACATGCGTGAGCTGCACGAGCCGCCTCAAGTACAGCCCCGCAAACAGCCATGACCGCCTGCCATACTCGCCGGTTGCCTGACTCTATCGATGAGCGAAAGTAGCGTGGCCCGATGACCACCGACGCCGTCTCCCTACAATCTCCGGATCACCTGCGAGCCGCCATGGTCGACAAACTGATCGAGCGAGGCTCCATCCAATCCCCGCAGGTGGAAGCAGCCTTCGCGAAAGTCCCGCGCCACCGGTTCGCGCCCGAGACATCCCTGGCCGCTGCTTACTCGGCCCAGAACACCGTCACCACCAAGCGCGACACCGCAGGCGTGTCGACCAGCTCGATCAGCGCCCCATGGCTCCAAGCCGAAATGCTGCAAGCCGCCCAGCTCTTCCGCGGGGCGAAAGTCGCAGAAATCGGAAGCGGAGGCTACAACGCAGCCCTGATCGCTGAGATCGTGGGCCCCGAAGGTCTGGTTGTCTCCTTTGACATCGACCCGTGGGTCACCGAGCGGGCGACCCGCTTCCTGACCGAAGCCCGATATCCGCGGGTGAAGGTCGTCCTCGGCGACGCCGAGCACACCGTCGAACAGCACACACCCGAGGGCGGCTTCGATGCCATCATCGTCACCGTAGGCGTCTATGACATCCCATGGGGGCATCTGCTCGCCCCAACCGGCCGCATGGTGGTGCCTCTGAGGTTCTCCACAGTCAGCCGGTCGCTCACCTTCATCCGTGACGGTGACCACTTCGCCGGACTGGACCCAGTCGTCTGTGGGTTCGTCGCCTGCCAAGGGCAAGGCGCGCTGCCGGATCAGGTAGCAGCTTTGGCGGGCGGAGCGGTGAAGCTCACGCTGGAAAGCGGACCCCCGCTTGACGTCGCGGAACTTGAGAGCGCGCTGCGGGGCGAGCGGAGCGAGCTGTGGACCGGCGTCACCTTCGACTGGGCGGAGCCGGTCGACTCGCTGAACCTCTGGGGTGCCACAGCCGACGACGCCTTCGGCATGATCTGGCGAGACGAGACCCGCGAGGAAGGTCGCCTCATCGAGCCCGCCCTCCGCTGGTACTGCCCGGTCCTCATCACCGCCGGCAGCTTCGCCTACCTCACCTTCCGTGAACTCTCGCAAGGCGACGAAGGGCGCCGCTGGGAGTTCGGCGTCTACGGCCACGGCCGCGAGCGCGACCAGCTCGCTCAGAGGCTGCACGACCACGTGACCACCTGGGATCACCGCTGGCGCGCCCACCCCGGCCCAACCTTCGCCCTCTACCCCGCTCGTGCCGCGGTAGCATCGCCAGCGGTCGGGCGGATCTTCCGGAAGCGTCATACCCAGCTCATTCTCGGTTGGGAGTGAGCATCGCAGTGGTTGCACGCCTGCCACTCGCCCGTGATCTCTTCGGTCCACCGGCATCTACCGCCACGATGTCGTTGACCTCCTGCAGCGCCCCTGTCACGCCCACCAACCCTGGGACATCCATCCAAGCATCGCAGGGGCACGCTCCGGCCTAGAAGCCTCCTTCAGGCCGTAGCTGCGAGCGTCCACGGGGGTATCACTCCGTGGTGCGGCCGTCGGCGCCGCGCACGAGGTTCTTACGATGCGGGTCGCCGTGGATGGCGCGCGGCGCATGGGCGAACGACAGGTCGGCGTAGGCGGTCCGCAGCTCCTGCAGGAGGCCCAGGAGAAAGCGGGGTCGTCCTCGTGCAGGCCGGCGGCGTCGCGGATGTGGGAGTGCTGGCGGTAGAACGGGTCGAACGTGTGCAGCAGCTCCTTCGGCGGGGCAGGAAGCGCATGCAGGCGCCGCAGCAGCGCGCCAATGTCGCCGGGCCGACCCTGCTGCGGGTCCGGGATCTCCTCCCAGAACGTGATCACGCTGCCCATCGCGACCGGGTATCCCAATAGCCGGATGCGGTCGAGGTACGGCTATGAGCGGGTGACGGTGGCGAACGCGCCGAAGGGAACGTCGGGCGCGGTCGCCCACAGGCACCGGGCAGCGAACGGCGCGCGCTCCTCCAATCAGTCCATGTAGGCCTCGTCGCCGATGTACAAGTTGCCGAAGATGCCGGAGTCGGCGGCCCACACCCCCTGCTCCGGGATGTGGTTCCCGGAGGACCGGGGTTACGATGGCGCCGAGCCGGCCCGCGTGGACGTGCTCGCGGACCTGGTCGGTACTGGGCGGCGTGAGGTACAGCATCAGCGTCCGGGCACCGCGGCGAACAGAGCGGGCTGTTTCGCCTTCCTGCGGCGGGTGATGAGCCCGGCTTCGTGTCGGCGGCGCAGCTCAGCGAGCGTGAGCGGCTGTTTCACCCCGCGCACGGTTTCCGTGAAGATCGACACGTCCTTGCCGTGCTCCTCGCGGAACGCTGCTCCTCACGTTCGGCTTCGGCGTACCGACCAGGGAACCTCACAAGAGTCAGCAGCCACTGCTCCCGGCCAGCCCGGACGCACACCCCGCCGCAGTAGTGCGTGAGCAGGTTGTCTTCGAGCGCACGCCCCGGCCCACCTCCCGGTCCGGGCTCACCCATTGCCGACACCGATGTCCCGTGAAACCATCCGTCGATGCGTGTGAAACTGTTGCATCGCAATGGATTACGCCTCCTCCTGACCCTGGTCACAGCCGCCCTCTCCATCACACCCCTGGGCCTGGCCACCCCGGCATCCGCCGCCGTTCCCGACAGCCACAACTGCTGGTACGTCGCGCCAGGCAGCCCACCGAGCAAGACCGACGCCAAAACCGTCAACGACAGCGCGACGGTCCAGTGCGACGGTCCCGCGCGCCGCATCGACGCCACCCCGGCATCCGCCGCCGTTCCCGACGGCCACAACTGCTGGTACGTCGCGCCGGGCAGCCCACCGAGCATGACCGACGCCAAGACCGTCAACTACAGCGCGACGGTCCAGTGCGACGGTCCCGTGCGACGCATCGACCTCACCGTGGAACTGCTCTACCACGGGCTGATCGCCGGCCCCGGAGTAACCGTGAGCGGCCGCACCGACGTTTGGCAGAACACCACCCTGACCCCCGTGTTCGGCCTCGGCACCCCCAGCCCGGGCGCGTCGTGCGAGCCCGGCTATTACTCGGGCCGGGCGACCGCCACGG